>CAVFRG010000006.1:0-71094 GCA_963624905.1 Oscillospiraceae bacterium
ACCTGCTGAATGCCCGTCTCCACTACATCGTCCTCGAAAAAGAACTTCTGTACGTCGGCAAACTGATAAGACACTTCCGCGGCGTTCGTTGACGAGACCGTGAGGCCAGTAGCTGTCACTGCGATTTTGGGTTTGGAAGCGAAGGCGAAACTTGCCTTCCCACCGTTGGAGAACAGGAATGTCACTCCGGGTGTCGCCGCCCATGCACCGAGCGAACCCAATGCCAGGGCGACTGTCAAAATAAAAGTTTTCTTTCTTTGCACCATAATATTTTGTTATAGTAAAGTAAAATTATTAGTTATCAAACGCAAAAGTACAAACTTTTCTTAACTCCCCCCCCGACAAGCGTTAAACTTTACTAATAACTGCAAATAAATAGCTACCATATGACCACACACGCTGATTTACAACAAATTTCAATGTAACAAGCGTTGGTTTGAAATAAAATACTTATCTTTGCAAAAAAATAGGAGCAAGACGACTATGGCACTGAAACTTTACCCTATAGGTATACAGACGTTTTCGGAAATCCGAAATACGGACAAGTTGTATATAGACAAAACGGAATACATCTACCACATGGCTCACACCAACGGCAAGTATTTCTTCTTGGGACGACCGCGCCGTTTCGGCAAGTCACTGCTGGTTTCTACCATGCACAGCTACTTTGAGGGCAAGAAAGAACTGTTCCAAGGACTTGCCATCGAGAAACTGGAGAAGGAGTGGACGGAATATCCCGTGCTGCACTTCGACATGAGCTTGGGAAAGCATATGGAGAAGGAGCAGTTGGAAGACTTCTTGGGCTACCGTCTGCAAGAAGAGGAAAAGAAATGGGGAATAGACAATCCAAGCAAGGGAGCCAACAATCGCCTTATCGACTTAATCAACACGGCTTACGAAAAGAGTGGCAAGCAAGTGGTGGTGCTCATCGATGAATACGACGCACCTCTGCTGGACGTGGCACACGAGACAGGACAACTGGATATACTCCGCAACGTCATGCGCAACTTCTACAGTCCGCTAAAAGGTTGCGAGCGCATGCTCCGCTTCGTCTTCCTCACAGGCATCACCAAGTTCTCGCAGCTCAGCATCTTCAGCGAACTGAACAACATTACCAACATCTCCATGGATGATGAATATGCTGGCATATGCGGCATCACCAAGGAGGAACTGCTGGAAAATATGTCGGAAGACATCGATATGCTCGCCAATGCTCTAGGATATTCACGGGAAATGACGATTGCCAAACTAAAGGAGCACTACGACGGATACCACTTCGCCAAGAATTCGCCCGACGTATTCAACCCATACAGTCTGCTCAACTGTTTCGCAAAGCGCGAACTGGGCGCTTACTGGTTCACGTCAGGCACCCCGACATACCTCATTAACATGATGCGAAAGTACGATACGCCGCCAGCTGCCATTGCCCCAATGGAAGCATTAGAGTCGGCGTTCGACGCTCCAACGGAAACGATGGTAACTATTACTCCTTTATTATATCAGAGCGGATACATCACCATCAAGGACTACGACCGCGAAACGACCCTCTATACCCTCGACTTCCCAAACAAGGAGATAAAGGTAGGACTCTTCCAAAGCCTGCTGCCCAACTACATCGAGGGTATGTATGCACAGAACGGCGGCGTAACCATAGCACGCATGTCAGCACTCATACGCAAGAACCAGATGGACGAGGCTCTGCAACTGCTGCAGACATTCCTCGGCACTGTGCCCTACTGCAACGTCACCAACTACGAGGGCCACTACCAGCAGATGCTCTTCATCATCTTCTCACTCCTCACCAATTTCCTTGTGGATGTAGAGGTGCACACACCAAAGGGCAGAGTGGACATCGTTCTCCTCACCCAGACCGACCTCTACATCATCGAACTGAAGCTCAACCAGTCTGCACAAGCGGCGATGCAGCAGATAAACCTGAAGAACTACCGCAAGCGGTTCGCCCTCAGCGGCAAGCCCGTTACAAAGGTGGGCATTAACTTCGACTCCACACAGGGAAATATCACCGACTGGGTGATAGAGGCATAACACAACATACACGACAAACAATAAGGGGCGCAGACATGCGCCCTTTTCTTTTGGCCGAAAGAAAAGGGGCGTTCGTTGAATAAAATTGGCAGCACCAAAAGATTGCAATACCTTTGCAATACACCAATGAAAGCTATGTAATAGCAAACGACACAAAGCGTACCAATTTCTTAATCATCACATAAAATAAAAACTAACCTTTAACGTTATCTATATATTGAAACATTTTACTCGCATTTCAAACACATCCGTCAGCGACGGCAAAACCTCGGGGACAGGACTATACATTCATTCCATGGTAAAGGGGCAGAAGAAGTCGGAAATCATCCTTTATGCAGTGTTGTGGGCAATACTGTTTGCAGCACCCGTGGTATCCATGTTTGTGGGAGACTCTTCCTCACCCGACTGGATGGGGGTGATGAGTGCATGGAGTCTGCTGGCAATGTTCTGCGTCACCTTCTTCATCCACAATTTTCTGATAGCCCCCCTGCTGGTATACTACAACCGCAAGTGGACATACTGCATTGCCGTATTTGCCCTTATCGTAGGCTTTAGCCTATTCCAGTTATTCGGTCACCCACACAGACCCAAACCGGTGGAGGGGGAAAGAACTCCCCGAATGGAAAAGCCGATGCCACATCCTACCGGAGTACCACGTCCTGTCGGAGAACCACGAATGGAAGGGGATACGGAAAGGAGCAAGGGACCGATGACGGGACCGCCAGACATAGGAAGGAAACCGGACGGCAATGAACCACCCCTCGTTTTCGGCGGACAAGACTCGGTGGCTTTTATCATTATGACACTGCTACTGGGACTGAACATAGGAGTGAAGTCGTTCTTCAAGTCGCAGGACGACCGCAAGCGAATGAAGGAACTGGAGCGCGAAAACCTTACCAATCAGTTGGCTTATCTGAAATACCAGATCAATCCCCACTTCTTCATGAACACCCTCAACAATATCCATGCCCTGGTAGACATAGACCCCGAGCAGGCGAAATATACGATAGAAGTGCTGTCGAAGATGATGCGGTACGTGCTCTATGAAGGCAATAAGCCGATGGCACCGCTCCAAAAGGAACTGGACTTTATCACCAATTACATCGAACTGATGCGTATCCGCTATACCGACAAGGTACGCATCTCCATATCGCTGCCGAAGAACAATCCAGATGGCGGTGCAGCCCAAGTGGGGCATATGAATACAGAGTTGCCCTCCATGCTTCTCATCAACTTTGTGGAGAATGCCTTCAAGCATGGGGTTAGCTACCAGAACGCTTCCTTCATAGAGGTAAGCGTCAGGGTGGACGAGACATCCCGTGAGGTAGAGTTCCTTTGCAACAACAGCCGGAAGCCTGACACAGAAGACAAGCATGGCGGAGTAGGACTCCAGAACACCCGGAAACGCCTCCAGCTCATCTACGGAAAGGACGGGTACACCCTACGCATCGGTGCGGACGAAAAGGAATATAGAGTGCTGCTGCGTCTACCAATGCAGCCCGCCACAAAATAGAAAGCCCACCAAAAGACTATGATACGAATACTTGCTATAGACGATGAGCCTTTGGCACTCCGCCAACTGGCTGCCTATCTGGAGAAAGTACCTTTCTTCGAACTGGTTGGCAGTTGTCAGAGCGCACTCGATGCGATGAGCGTATTGAGCGAGAAGGAAGTGGATGCCCTCTTCTTAGACATCAACATGCCCGATCTCAACGGACTGGACTTTGTGCGTTCTCTAAACCACCCGCCTATGGTGGTCTTTACCACCGCCTATCAGGAATATGCCATCGAGGGCTACAAGGTGGATGCCATCGACTACCTGCTCAAGCCGTTTGGCATGGGCGACATTCTGCGTGCAGCCGACAAGGTAAAACGCCAGTACGACCTGCTGCACACGGCAAGTCTGTTGCCCGTAGACGAGGATGACGCCCTATTTCTTAAGACGGAATACAAGATGGTGCGCATCCTGGCGCACGACATCCTCTACGTGGAAGGTATGTCGGAATACCTACGCATCCATTTAGGCTCTACCCCCCAGACACTTTCCGACGGCAGAGCATCTGCCCCGACACAGTTCAAGCCCATCGTCGTGCTCTTCAGCATGAAGAAGATGGAGGAGCGTCTTGCAGACAAGGACTTCATGCGCATCCATAAGTCGTATATCATCAACTTGCACCACATCGCCGAGATACAAAAGAACCGGGTAGTGCTGGACAGCGGCAAAGAGATACCGATAGGCGACAGCTATCGGGAACACCTGAACGACTATGTGAACAAGAAATTCCTCGGGAAATAAAGCAACGACAGAAACCTTATGATAGACCGTTGTTACATAGAGATAACCAACATCTGCAACCTCGACTGCCACTTCTGCCCCAAGCACCACCGTGCAAGGAGACAGATGACGGCAGAGGAGTTTGACCTGCTCACCGACAAGATGAGAGGCAAGGCGTGCTTTCTCTACTTCCATCTGATGGGCGAGCCGACACTCCATCCCCTGCTGCCACAGTTTGTCAGCAAGGCACGCCAGAAAGGATTCAAGACCGTACTTACCTCCAACGGCACCCTGCTGCACCGCTGCCGCGAACTTCTTACTGCCCTGCCCCACAAGATACAACTCTCACTCCATTCGCACGAGAGCAACGCCAAGGGCAACCTCGAAGGTTACATGGACGAGGTAATGGACTTCTCCATGAAAGCTGCCCAAGCAGGCACCTGCATGGTGCTGCGCCTGTGGAACCAAGGTGGTAGGGAACAGGAAAACGAGCATGTGATGCAACTCATGGCGCAGCATGTGCCACAGCCGTGGAAAGTGCGCCCTGACGGATACCAGCTCAGCGACAACCTGTACCTGGAATTTGACAGAAAGTTCGAATGGCCGGATGCAGAAAAGACAAAGGAGACGGACATAACCAAAGAACGGGAAGGGGCATCGCCAGAGAGCAAAGAAACAAACAACCGAAAAGAGCAACTCTTCTGCAAAGCACTGAAGAAACAGATAGGCATACTTGCCGACGGCAGTGTGGTGCCCTGCTGCCTCGACCACAACGGTGATGTTATCCTGGGCAACCTGCTGAACCAGTCGCTCGAGGAGATACTCGCCTCACCCAGGGCATGCGCCATGACAGAAGCCTTCAGTCACCACACCGCCTCGGAACAGCTCTGCCTCACCTGTGAGTCGGCACTGGCAGGAAACAGTTTTCGGGGCAAAGCAAGAACATCAACAACACGATAACGGCAAGCGGACAAAAGGATGGGGTTCACGCTGCGCCCTGTTCCTTGCGCCAACGGATGGGAGTCATTCCCTCCACACGCGAGAACACCTTGGAGAAATAAGAGGAAGAAGAGAAACCGGAATGGAACGCCACCTCTTCCTGCTTGATATTGGGGTTTTGCAGCATAAACTTCTTGGCCTCCTCGATACGCAGGGAGGTAACCCAATTGCTGAAGTTGGCGTTGTACTTCTGGTTGATGTAGCGAGACACGTACAGTTTATTGGTGCCCAACTCACCGGCCAGTTCGTCGATGGTAAACTGCGGCATGAGGTATTTCTTTTCACCTACCCATTCCTCCAGCCGTTTACCGAAGAGCTGTTCATAGTTGTCCATCTCTTCTTGCCGGTCCAGCCCATCGTCTTCCGTCGCCTTTTCTGATGCCGGTTTTTCCTCGGCAAGGACTATCCTGCTGTACTGTGCGGCATAATTGACAAAGCTGACGACAATGTAAAGGTTGGCAAGAATGGCGTAAGCCTGGAACACAAAGTTGAAAACGATGCCCGTATAGACGGTAACCACCGCCAACACGCCATACAGCAGCGTAAGGTAAAGGCTCTTCTTCAGCCACGCCATGAAGCGCTGCATGTCTTCAGGGAAGTAGTCACCGAGCAATTGTACCTTGTGTGCATAGAGCTTGTGGAAACGGTAAATGTACTTGACAATGACCTCCAGGAACAGCAGCATCGAGAGGACGAAGGATATCCACTTGCCCCATACAGGCATGCCTTCAGCCCGTGACACCACCAACAACAACGATACAACTACCCATAGAAGCAAATCTCTGGCAATGCGCCTCCACGTGAGATAATGGCTGTCCAGCAGGTTACAGAAAGAACAGCCATAGAAGATGGCCGCCAGATAAAACATGCTTATGTCCAAACATGCGACATAGGGATTGTGTTGTGTCCAGTTGCCGGAAAACAAAACAAGCCAGACGAAGATATTCACACCCATTATAAAATAGGTAACGGTCAGGAAACACTTTGACTTGCGGTATGGCAAATACGCTTCCGTATGGGGAACCTTCAGGAAGAGCAAGAGTACGGCAAGAGTCCAATAGATGGTGCCGGCACTTTGCGCAATGATGTTGAAGTAATGTTCATACAAGTTCATATTTTGCTCGATACAATGGAATTCTTAATGCTTTTATAAAGCGCAAAAGTATAAAAAAACTTCGAACAATAGGCAGACAAGGGCGAAAACCCACTGCTCTTTTATAGTTTTTTGTATATTTTCGGCATAAAATTTCCAATATGACAATAGTAAAATCAGAAAATTTCCGATTTTACAAGCTTCTTTTCCCAAAAATCATTACCTTTGCAAAAGTAATCAGAAATGTGCATATTATAAAGATGTCTGACAAAAAGCAAGTAAGCAAAAAGAAGATTTGAAGTAAGGATAACAGCACTAAAAAGTATAAGATGATAAAAGCAAGCCTGATGATCTAACACCAAAGCGGTTGGCAAAAAATGCCAACCGCTTTATTTTTACCGACAGGGTAATTCATTTGGGTTCTTTCGTTATTTGTGTCTACAATGCTACGGAAGCGTCCTTGAGGTCTACTGCCTTGGCAGTAAGCGTGCCCTTGCCCTTAAGAACGACGACACACTTGCCGAAGAATGCCTTTCGTTTGTTGTCCTGGAAACGTTCGAGCGACGTTTGGCAACCATTGTCCACACCCAAGATGACGGGTGCACCGGCTGCTGCATCACCGCCACCCGCTACCGAGAAGAAAATCTGATTGTCGGCATTTGGACAGAGACGCCCGTTCTTGTCCACCACGTTCACCTCAACAAAGGTAGTAGGCGTAGCATCACCATATGCCAATGTGCCCTGATAGGTCTTCTTCAAGACGATATGGTCGGGAGCACCGGCTGTCTTGATGCTCTGCACACCCACCTGCTTACCGTCCTTGCGCGCCACCACCTTTACCTCGCCAGGCTGATAGGTGACACGCCACATCACATGATACTCGGTAGACTTGTTGTATTCCTTTCCTTCATTGGCCGCTCCATAGGCCTTCTTCCTGCGAACGCCCTGGCTCTTGCCGTTGATGAAGAGTTCCACCTCGTCGGCATGGTTGAAATAGCACCACATATCTATCGTCTGACCCGGAATCCAGTTCCAGTGGGGGAAGAGATGGAGCACTTTCTTGTCGGTCCACTCGCTCTGATACATATAATAGCTGTCCTTGGGCAGACCGGCGAGGTCGATGATACCGAAGTAGCTGCTGCGGGCAGGATAGGAATAGGGGGTAGGCTCACCGATGTAGTCGAATCCCGTCCAGATAAACTGGCCTCCCACAAAATCGTTGTGCTTCACCACATCCCATGTCTCCTCATGCGTACTGCTCCAGGAGGCGTGCATGTTGTCGTAGGCCGAACACATATACGAAGGGTCGGTATAGGGCATCCACCACTCCTTGGGAGCCTTGAAGATGCTGTCGCTCGGCATCATGTAATAGCCACGGGTCTGCAAGGCGGAGACACTCTCTGTGAAGATGAACGGTTTGTCGGGGAAATTCCCGGGAACACCCTTCGCCCACTGGTGGTGATAGTTGAAGCCTACGACATCGATGGTACCACTCTTAAAGAGATGGTTGTTGGGGTTAGGTTCGTTGCATCCGGCGGTGATGGGACGCGTTCCCCACGGATCGTTCTCCTTGACAATCTCTGCCAAATGACGGGCGAGATGGGAATTGACGCTCAGTTCGCTACCATTCGCCAAGGTAGAGGCATCATGTCCGGCATTCAATATCAAGTTGACCTGTTCCAAGGTCAGGGTGTCGGCAGCTGCATCCGACCACTGTTCGAGCACCTCGTTGCCGATGCTCCACATGATGACACTGGTATGGTTGCGGTCGCGTTTCACCAGGTCGGAGAGGTCGCGCTTGTGCCACTTGTCGAAGAAACGGGCATAGTCGCCGTTCGACTTCTTCCTGCGCCACATATCGAAGCTCTCGTCCATGACGAGCAGTCCCATGGAGTCACACATGTTCAACAGCTCCGGAGCAGGAGGGTTATGGCTACAGCGGATGGCATTCGCTCCCATGTCGCGAAGAATCGTCAGCTTGCGGTGCATGGCATCCTCGTTGACGACCGCACCCAAGCAACCGAAGTCATGGTGCTCACATACACCATTGATTTTCATATTATTGCCATTGAGAAAGAAACCCTTTTGGGCATCAAAGTCCACGTCGCGGAACCCGACTTTCGTCGTCTCCGTATCCATAACCTTGCCACCCACCAGCAGTTCGCTCTTGACGGTGTAGAGATAGCCTTTGCCTATATCCCAAAGATGCGGGTGCCTTACCTTCAAGATCTGTTCTTCAGAGGCGTGGGTATGGGATGCCACCACCTTTCCATCCGCGTCATAGATGATATTGCGGAACGTTGGTTTCACCTTCAAAGACTTCTTCCTCTTCCCTTTTGCTGAGGAAGAATATGAATTGCCATCGCTCTCATTTACCCAGTCTATTTTCACCTTCACTGTTCCGTCGGGGGTAGTAGAGACATACTGTCCCCACTGAGCGATGTGGATATTATTGCTCTTGTAAATCCATACATGGCGGTAGATGCCACAACCACTGTACCAACGGCTGTTGGGCTGGTCAGAGTTGTCCACCTTCACAGCTATAACGTTATCACCCTCCCTATTAATATAAGGTGTAAGGTCGTACTCGAAACTACTGTAGCCGTAGGGACGGGTACCTAGCTTATGTCCGTTGATATAGACCGTAGAGTTCATATATACGCCATCGAAAGCAATGGCATAGCGGTCGTTCGTCTCCTTGGGACTTATGACAAAATGCTTGCGATACCATCCGATGCCGCCCGGCAAGGCACCGCCACTGGCCCCAGAAGGATTGCTGGCCAGGAAGTCGCCCTCTATCGCCCAGTCGTGGGGCAGATTGAGTTGTCGCCATCCAGCATCGACATACTCCGTCTTTTCCATACCCGCTGAATCGGCAAGCGTAAAAAGCCAGCCCTTATCGAAGGACTGACTCTCACGAGCGCTCAGAGACTGAGCGCCCAATATGATAGCTGATAATACTAAAAAGTTCTTCATTTTACTTCAGTTTTACAGTCACAGCCTGGCCGGCATACTTCACCATCTTGCCCTTGGGCGACTTGGCGAGGTTTACTCCCTGGCCGTTCTGACCATTCACGAGGATGACATTGAAACGGCGCTTCTGGAGCATACCGTCGAAGCTGCCCTTGCGGGCGCCGATGGTAAGGGTCTTCTGCGCATCGTTGTAACGGATGTCGAAGGTGGCATACTTGCCCTTCTCGTAGTTGTAGTTGGTACCCTCGTCTTCATAGACCGTGAACTCGCCGTCCTTGCCGGCATATACGTAGAGGTCGATTAACTCAGCCTTCTTCTGGTCGCTCCACTCCATCTCGGGACCTACAGGGAGAATGGCTCCCTCGGGGCAGAAGACAGGAATCTTCTCGTATGGAGCGTCAGCCACGATGGTCTGACCGCCAGCGTAATACTTGCCAGTATAGAAATCGTACCAGCCCTTCTGTTTGGGCAGATATACGTTGCGGCTGTACTTCTGGTACTCGCCCACAGGACAAGCCATCAGTGCCGAGCCGAACATCCACTGGTCCTTGATGTCGTAGATATTGTCGTCACCGTTGAAGTCCATCACGAGGGCACGCATCATGGTGTAGTCCTTCAGGTGAACCATACCTGCCATACTGTAGAGGTAAGGCATCAGGCGATAGCGCAACTTGTCGTAAGCCACGATGGTCTGATAAGCCTTGTGGTCGGCAGGAGCGATGTTCCAAACCTCACGGGTAGGCCACTGGCCATGGGTGCGGTAGAGAGGAACGAAGCAACCGAACTGGTTCCAGCGGGTCTGCAACTCACGCCACTCCTTCAGGTCGGCGTTCTCTGTACCATTCTTGTCAAACTCCTGCTGGGCCTTCACATAGCGGTTCTCCACGCAGAAACCGCCCTGGTCCATGCCCCAGAAAGGAAGACCAGCCATGGAGAGGTTCAAGCCAGCCGTCATCTGCGCACGCATATCCTCCCAACGGGTAGCGATGTCACCCGACCAGGTGGCGGTGCTGTAGCGCTGCTCGCCGGCGAAACCAGAGCGGGTCAAGAGGAACACACGCTGGTTGGGGTTCACGCTACGCTGACCGTTATAGATGGCATCGGCGTTCACGATGCTGTAAGCATTAAAGTATTCGGTAGAAGTACCGAGGGCGGTAGGACCGCAGAGTGCCTTGCGATACCACATCGGGGTACAGTCGCGCACGTTAGGCTCGGAAGCATCCATCCACCAGGCATCCACACCAAAGTTATACTTAGAATAGAGGTTCTCGTCCATCTGGCGCCAGAACATCTTGCGGCCCCCTGCATCGTAGGCATCATAGAAAGAGCCACGGTAGCCGAGCCAGTCGTGGATGTCGTCGGTGATTGCCTGGTGATACATCCAGCCCTTGGAATCGAGTTCCTTATAGTTCTTGGTGGTATCGTAGAACTTGGGCCATACGGAAATCATGAAACGGCCGTTCATGGCGTGTACGCTGTCGAGCATAGCCTGTGGGTTGGGATAACGGGATTCCTCGAAGTTGTGGCAACCCCATGCGTCGATGGGCCAGTAGTTCCAGTCCTGCACGATATTGTCTACAGGGATATGGAGGTCGCGGAATTTCTTGAGATTGCTCTCGATGTCCTCGCTGCTCTGATAACGTTCACGGCTCTGCCAGAAACCGAGTACCCACTTGGGATAAACAGGAGCCTTGCCTGTCAGAGTACGGTAGCCGCTGATGACATCGTCGGTGTTCTGACCGGCAATGAAATAGTAGTCCATGTCAGGCGACATCTCGCTCCAGATGCTCAACTGGTTCTTCTCAGCCTCCGAGCGGGGAGCTGCTACGCGGAGACCACAGTATGACACGTCACCATCGGGTTGCCATTCGATACGGATAGGAGTCTTCACGCCCTTGCTGATGGGTGTTTCAAACTTATACGAGTTCGGGTTCCAGGCCGTACGCCAGCGCTCAGGCACCACGAGTTTGCCGTCGATATAAATCTTCATATAACCGGCATAGTAGAGGATGAACTGGTAGAAGCTGTTGGTGGGAGCCTCCACATAACCCTCATACACCACCTTGGAACCATTCAAGGCAAAGCCCTTGGGCAGGTTCTGGATGCCGCCGTTGTCGGTCTTCTTGCAAAGCTCGGAAGCCTCGGGCATGGCATACTCGAAATAGATGCTGTCCTCGCCGCGCACAATCTTCTGACCGTCCTTGGCCACATAAGTACCTGTGAGATGACCTTCCTTGCCGTCCTTGTCATAGAGTTTGAAGGCACGGTTGAGCTGCAGGTAGTCGTCGGGCTTACCCCAGCGGCAGAAGGAATAAGAATCCCAGAGGATACCGTAGTTCTTGTTGGAAACCACGAAAGGAACACTCACCTTGGTATTATACTGGAAGAGGTCCTCGTTCTTTCCCTTCATGTTGAGTTCTTCACTCTGGTGCTGACCCAGTCCGTAGAAAGCCTCGTTGTCGGGAGAGTCGAAGACGGCGTTCCACGACCATCCGTGCTTCTGTTCCTCCTTCACCTTGGCGATGTCCACACCCATCTCGTAGTCGGGCACGGTGAAGGGCTTGAAGTTCTTTCCGCCCTGTGCCACCTCGTTGAGGAGCACATTGCCCTTGAGGTCGTAGAAGGCGATGTGGCCCGTAGCCTCGTTGAGCACGGCACGCATGGCTGCAGTGGTTACCACAAGGTTATCGCCCTGCTCCTCCACCTTATAATTAGCCTTGCTGGTCTGGGGAACGATGATCAGGCTCTGCTTGTCCTTGAACGATTGTTCGGCCGTAGCTTGCACGCGTACAATCTTATCGTTTACCACCTGTAGACGAATCTGACTGGGGCCATTGGTCTGGTGCTGTTTCAACTGCACAGTAAGGTAATTGCCGTTCTGACTGAATCCGGCTGCCTGAAGGTCAGAAGCGCTCAAGAACAGCACTGCTGAAATCATTAAAGTTTTAGATAGTTTCATGCTTAACAGAATTAATAGTTGTTGTCTGCTGCAAATTTAGAAAAAAAGAAAGAGTAGCAGACCACCCTTTTGTTATGAAAGGGTGTATAAAATGTTAAGGTGGGCAAGCAGCCCACCCTAAATATAGTCATTATCCGTTAAGTTTCCTCTTGTACTGCGAGGGAGTCATGCCGTATGCCTCCTGGAAATACTTGGAGAAATAGCGCGGATTGTTGAATCCTACCTTGTACGCTATCTCCGACACATTGTACTCACCTGTGTGCATCAGTTCTTCTGCATGTCTGATACGTTTGGCGCGCATATACTCCGACGGCGTGGTACCTGTCAGGGCGAGCATACGTTTATATAATTGTACGCGCGAGATGCACAGGCTACAGCTCATCCCCTCTACCGAAGCATCAGGGTCACCCATGTTGTCGTGAATATAGGTATCTACCGAAGCAAGGAATTTCCGATCGGTCTCTGTCAACTTGAATTCAGGATTCTGTTCTGTTTTCTCGGCATTATCCGCCTCATCATGTTCCACACCAACTGCTGTAAAACATGACGAACGCAGGAAGTTGTCGATGCGCGTCTTCAGCAGGTCGACGTCAAATGGCTTGGTAACATAGGCATCTGCGCCGTTGCCGAAACCCTCCTTACGATGCTCGTCGGCAAGGCGGGCCGTAAGCATAACGAAGGGGATGGTAGCCAAGTCTACCGTTCCCTTTACCAGACGGCAGAGGGCATTGCCGTCCATGACGGGCATCATGACATCGCTCAGTATCACGGCAGGACGCTGTTGCTGTATCTTCTCCCAGGCATCCTGTCCGTTTACGGCCTCTACCACACAGTAGTCGGGCGAGAGTTGTTCGTGCATGAACTCGCGGAAATCGTCACTGTCGTCTACAAGCATGACGATGGGCTTCATGCCACCCCGCTCCGTATGCGACTGTTGCTTGACTGCATGGATTTGTCCTTCAGAAGTTTCTTCCGTTACGGCCACAGGTTGTTCACACATAGGCAAATCGACAAGCGTCTCTCCCAGTTTCACGTCCGATGCAGTTTGATGTCTTACGGGTATGTCCACGATAAATACAGCACCTCCACCGGGATTGTCCTCCACACGCGCGCTGCCACCGTGCATCCGGGCAAACTGCATGACAAGGTTCAGACCGATGCCACTGCCTCCATAGGGCAGCATCTCAGTACCGTTTACCTGATAGAAACGTCCGAACACCTTCTCCTTGTCGGCATCGCTGACTCCACGCCCCGTATCCGTCACGGTGATGCGCAACATATCTTCGTCTGCCACCGATTTGTCTTCACGCACAAAGACATTCAGTCCCACCGACACGCTGCCGCCGTCGGGGGTAAACTTGTAGGCGTTGCTCAACAGATTGTTTACTATCTTGCCCACCTTGTCGACATCGAAAGCCATGACGAGTTTAGGGATGGCAGACTGGAAATCCATCGTTATCTTACTGTTGGCCAACTGTCGGAAAGAGTTGCAGATATTCTTGACAAAGGACACGATGTCCATATTGGAGAGTACCAGGTTGTCACTGCTCTTCTCCACCTTGCGAAAATCGAGTATCTGGTTGACAAGAGACAACAGGCGTAGGGCATTGCGGTGTATGAGCTGCAGCTTGTGGCGTTTGCCGCTATCCTGTTCCTCCTTCTCCATCGTGACAAGAGGAGAGATGATGAGTGTGAGCGGTGTGCGCAGTTCGTGACTCACATTGGTAAAGAAGTTGAGCTTCAGTTCGTTCAATTCTTCAGTCTTCCGAACGTTCTCCTCCATTTTTTCACGCTCATACTTGGCACGCTGTCTGTCGAGCATACGCTTGCGGTAGTAGAAGAATATAGCCACAGCCAAGAGGACATACAGAAGGATGGCGACGGGCGACATGTAGAAAGGCGGGCGCACGTGTATCCTAAGCTCGCTGATTTCTTCGCTCACAGTTCCGTCCCCATTCACCACCTTCACTTGCAGCGTATAGTTGCCTGGCGAGAGGTTGGTAAAGGTTACAGAAGGCTTGCTCTCTGTTGTCATGAGCCACTTGTCCGATACGCCCTCCATACGATACAGGAACCTGCTGCGCGAGGGGATGGCCACATCGTCGGAGGCCAACTGTATGGTAAAGGCATTGTCGGAATAGTCGAGTTCGAGTTGGCGACAACAGTCGAGTGCCTCTTTTAGCACTACCCTACCCTCGTATTCCTCGCCAGCCACAAGGGGATGATCGAAGAGTACGAGTCCGCTAAAGAGCACACCTACCGAGCGTTTGACCGAGCGTATGCCATTCATGGGCACGATATTGACGCCTTCCTGTCCGCCCACAGCAATAGACCCATCAGCCAGTCTACAGGCCGACCGGTAGTTGAGCTGACCATCCTGCAACCCGTCCAGACTGTTATAGCTCGACAGGCTCAAGGTCCACATTCCGTCATCGCCCTTTTCCAGCCTGACACGGGTAAGGAGAAACTCAGACACGAGCCACATACTATGGTCACGGGCCTCTACCATAGCACATCCCACCATGCCCTGCGTGCCGTTCATATCGTTGACCGACTCCAACTGGTCGTTGTGAGGGTCGTACATCGTAATGCCAGCGGGCGATGCCATCCAGATGATGCCGCGGCTGTCCATCATAGCATAGTTGACCGACGGACTGGGGAAAGGCGTTCCGGAACGTGTAGCATTGAGGGTGGTCA
This sequence comes from Oscillospiraceae bacterium, assembly GCA_963624905.1. Lineage (GTDB taxonomy): Bacteria > Bacteroidota > Bacteroidia > Bacteroidales > Bacteroidaceae > Prevotella. Next base: position 15,043 of record CAVFRG010000006.1, read on the forward strand.
TTTTATGCGTCTTGAGATTAAAGAGGGAGACACACTGAGAGTGGCCGAGCAGTACCTCGTCACCTTTTGCCTTGGCTATGGAACTGATGTAATTGGACGGCAACTTTGTATTGGTCATGTCGTATGTCTCGAACGTCTCGGTCAAGGTATTCATAATCTGCAGTCCGCCACCCAGTGTACCGATGAGCAGACGATGCCCGGGAGCTTCGGCCAGACACCACACACTGTTATTGGCCAGTCCGTGAGGTGTTGCTTTATAGGTTTTCCACACTCCGTCCCGGTATCTTGCCATTCCACCGTTGAAAGTACCGAAAAATACGGTTCCGTCGCTCATCACGACACTGCTCACAACAACGTCAGAACCTAAGCCTGTCTGTTGTGCGCCATAACGCTGCACCAGCCCCGTAAGGGGATTACAGGAAAGAATGCCATGGTCGTTGGTACCGCACCACAACAGTCCGGCACCATCCTGGCTTATGGTGCAGATGTCACCCAAGGGAAGCGTGCTGAAGCGTGTGAGCGAGGGCGAGAAATAGGCTACGCCGTTCTTGTACGAGCCTATCCATATATCGTCGCGGTTGTCAATATAGATACGCTGCAGGGAATTGTCGGGCAGACTCTGCATATTCTGTTCGTCCTTGAGATACTGCTGGCAGGTCTTTTTCCTGTAGTCTACAACCAGGAGTCCGTCATGGTCAGTGGCTATCCACAACCGTCCGTCTGAAGTACTGGCCATATCCCTTATAAATGAAGGCGTGCGGCCTTCCATAACAATGCCGTGCGCCTGTAGGAAGGACGGCACCCCCTTAAACCAGCGTTTCAATACTGCACTGTAGATGTTTGTCTCGCTTCCCATCAGTACCCAATAGTTGGAACGGCTGTCTGCAAAGGTATAGGCGGCACTGGCTGAATACTGCATAGCAAGGGCTGTATTGACCCACAAAATATGATGCTCGGCACCATTGATACAGCAAAAGGTACCGTTGGCAAAAGAGACAATGACGGTTCCCTTATGTTCTGAAAAATGCGAAATCTGGTCACCGGGAAGCGTGTAGGAGGGGTTGCCCCCATTCGCATTAGAATAATAGAAAAGGAAAGGCTTGCGGGTTTTGGCATCTATAAAATAACAGCCTTTGCCGTATATGCTTACCCACAGATTTTTCCGGCTGTCTATGAATACCTTGTCTATCCCGCCCTTTATTCCCACACCTGCCAACCGTTTCTCGGGTTGGCGGTCAAACTCCTCGTGCTTATAGTCTAAAATGCAGTAGCCCAAGGCTGTGTGCAGCCAGAGGTTATAGTCCGCATCCTGATAAATCTCGTCTATGAGGTTGTTGGGCAGCGACTTCGGATTGACGTTGTTGTAGAGAAATGTCTTGATGCGGAATCCATCGTAGCGCGCCAGTCCTGCCTGCGTCCCGAACCACATATAGCCTTTGTGGTCCTTGAGAATGGCCTGTATGTGACTGTTAGTAAGTCCATCCCGATTGTTGAGACGGGAAAATTCTATATTGCCGGCCACCACTGACCCCAATAGAGCCTGCCACCATACAGCCAGAAACGGCAGCAGGACGCGGACGGTTTTTCTTACGGCATCATTAAAGAATGTTTTCTTCGTCATTGGTTTTTAGCTACATTACTGTTCCTATGCTACCGCTACTATGCAAATATGCATCATGGGCAGGGAGGGTGAGTATTACTGTCGTTTTTCCGAACTTTCGCGTATCTTGAGTATCATCGGCACTACCTCTTTATATATTTTGGGATCACCGTTGATATTCCTCATGAGCAATTCGCATGCCTTGGCTCCCTGTTCGTGGGCCTTGTCCATGATGGCGGAGAGGCGGGGGGTTACAAAAGCCGCAGTATCGCCGTCAGTAAATCCGATGATGGCTACATCTTCGGGGATTCTCAGCCCCTTGGCCTTAATGGCATCAAAGGCTGCATAGGTAATGATATCATTGAAGGCAAGGATAGCATCGGGGCGTTTCTCGCTTTCAAGCAACTGCAAGGTATTGTTGCGTGCTACATCGAAGTCTATCATATCGCACACCACGAGGTCGCGGTCTATGGGGATGCGGTTCTCGCGCAGAGCTTCGAGATACCCGTGTTTGCGGCGGCGCACCATGTCAAGGTGGTTGGGGCCTCCTATGAAAGCGATACGCCTGGAACCTGTATCTATCATGTGTTGCGTGGCTTCCTGGGCTGCGATGTCACCGTTGCCCACTACCTGTGAGAACATCTCGGGCAGGCAGCAACGGGCAAAAAACACAAGGGGCACGCCCATAGTGTGCAACTGCTCGAAATGAGAATAGTTGACGGTGTCCTGTGCCAGACAGGCGATGATACCCTCCACGTGCATGTCGAGGAAATTGTCCAGCATGCGTTCTTCCCTTACATGGCTCTCGTGACTATTGGCACTGATTACAGAATATCCGCATCGCGACGCATAGTCTTCGATACCGTCGAGCACTGCCGCATAATAATGTGTAACGAGGTTAGGCACGATGACTCCGATTACCCTGGGAGCTTCCTTGCGCAGACTCTGCGCAAAGGGATTGGGACGATAGTTCATTTCCTTGGCAAGTTCCTTCACTTTTCTTGTCATTTCCTCGCCCACCTCATGACTGTTGCGCAATGCGCGCGACACGGTGGCTATGCTCACCCCCAACCGGTCGGCAAGGTCTCGTAGTGATGTCCTGCGTTGCTTCATCTTGTTTTCTTTTAGGTTATCTGCAAAGGTACGTATTTTTTCCGCAACCGAAAACGTTTACGTGTGTTTTTTTGCAAAAATTACATGCAAGTATAGGGTAAAACATGTAATTTTGCAAAACGAAAGTAATGAATAGTTGATAATAAGTTAGTTAGAAAGAAGAAGGTTTGGTCATGCCGCAAGGCTCTCCAAACCTTTTTATTTTTCCACATTATTCTTCTCTGTGTGGTGAAGAGTTCCCGAAGTCTTCGCCACACAGAGTTATTCTTTGCGTTTCATGTCGCGAAAAGCACTCCATGCCACAGGTACAGACATGGCAAACGAACATATATCCGCCCACATCTGGCACATTTCCACACCTTGCAGTCCCCACCACATGGGGAGAATCAGAATGAGAGGTATGAAGAAGAGACCGCTCCTCGAGGCAGCCACCAGATTGGCCCTCACGGGCATACGGATAGTCTGTGTCAGCATGTTGGTCAGCACGATAGTGGCTACCAGCGGATAACTGGCCACCTGCCAACAGAGGGCAGCACTGCCCACCTCCACCACATCGGGGTCGCTGCGGAAGAGAGCTATGACGGTCTCGGGCGAAACGAGTCCTACTGCTGCACACACAGCGAGGAACACCGTACCGCACTTGACACAAAAGAAGAAAGCCTCCCTGACCCGTCCGTAAAGACGCGCCCCATAACAGAAGCCACACAGTGGCTGAAATCCCTGTCCCAAACCGATAACGACGGCATAGATAAAGAAAGATATGCGCGTAACGATACTCATGCCGGCGATAGCAGCGTCACCATATGCTCCGGCTGCCACATTGAGCATCAGCGTAGAAACACTGCCAAGTCCCTGACGCGAGAGCGAGGGCGTCCCGCCAAAGATGATTTCCTTGGCAAAGGCACGGCTGGGCGTAAAGTCGCGAAAACGCACACCTATATTGCCGCCCTGATGACTCATGCGCCAAAGCACCACACAACCGAAACATTGGCTTACCAGTGTGGCCACAGCTGCTCCCGTTATACCCATGGCAAAATAGAGTATGAGCAAGGGGGCAAGCACAAGGTTGAGTAACACACCGGAGAGGATTCCCTTCATGGCATACGCCGTGTTTCCCTGAAAACGCATCTGGTTGTTGAGGGTCAGCGAGGTGGTCATCAGCGGTGCGCCCAGCAGTATGATACCCAGATAACGCTCTGTATAGGGAAGGATGGTGGGCGTGGAACCCAAAAGCACACACAGGGGGGAAAGGAACGTAAGCCCGAGAATGGCAATCACCACACCGGCCAGAAAACTGAGCACTACGCCTGTACTGGCCATGCGGGCCGCCAGCACGTGTTCCTGCGCTCCCAACTGACGGGAGATATAGTTGCCCGACCCATGACCGAAGAAAAATCCTACGGCCTGTATCACGGACATGACGGAGAAGGAGATGCCTACGGCTGCTACACTCTGTGTATTGATACTTCCCACAAAATAGGTGTCTGCCAGGTTGTACATACTGGTAGAGAGCATGCTGACAATCGTGGGAAGGGCCATGGTTGGAATGACACGGTGTATGGGAGCATGGGTGAGGTATGCATAGTTATCGCGATTCTTTTTCATGGGTGCAAAGGTACGGCTTTCTATACGAACAGACAAAAGAGGGGGTATAGAAAGCAATTTCTTTAGAAAAATTTGATTTATTTTTGGAAAAAGCGTACTTTTGCATGCATGAACAGTAACATAGAGATAAGAAAGGTCGAGACCCGAAAGGATCTGGACCGTTTCATCGACTTCTACAACGACCTCTATCGAGGATGTCCGTGGGCTGTCCCCTTTATCCGTTTCGACGAGGTGAATACACTGCGCAAGGACAAGAACCCCTCCTTTGAGTTTTGCGATGCCGAGTACTATCTGGCTTACCGCAACGGAAAGGTTGTAGGACGCGTGGCTGCCATCATCAACCGCCGCGCCAACGAGCATTGGCAGAAGAAACAGGTACGTTTCGGGTGGTTCGACTTCGTGGACGACAAGGAGGTGTCGCGCGCACTGCTGCAGCAGGTGGAGGAATACGGTCGGGCACACGACATGGACGAGATGGCGGGGCCTTTGGGCTTTACCGATATGGACCGTGAAGGTATGCTCATCTATGGTTATGAGACGCTCACGACACCATACGTCATATACAACTATCCCTACTACGAGGAGCATATTGCCGAGATGGGCGAGTTCGAGAAAGACAACGACTGGCTGGAATACCGTATCAAGGTACCGGAGGTCACACCGGAGAAGTTTGCACGCACGGCAGAGATGATCAAGAGCAGGTACAATCTGCATGCCCACAAGTTCACCAACCGTGAACTGGTGGACGAAGGCATGGGGCACCGTCTCTTCGAGATACTGAACGAGACGTACAAGAACCTTTACGATTTCCAGCAACTCTCAGAGGGACAGATCAACCAACTCATAGAGGACTATATCAAGAAGGCCGACCTTAACCTGGTGGTAGGCGTAGTGGACCGCAATGTCACTCTCGACTCCATACGGCAGGAAGGGCGTACCGCTACAGCACAGGAAGAGAAAGAGATCAGGGTACTGGGCGGCAAGATGGTAGGTTTCGGGGTCAGTTTCCCGTCTTTCTCCCGCGCGCTGCAGAAGACCCGCGATGGCAATCTCTTCCCCTTGGGTTGGTGGCATCTTCTGCGTGTGTTGAAATGGCACAAGACCGATACAGTAGACCTTCTCCTTATCGGCATCTTGCCCGAATACCGTACCAAGGGGGCCAATGCCATCGTATTCTCAGACCTCATAGAGTGGTACCGCCGCTATGGGTTCAAATGGGCAGAGGCCATGCCGATGATGGAGGGCAACACCAAGGTAAGAAACCAGTGGCAGTATCTGGACAGTGAGGTACACCGCCGCCGCAGATGCTTCCGCAAGGATATCTGACAAAATCTATCATCGCGCTTTGTTCAACAAACAGATAAGCTCTACTTTCGGTACATCATCCGAAAGTAGAGCTTATCTGTTTTTCCTACTGCTTGTTTTTCCTACCGTTTGTTTTTCATTCGTACAGCCCACAAGCCTTCCATAAGCAAGATACCGAGCACGGCCGTGAGGATACCGAGCAGTACATCTATTACATAGTGGTGTCCGGCATAGACTGCTGTCCACCAGATGCCTGCGCAGATAAAGGCAAACAGCAATACCGTGTACCACCGTTTGCGGCTCATGACGGCATAGACGGTGGTAATAAGCATGTAGGCTGCATGCAGACTGGGCACAGCGGCAAACACATTGGAGTTGCCTGAATAGATGGTATGGAAGACGGGGATGCCTATCAGTTGGTCAAAGCGCGCCAGTCCAGCTACATTGCCAGGGGTGTTGAGCACGGGTTCGAAACCGTAGTTCATAACGTACCATGGAGGCGATGCCGGATGGATATAATAGCCAATGAACCCCAAGAGGTTTACCACCAAGAATGTCCATGAGAATCGAACAAACCAAACATACTCCTTACGACAGAACAGGTAGATGGCGAACCCCACGGGCACGGGAATCCAGCAGAGGTAGAAGAAACCCGCCATAAAGTCGGCCATGGCGCAGTGGTGCACCTTAAAGTATTCGCCTGGTATCATCAGCGGTGTATGGTCAGCGACTGCCTGCAGTTCGGCGGGCGACGTAGCACCGATACCGAAGAGCGACTTCTCTGCCTCGTAGATAGGGGCTACATCGATGTCGTTGACCAAGTAGTTAGGATACAGCCGCATGGAGTCATACGCCACGGCGAAAATAAGCCAAGGCAGGAAATACACGGCAAAACGGCGTGTCTTCCTGCATGCATAGAGCAGCACGAATACTGCCACAAGATATAAGGACATCATAGATTATTTTCTTTCGTTATGATAAAAAAGGACTTGGTACGATTTGCGTTTTTCCCAACTTATTTTTACTTAAGTCCCTTTACTTCATTACCCTATAGCAGTGGGCAATGCGCCAAAAGGCCGTAACATTGGCAAGCAGGGCAATGAGGGCCATGCCGCCAGCCAGCCACCATATATTGCCTGTGAGTCCGGTCAGTATGGCAGTAACGGCAGTTACCACCACGCGTTCCGGGCGCTGCATGAGTCCTACCTTGCACTCTACCTGCAGTCCCTCGGCACGTGCCCTTACATAGCTCACCATGACAGACCCTATCATGGCGGCAAAGGTAACGATACCTACTGCAAAACGGCCGCTCTGCAGAAAGACAAGGCAGATACCGAAGAGACTTACCAGTTCGCTGTAGCGGTCGAGCGTAGAGTCCCAGAGAGCACCAAAGAGGCTGCTCTTTCCGCTCATGCGTGCCAGTCGGCCGTCCATCATGTCAAAGAGTCCAGCTGCGAGGATGATAACACCTCCCCACCCTATCTCCGTCATGCTTTCACCGTACGCCTGCTGGAGGTTGGCGAAGAACTGTGCCAGTCCTTCGGTGTCTGTGGCCATGCCACTATTGGTCTGGAGGGTACCCAACCGCCATGCCGCATCGATAAAGAAAGCGGAAGCGACTATGTTGCCTACGAAACCCACAAAGGTCACGACGTTGGGCGTAATGTGCAACTTGATCAGCGCCTTGATAATAGGATTAATCAGCACATAGATTATTTTCTGTAAAATATCTCTGTAGTTCATATTCTATTTTGTTTTTTATGCAGTTTAAGGATGGCAAACAGTATTTGTGGCGTTGCCAACCGACAACTTTTTCAACCAATACAACTTAGACAACTTTTCTTTCAAAATAAAACGTCTAAAACGTTTCGTGTTGTTTGTGTTGTATGAGTTGTCTATGTTGTCGTTTTTTTATTGCATTGTTTTTGTATTTTAGTTGTTTTGTACGCTTTGGCAATTGAACTCTTCATTCTTCACCCTTCATTCTTCACTTTTTAAACACGAACCGTCTCTGACCGGGATAGTTGACGAGTACGGCAACCAAGAAGGAGACGATGCATTTTGGCAACATATAGTGTACATCGATGTGCTCACTGCTGTTAATAAGTTCGGTGAGGGCAACGGTGCCTCCCGCATTGAATATCCAACTGACAACCCACACCAGGAAGTACCTCCATGCAACACGCCGTTTACGGAGGTGATTGTCACCGAACACATAACGGTAGTTGAGGCAGCAGTTGGTCACGCCTCCGGCTGTCACCCCTATGGCATTGGCCAGTCCGTAGTATACCCCCATGATATCGGAGAGGAGCAGTGCCAATCCGAAGTCAACCACTGATGCTACCGACGCTGTCAGCTCAGCCTTGGCGAAGGTAAACATTTCATGCTTTATTCTACCCATAAACATACATTTTTAATCACAAGCAGAACAATGGCGGCATATACACCACCCAACAGGTCGTCTGCCATTACATAGAAAGCACCCTTCTTACGGTCAAGAGCTTTGATTCCCAAAGGTTTTACCATATCGAAGAAGCGGAAGAGCACAAGGGCGGCAAGCATCCACCACCATGCGTCTGTCCCCGCATCGGAAAAGGGCGGCAACAGGGCGAGCGGTATCCATACGCCCGCCATCTCGTCTATCACCACGCGCGAGGGATCTTCGCCCCAATAGGGCTGTAACCGTCTCACCGCCCATGTACCCACTACGGTACTGAGCACTACAAGCACGAGAGTTACGGCAGAAAGGACAGTGCTGGTGCTGATGGTACATGCCATACCTGCCCAGACGGCAGTGGCAAACACCGAACCTGCCGTACCTGGCCCCCACGGCCAGAAACCGCTGCCCAGTCCTGTGCCTATCACTACGGGCAACAGGGGTGGTTTCCGGTCTGTTATATTTCCTTTGTCGTTCATTTCTATCTGCGGTTCTTTTAGCTTGCAAAATTAAGCCAAAAAACTTAAACAGCCAAATAGTTTTCTGCGTTTTGTGTCCCATTATACCACTCTTATGGCGAAAAAAACTAAAATTATGACCAGGGTTTCTGCCCTTTTCACATATTATTTATAACTTTGCATCCGATTTTCTTATAGGTAAAAAGGACATAAAAGACTGCATGAACATAGAACTTAGGAAATGGATGCTTGCGCTCGCCATGATATTCGCCACGCTTCAGGCCGTGGCGCAGGAACTGTTAGCAGGACGTATCATAGACGAGGACGGTTATCCCGTCTCGCATGCCAGTGTACAGTACAAGGGACACAAGATAGCAGCGATGAGCGACGACGAGGGCAAGTTCTCCATAGAACGCCACAACGGTTGGACACTCTCGGTGAGTGCACTGAGCTACAAGACGCAAAACTTCAAGGTTACTGCCGCCACAACGTTTCTTGAAGTCAAACTCAAGGACGACAGTCACCGCATCAGCGAGGTAGTGGTCAAGTCGAAGAAGGGAAAGTACAGCCGCAAGGACAACCCGGCAGTAGAACTGATGAAACGCGTGATAGCAGCCAAGAAGAAGAGCGACTTGTCCAACCACGACTACTACCGCTACGAGAAATACCAAAAACTGACACTCGCGCTGAACGACTTGAAACGCGAGCAACTGGACAACAAGTTTTTCAGCCGTCGCCAGTACCTGCTCGACCAAGTGGAGACCTCGCCCTACAACGGCAAGCTCACCCTGCCCGTCAGTGTCAGCGAGACGGTAACGGAACATGTGTACCGCAAAGCCCCCAAGAGCGAGAAGGACATCATTAAAGGGCAGCAGAACACAGGTATCAACCAGATAATACAGACAGGCGAGATACTTAACACAGCCATGACGGATGTCTTCACCGATGTGGACATCTATGATGACTATGTGCGCCTGCTGCAGTATCCTTTCCCGTCACCCATTGGTAGAACGGCCATCTCCTTCTATCATTTCTACATCGAGGACACAGTGCATGTGGAGAAGGATCTATGCTATCACCTGCAGTTTATTCCAGCCAACACGCAGGACTTCGGATTCCGCGGCGAACTGTACGTCATGGCCGACAGCACCCTGCACGTAAGGAAATGCAACCTGTACATGCCCCACAACAGTGACGTAAACTGGGTGGAGGACATGAAGATAGAACAAGAGTACGTAAAACTGGCGAACGGCGAGTGGGTGCTCGACAAAGACGACATGGTGGCTGAGGTACACGTCAACAAACTGTTGCAGGACCTGCTTATCGTGAAGTCAACCCGCTACACAGACTATACCTTTGACGCGCTGCCACGCCAGCTCTTCAAGGGCAAGGCGAAGGTAAGGCACGACATGGATGCCCTCAACCGCGACGAGGACTACTGGAACAAATACCGTCAGGTGGAACTGACCAAGAGCGAATCGGGAATGGCCAACTTCATACAGCGGTTGGAGAACTCGAAGGGTTTCAAGTGGATTGTACTCGGTCTGAAGGCTCTCGTGGAGAATTTCGTTGAGATAGACGGAGGGACAGACGGAAAGAAGAGCAAGTTTGACCTCGGACCTATCAACACGTTCCTCTCCAACAACTATGTTGACGGCATACGCCTGCGACTGGCAGGACGTACCATGGCTGCACTGAACCCTCACCTGTTCTGGGAGGGATACGGAGCCTACGGAACCAAGAGCCATAACTGGTACTACGGCAGTACCTTTACCTATTCGCTCAACAAGAAGAAGAACAGTCCTTTCGAATTTCCGCAACGCAACCTCTCGTTCGAGACAACCAAGGACGTGACATCACCTTCCAACGACAACCTGTTGCACAACAAGGACAACATCTTCATGACGCTGAAGTCGGCCACACAGGACGAGATGTACTACTACAACAGACAACGGCTCGCCTTCACCTACGAGACAGACTGGGGACTGCGCATGGGTGCCAGCATCAAGTGGCAGAGCAACCACACCACAGGAAACCTCCACTATTACCTTACCGACAGTACCGAGGTAAAGAAAATACGCACCACGGAGATAGGGGCCAGCATTACCTACAACCCCGGTGTAACCTATGCCAACACCAAGCAGAAGCGACTGCCCATCAACCTTGACAGCCCGGAGATAACGCTCTCACATACGGTGGGAGTAAACGGCCTCATGGGGGGACAGTTCAACAGCAATATCACCAAGCTGGCGTTCTACAAACGACAGTGGCTCGGCAGTTGGGGGTACCTCGACTTCCACGCCATCGGACAGGTGCAGTGGAACAAGGTGCCCTTCCCCTTGCTTTTGCTGCCACCCATCAACCTCTCCTATTTCGAGAAAGAGACATCCTTCAGTCTGATGCGCGACTGGGAATTCCTCAACGACAGACAGGTGTATGCCGCCCTCTCGTGGGACCTCAACGGCAAGCTATTCAACCGTATTCCGTTGGTGAAGAAACTGAAATGGAGGGAGTATCTGGCCGTCAAGGGCATTTGGGGACATCTCACCACCAAGAACAATCCATACAAGGCGGACAACACCGACGGACTGTACTACTTCCCCAAGAACGCGCACGCCATGACCGACAAGCCCTACGTGGAGTGCGTAGCAGGTGTACACAACATCCTGAAGTTCTTCTCCGTAGAGTATGTGCGCCGACTGTCGTACAAGAGCTACGTTAAGTCCAACAAACTGTGGGGCTTACGATTCGGCTTTGACATGACATTCTGAAAGGGAAGAGTGAAGAGTGAAGAACGAAAAACGAAGAGTGAAGAGTGAAGAGTGAAGAGTGAAGAATCAAAAGCTGATGCTAAGGGAATAAAACAACCCAAACGCAAGCAATGACAAAACGACAACACAGACAACTCATACAACACAAACAATACGAAACGTTCTATATGTTTTAGACGTTTTATTCTAAAAGGAAGAAGAGTTGTCTAAGTGGTAGATGTTGTAAAAGTGTCGGTTGACTCGCCACAAATATTGTTGTCTAAACTCCTTCAACTCCCGAAATAAAAATACATCTGACATGAAGAGAATACTACTGGCAGACAAACAAGACATCACGCGTCTGGGACTGGTACACGTGATAGAGACCATGGGCGTGGTTCACCACCATGCGGGCACAGATGCAATCGTAGAATGGAAGTATACGGAAGACAAAGCCGAGCTACTGCTGCAACTGAAGGCAGACGCCGATGCACTCGTCATCCTCGACTACACACTCTTCGACATCAACGATGCCGAAGAACTGCTGATTCTCAACCAGCGTTTCCCGCAGGCACAGTGGCTTCTCTTCAGCGAAGACCTCAGTGCCGACTTCGTGCGCATCCTTATGGCCAGCAGTATGCAGTTTGGCGTACTGATGAAGGAAAGTCCGCTGCCCGAGATACGCGAGGCTGTAAGCTACGGCATGGCCGGCAACCGCTTCATATGCCAACGCATGGCTGAGGTTTTACTGGCACCGTCAGCAGAACCGGAGGAAAAGGCCAACCTTACCAAGACGGAGACGGAGGTGCTCAAGGACATCGCCCTCGGCATGACGACGAAGGAGATTGCCGAGAAACGTTTCTCCAGTTTCCACACTATCAATACCCACCGCAAGAATATCTTCCGTAAACTGGGAGTAAACAATGTTCACGAGGCTACCAAGTATGCTCTCAGGGCAGGACTTGTCGACTCGGCGGAGTATTATATATAAGGTGGGCCACCCCCTCTCATCCATGAAAGGGAAGTGGAAGCCGTTTACAAAAAGAGGGAATAAACAAGAATCATAATATTAACTTTAGTGTGCCCCGCTTATTTTCCCCTCCATAGAGAGAGGGCTGGAGGCAGGCTACTCATTTGCATACACTATGACACAACAAGGCAACGCCCTGTATATCGGACTCGACGTAGGGTCTACCACAGCCAAGATCGTTGTAGTCAACGAAAAAAAACAGACTGTTTACTCAAAATACGAGCGACATAACGCCCGTGTAAGCGAACTTGTGTCGCGCTATTTCAAGGAAATTTACGAACTGACAGGTAATGCACCAACACGCATCTGCATTACGGGAAGCGTGGGTATGGCCACCGCCGAACAACTGCAGGCGGAGTTTGTACAGGAAGTGGTAGCGGCCAGCATCTATGCCCGCCATGCACATCCTGAGGCCAAGGCACTCATCGACATTGGCGGGGAGGATGCCAAGGTCATATTCTTCAAGGACAACGGGGGCATGGAACTGCGAATGAACGGCAACTGCGCCGGTGGTACGGGAGCCTTTATCGACCAGATGAGTGTGCTCATGGGTGTGGACAACCAACGCATGAGCGAACTGGCTATGAAGGCCACCCACATCTACCCCATGGCTGCACGCTGTGGGGTATTTGCCAAGACTGACATACAGAACCTCATGGCACGCAACCTGCCCGAGGAGGACATCGCCGCAAGCATCTTCCATTCCATCGCCGTACAGACAGTGGTAACTCTCTCGCACGGCATGACCTTTCAGGCGCCTATCCTCCTCTGCGGCGGTCCGCTCACCTTCCTGCCAGCTCTGCGCAAGGCGTTCTGCGAATACATGCAAATGCCGGCCAGCGACTTCATCGTGTCGGACAACAGCAACACCATTCCCGCCATGGGGTGTGCCTACAGGGCAATGGACACAAATGCGCCCTTCACAAATCTGTCCGACCTGACGGCACGACTGAACAGAGAGACCGACACGGAATGGAACAGCAGGTTGCAACCCCTGTTCCGCAACGAGGAGGAGCACAGGCAATGGCTCCGTTCCAAGGAACGTTTCGCTACGGACACCAAGCCGTTGCAGAAAGGAAGGCAGCGCATCGTCATTGGCATCGACTCGGGATCTACCACCACCAAGATTGTGGCAGTAAGACTGAATTCGCAAGATACAAAAGAATCCCCGAATTCCGCAGAATCCGTTTGCAACAAAGACATCGTATTCACCAATTATCGCCTCAATCTCGGCAACCCTATCAAGGCGGTGGCCGATGGTCTCAACGCCCTGAAACAAGAGGCAGAGCACTGCGGTGCCGAACTGGAAATAGCAGGGACCTGCAGTACAGGATACGGGGAAGAACTCATCAAGGCTGCTTTCAATTTGGATAGCGGCATCATCGAGACCATGGCACACGAACGGGCTGCTGCTTCGCTCATGCCCGACGTGAGCTTTATCCTCGACATCGGCGGTCAGGACATGAAGGCCATCTTCGTGGAGAAAGGGGCTGTAGTCCGCATGGAACTCAACGAGGCTTGTTCCTCTGGCTGCGGTACATTCATACAGACCTTCGCCAACAACATGGGCTACGATGTGGCAGACTTCGCCCAGATGGCCTGCCAGTCGAAGGCTCCGTGCGATCTCGGTACACGCTGCACGGTGTTCATGAACTCGAAGGTAAAACAAGTGCTGCGCGAGGGGGCAAGCGTTGCCGACATCTCGGCGGGAATCTCCTACTCGGTCATAAAGAACTGCCTTTACAAGGTGCTCAAACTGCATGCGGGCGACAACCTCGGGAAGAAGATAGTTGTGCAGGGCGGGACGATGAGAAACGACTCCGTTGTGCGTGCTTTCGAACTGCTTACCCATACGGAGGTGGCACGTTCCAATATGCCCGAGCTGATGGGGGCCTATGGCTGTGCGTTGCATGCAGCGGCTAATTACCGGGACACAGAGCCCAACGGTACCATCCGCCAGATAGACGACCTTCTGGCCCTGGCTCACTATGAAACGAAGCAACTGCAGTGTCACGGCTGCGAAAACCATTGTTACGTGTCGCGCTATACCTTTGCCGGTGGCAACAGATTCTTTTCGGGCAACAAGTGCGAACGGGTGTTCAACAACAAGGGCGAGAATGACATAAAGGGCGAGAACGTCTATACACGCAAGTACCGAATGCTCTTCGAACGGCCTACAGAGGCTGACCACAGCACTTCTGCCGACACACATATTATAATAGGTATACCCCGCATCCTCAATATGTATGAAGAGTATCCTTTCTGGAATGCCTTGCTGCGTGCAGCGGGCTTTGACGTGATACTCTCCACCGACTCTACCTTCACCAAGTATGAGAATGCCCTGAACACGGTGATGAGCGACAACATCTGCTTCCCTGCCAAGCTGGCCCACAGCCACCTGAAGGAACTGAACGAAAACCCGAAGGTGGACCGCATTCTTATGCCCTACGTGGTGTATGAGCACAATGACGACCCGGACAACACGCTGAACAGTTTCAACTGCCCTGTTGTATCGGGCTACAGTGATGTCATCAAGAGTGTCATCAACCTGCAGAAACCGCTCGATGCTCCCGTCATCAACTTTGCCAATGCGCAACTTCTGGAAAAACAAATCATAGACTACCTCAAGAGCCTCGGCATAGGAAAGAAAAAGGCGAAAGCCGCCATGCAAAAGGCAATTCTGGCACAAGAGGAATACTGCAGGAATATTAAGGAGAAAAACCTGGAGATACTTACTTGCAAGCCGATTACCACGGATTACAAATCCGCAGAACACAAACTGACCATCCTCCTTGCCGGTCGTCCCTACCATACCGACCCGCTCGTGCAGCACAAACTCTCGGAGATGATTGCCAACTTAGGGGTTAATGTCATAAGCGACGACATTGCAAGAAACATTCCCGGAACAGAGGACGAGGCAACAGCCCCCAGCCGCTGTGTGGCTGAAACGTATCTCGTAAAGCAGTGGGCATACATGAACCGCATTATGAAAGCGGCACAATGGGTGGCAGAACAAGGCAACAACGTACACCTGGTGCAGATGACGAGCTTCGGTTGCGGCCCCGACTCGTTCATCCAGGACGAGATACGCGACATCATGCGCCGCCACGGCAAGCCCTTTACACTCCTGAAGATAGACGACGTGAGCAACATCGGAAGCCTCAAGCTGCGTGTACGCTCACTCGTGGAGAGCCTTCGGGGAGTGAAGAGTGAAGAACGAAGAGTGAAGAGTGAAGAACGAAGAGTGAAGAATTCAAATGCAGAATCTTCATCTTCAAAGCAAGACGATTCTTCACTCTTCACTCCTCACTCTTCCCTTAAATCCTCTCCACTCCCCCAGACGAAAGTCTTCACCAATGCTGACCGCCACCGCAAGATTCTCGCCCCGTTCATGACGGAATACCTTACCCCCATCATTCCCCCTATCCTCAAGTTGATAGGCTACGACGTGGAGGTGTTGCCGATGAGTGATGAGGCGAGTGCCGAACTGGGACTGAAGTTTGCCAACAACGAGGTGTGCTACCCTGCCACCCTCATCGTGGGCGACATCATCAAGGCATTGAAGTCGGGCAAGTACGACTTGCAGAACACGGCAGTGGTGATGAGCCAGACGGGCGGGCAATGCCGCGCCACCAACTATGCCGGACTCATCAAGCGCGCCATGGTTGACAACGGATTCCAGGACGTACCACTCCTTACCTTAGGTGTGACAGCCTCGACAAGCGAGGCCAACGGCAGCACCGACGACAAGCAGGACTACAACGAGCAGGAGGGTTTTAACATACCCTGGCTCAAATACTCGCAGATCATCATCACCGCCATTCTCTACGGTGATGCCGTCAACGAGATGTACAATGCCTGCATCGTGAGGGAGCGCAAGCCGGGCATCGCCAAGGAGTTGCGTGACAAATACATGCGCCTCATCGACGAACCGATAGCCCGCAACTCAGCCAAAGGACTCATCAAACTCTTAGGGCAGGCTGCCGGGGAATTCGACACGATGACACTCGACAAGGACGTTCCGCGAGTGGGCATCGTAGGCGAGATTTTCCTGAAGTTCAATCCTTTCAGTCACCAGTTCCTGGAGCAGTACATCATCTCCAAGGGCATCGAGGTGGTACCGCCGCTATTGGCACCCTTCTTCCTGCAGGAGTTTGTCAATGTGGAGGTACAGAAGCACATGCGCCTCAGTTGCAGCAAGGTACCCGATTTTGTGGTGAAGGGAGCCTACAAGGGACTGGTGGGCCGCCGACTGAAACAAGTAAACAAGGCTGCGTCCAGGTTCCGCTACTTCCGCAAGTTTACCAACATCTACGACGATGCCAAGGAAGTGGACGGACTGGTATCGCTTGCGGCACAGTTTGGCGAGGGATGGCTCTTGCCCGCCGACATCGTGGGCTACATACGCGACGGTGTGGACAACGTCATCTCGCTGCAGCCCTTCGGCTGCATCGCCAACCATGTCATCAGCAAGGGTATAGAGAAGCGGTTGCACGAACGTTTCCCGCGCCTCAACCTCCTCTCGCTCGATTTCGACTCCGGCGTCAGCGAGGTAAATGTCACCAACCGACTGCTTCTCTTCCTCGACAGCATTGCTGCTTATCGCCCTCAAAGCTAAAAAAATGACACGCCCCCTTTGCCAATCAAGAGAATAATCGTAACTTTGCAGCAGATTTTCCCCGAAAAAGAAACACTGATGAGCAAAGACACGCTGACAAGACAGCTAACCGATACCATTGACAAGCTCGCAAGCGAAGACTCGCTGCGAGGTCTCTTCCACCAGCACCGCGACGGCAACCCGTTGCCGTCGGCATGCGCTCTGGAGGACATCATAGGACTGGCACGCTCCATCCTCTTTCCCGGTTACTTCGGCAACTCGTCAGTCAACATCTCCACCATCAAGTACCACATTGGCGTAAGGGTGGAGAAGTTGCACGAACTGCTGGCCGAGCAGATTCTCGCCGGCCTTTGTTTTGTCAACGACTGCGAGAGTGAGACATCGGCAGAGTTGCAGCGCCTGCGTGCCCGCGCCAGTGTCATCGCTGCCAAGGCCATCATGCGTCTGCCGGAACTGCGCAAGATTCTCGCCACCGACGTGGAGGCTGCCTACGAGGGCGACCCTGCCGCCATGAGCCACGGTGAGATTATATCATGCTATCCCGTCATCAAGGCCATTACCAATTATCGTCTGGCGCATGTGCTCTGCGAACTGGGCGTACCCCTTATCCCACGTATGATGACCGAGATGGCACACTCCGAGACCGGCATCGACATACATCCCGAAGCCACCATAGGCAAACATTTTACCATCGACCACGGCACGGGCGTCGTCATCGGTGCCACCTGCATCATCGGCAACAACGTGAAGCTATACCAGGGTGTGACGCTCGGAGCCAAGAGTTTCCCGCTCGACAAGGAGGGCAATCCCATCAAGGGCATTCCGCGCCACCCCATCCTCGAAGACGATGTGGTGGTGTACGCCAACGCCACCATCCTCGGGCGCATCACCATTGGCAAGGGATGCGTGGTGGGAGCCAACGTATGGGTTACCAAGGACATGCAGCCCAAAACAAAGAAATACAGAAAAGAAAAACAAAGTTTATTAGATATAGAATTCAATAATGGAACAGGAATTTGAACTCATTGCCAAGACCTTCATGGGTCTGGAACCCGTCTTGGCCGAGGAGCTCACCCAACTGGGTGCCAACAATGTACAAATAGGTCGCCGCATGGTGTCGTTCACCGGCGACAAGGAAATGATGTATCGTGCCAACTTCCAGTTGCACACCGCCATCCGCATCCTCAAACCCATCAAGCACTTCAAGGCACGTTCTGCCGAAGAGGTATATGACGAGGTGCAGAAAATCAAGTGGGATGACATCTTGGACGTGAAAAAGACGTTCTCCGTTGACTCAGTGGTCTATTCGGAGGAGTTCCGCAACTCACGTTTTGTAACTTACAAGGTCAAGGACGCCATCGTCGATTGGTTCCGCGAGAAGCAGGGCACACGCCCCAACATCAGCGTCTCCAATCCCGACATCCGTCTCAACATCCACATCGCCGAGGACAACGCCACCCTGAGCCTCGACTCCAGTGGCGAGAGCCTGCACCGCCGCGGCTACCGCCAGGAGAGCGTGGAAGCTCCTTTGAACGAGGTGTTGGCCGCCGGTATGATCCTGATGACGGGCTGGAAGGGCGAATGCGACCTCATCGACCCAATGTGCGGCTCGGGCACCATCGCCATCGAGGCAGCCCTCATCGCACGCAACATCTCCCCGGGCGTGTTCCGCAAGGAGTTTGCCTTCGAGAAGTGGAATGACTTCGACCAGGATCTCTTCGACATGATTTACAACGACGACTCGCAGGAGCGTGAGTTCGAGCACCACATCTACGGCTACGACATCGACATGAAGGCGGTGAACACCGCCAGCATGAACGTGCGCGCAGCCGGTCTCTCCAAGGACGTAACCATCGCCCAGCAGGACTTCAAGGACTTCACCCAGCCTGCCGAGAAGAGCATCATCGTGATGAACCCTCCTTACGGCGAGCGTATCTCCACCCCTAACCTGCTTAACACCTACAAGATGATAGGCGAGCGTTTCAAGAAGGCGTTCACCGGCAACGACGCCTGGGTGCTGAGCTACCGCGAGGAGTGCTTCGAGCAGATCGGTCTGAAGCCTAGCATCAAGATCCCGGTGTTCAACGGCAGCCTGGAGTGCGAGTTCCGCAAGTATGTGATGTTCGACGGCAAGATGAAGGACTTCCGTTCAGAGGGCGGCATCGTGAAGACCGAGCGCGAGAAGAGCGAGATGGCGCAGAAGCACCGTTTCAAGAAGGAACGCGAGTTCAAGAAGCGTGTGAGCGAGGAGACGGAGAACGAGGATGGCGACATCCGCAGCTTCCAGTTCCACACCCATCGCCTGGAGGACTTCGAGAAGCGTCGTTCAGAGATGCGCCGTGGCGGAAGACCCCGCATCGGCGAGAGCAGAAGAAGCGACGACGACAACAAGCGTGGCTTCAAGGGCGGCAAAGACTTCAAGCGTGACGGCAAGCGTTTCGAAAAGGGCGACAAGCGTGGCGGCTTCAAGGGCGGCAGAGACTTCAAGCGCGGCGGCAAGCGTGACTTCGGAGGCGCAAATTTCGAGAATGAAGATTAATTTAGGATACAATGAATTTAAGAAAATCATTTTATAGTATTTCTCTCGCTGCTATGATGGCTATCAGCACAGCTAACGTACAGGCACAGGGTGTCGTTCCCGCCCAGAAGGGCGAGAAATCCTTCACCCTGGAAGACCTCAACTTCGGTGGCAACAACTACCGCAACATGGTGGCGAAGAACCGCTGGTGTACGTGGTGGGGCGACGAACTGGTGCGCCAGGACACCGACGCCTGCTACCTCGTGAACAAGAAGAACGGCAAGGAGACCAAGCTCTTCGGCATCAACGACATCAACCAGTACATCGACAACACCAAGAGCATCAAGGTACATGCCCTCTACAACGCCGAGTTCCCCTTTGCCGGCAAGAGCATCGTCAAGGTAGGCAATGGCAGCACTACCTACTACGTCGATTGGAAGAAGAAAAAGTGTGTACGAGAGGTGGGATTCGAGGATGGCGAGAATCTCCTGGAGGCAAACGCCCAGCAGAACGCCTACGCCTACCTGAAGGATGCCAACCTCTACGTGATGACTGCCCACGGCAAGATTTCACAGATTTCCACCGACGGCAGCCGTGAAATCGTCTATGGCCAGAGCGTACACCGCGACGAGTTCGGTATCTCGAAGGGTACTTTCTGGAGTCCAGACGGCAGCAAGCTCGCCTTCTACCGCATGGATCAGAGCATGGTGACAGACTATCCTCAAGTGGATATTCCCGAGATTGGCTTCAACCATCCCGAGACACAGAGCTGCATCGCCACTCCGGCTCCCGACAAGTATCCGATGACGGGCGAGACTTCACACAAGGTGACTGTCGGCGTGTTTGACGTGAAGACGGGCAAGACCGTCTATCTGAAGGCTGGCGACCCTACCGACCGCTACTTCACCAACATCGCCTGGAGTCCGGACTGCAAGACCATCTATATGTTCGAGCTGAACCGCGACCAGAACGACTGCCGCCTCGTGAGCTACAACGCCGAGACGGGCGACAAGATAGCAGAGCTGTACCGTGAGACCGACGACAAGTATGTGGAGCCTCTGCACCCCATCCAGTTCCTGCCTTGGGACAGCAACAAGTTCATCATGCAGAGCCGCAAGGACGGATACAATCATATCTATTTGGCTGAAGTGAAGAACGAAGAACGAAGAACGAAGAATTCAAATGCTTCATCAGAAAAGCAAGATGATTCTTCACTCATCACTCATCACTCTTCACTTACCATCCGCCAACTTACAAGCGGCAAGTGGGAGGTAATGGACGTACTCGGCTTCTATCCTGAACACAAGCAGATTGTCATTGCCAGCAACGAGTGCTCGCCCATTCAGCGCAACATCTTCCTGGTGGATGCCGAGACAGGCAAGTGTACCTTGCAGGATGCCAACGGAGAGGGATGGCACAATGCCACACTGAGCAAGAGCGGCAAGTACATCTGCGACAACTACTCCACTCCTACCGTGCCGCGCAAGATTGACATCGTGAACATGGAGATAGGCGACCGCTTCCACTACTTCACTGCAGAGAATCCTTGGAAGGGTTACAACGTACCGGAGTACAGTTGCGGCACCATCAAGGCTGCCGACGGCGAGACTGACCTCTACTGGCGCATGGTGAAGCCCGTGAACTTCGACCCCAAGAAGAAGTATCCTACTATTATATATGTATATGGCGGTCCTCATGCCCACAATGTGGATGCCCGCTGGAACTACTGCAGCCGTGGCTGGGAAACCTATATGGCAGAGAAGGGCTACCTACTCTTCATCCTCGACAACCGTGGAAGCGAGAACCGCGGCAAGGCTTTCGAGCAAGCTACTTTCCGCCAGCTCGGCCAAATCGAGATGCAAGACCAGCTGAAGGGTGTGGAGTATCTGAAGAGCCTCCCCTATGTGGATGCCGACAAGATAGGCGTACACGGATGGAGCTTCGGCGGATTCATGACCATCTCCTTGATGACCAACTACCCCGACGTATTCAAGGTAGGTGTGGCTGGCGGTCCTGTCATCGACTGGCACTGGTATGAGGTGATGTACGGCGAACGCTATATGGACACACCGCAGACCAACCCCGAGGGGTACAAGAAGACTTCGTTGCTCTACACTGCGAAGAACCTGAAGGGCAAGCTCCAGATTATCCAGGGATTGAACGATGTCACCGTAGTGCCTCAACACTGCCTTACCTTCCTGAAGGCGTGCATAGCAGCAGGTACCCAGCCCGACTTCTTCGTCTATCCCGGCGAGCCGCACAATATGCGGGGACATCAGAGCACGCATCTGCACGAGCGCATCAGCAACTACTTCTTCGACTACTTGAAGTAAGACTCAGGAGAAGTAATTCCTCAAAACATACTAACATCCCTTCTATGTCTATTGCGACATAGTAATAGTTGGTACATTTCTCAGGGCGCGAAGAAACAATTCCTAGCCTGAGTGGTACGGCGGGGGCGCCGTACCTCCTATGATTGCCTTTTCTGACAAAGAGGGGTAACTGTAGGAGGTACAGCACCCTCGCTGTACCAAGCAAGGGGGGGGGCAAATCAGAAACTTGAGTATATCCCATCAACAAATTGTACCAAGTTATTTTTTTTACCGTCTCTATATGACAACAAAAGTGCGAGTTTTTTGAGTTCTTCTCTCCTTTTTTGACATTTTTCAGTGTCACTTTTTTCGATTTTACACACATTTTTTCCGATATTACAAAGTTATTCCATAGAAATGTCGTAATTTTGCAGCCAATTTCTAACTATTGTATATCAGAAAAAATGCGAACAAAAGGAATTTTTATTCAGGATAAGACTGCTATACACTCATCTATATGGGGGGGTAAAGCGTCTCAGTTTTTCATCATTTGTCTATTAAGCCTCTTTGCAGCAGTGCTTCCCGCCGCTGCGCAGAGCACCAGCACCGCCAGCGTAACAACGACAAACGACGCTGACCAAGACTGGGTGGGCGTTGACCCGTCAAAAGTTGTCTCCTCTGACTCTGCCACGAATGTAAAGACCGTCTATTTCTACAACGTAGGCAAAAAGATGTTCCTTGGACGTGGAGGACGCTGGGGAACGGAAGCGGTATTGTCTGAAGTGGGACAACCGTTTATTATAAGTTCCAACAATTCTGGCTATGTTTTTCAGAGTAATGCGACAGAACTGTCCGGAGATACGAACAAAGGATACTTATATACACCTGGTCAGTCTGCCTCATATGACAAATTAAATTTCTTTTCCGATGCTCAAAGCGGTACAATCTTTTATGTTGAGACCGTTGGCAACTCTGCCAACAAAAATATATATAAAATTTTCTGCTACAGAGCATCTGGTACTGATACCCAGACTACAAGCACGAGTGGTACAAAATATTACATGGTAGGTGCATACAACAGCAGCAGTACGAGTATCAAAGATTTGTCAAGCACAGCCATCAACTGCTTTACAAGTTCAAATCTCCCCAGCGACAGCACTGATTGTTGGATATTGGTATCCCAAAAAGAACGCCACAATAAATTCAAGACCAATGCCAATTCCAGATTCTGCCATGTACCTGGCACTGCCCTCATCTACGATGACGATTTCGCAAGACAAGACCAAACCATAAGTAACTGGAAACAAGCTGACGACAAGACGTCTCTTACACAAGGATGGTCAGCAACCCTCCCAGAATCCTCTTCTACCACCACATACTATGTCGGAAACGGCAATGAGAACAACAGCACTGGACAGGAAAACAACGGTGCCTACATGGCAGCAAACATGATTGGTGCGTCCGGCACTATCCAGCAAACCATAGACAACGTGTTTATCCCCGGTTGGTACGAGATACGATGCAACGCCTTCACCACCTCTACCAAGGGAAAGGTAGTGCTCTTTGCCCAGACGGGCTACGGCACGGCTAACGGAAAGACCTCTTCGGAATACGATGAGGCACATGCCACCGTTTACTCTGGCGAACGCCCCACTACCTACCTCGCCACAGCCAAGGAGGTAGCAGACAGCAAATACCAGATTTCGGTATGCGTAAAGGTGTCAGAGAAGACTACCCAGGACGTTGAAGACGTAACGTGCAACCCACTTACCTTCGGAGTAACCATCTCCGACGGCGAAGATAGCGACCTCACCACCATCGACAACTTCGAGTTGATTTACCGCGGTAAGGTTGTGGACAAGATTGTCCTCGATGAGACTAACGAGGGCGAGGCAAAATATAAAGAGGTTGCGCTCACCACTTCCGGCGCCACTCTGCAAGAGAATGTCAACTACATGCAGGCCCAGAACAACATCCGCACCCAGGAAAGCATGTGCGAGGTGTACATCAAACGTACCATGAAGAAAGACCAGTGGAACTCCATCATCCTGCCCTTCCGCCTTACCAACGGTGACGTGGAGGCAATGTGGGGCGACGGTGCCGTAGTAACCGAGTTTAAGGGTGCCCGTGACGAGAGTAATCCCCACTACATCTACTTCGACAAGACCACCGACGGCATCTACCCCGGCAAACTCTACCTCGTCAAGCCAACAGCCCTCAACACCGATACGTTGTCATCAGACGTGGAGAGTTCCAACGCAATAAATATTGACGGAAAAAGCAAAATAACGCTCGAAGCAAACACGGCAGATGTCTACCACATTGATGCGCCGCGCTACGGTGTGGATGCCAACGAGAAAGCCGTGACCTACACCAACGAAACCATCAAAGGCGACACGGGTAAGGAATGGAATGAAGACGACAGCAAAACGCTGCAGTTTGCCGGCACCTACTTCAAGGGAACGGGCAACGTACCCGGCAACTCCTACTACATCGCCAACAACAAGTGGTACTACAGTGGCAAAGGTGTGACAAACAACAGCAAGGGCTTCCGTGCCTGGATACAGCCAGCAGCGTCTACCAGCGACAACACTGAAGCCAAGGGCTACACCTTCTACATCAACGGCATCAACTCTACCGACGAGAGTACCACCGTCATCGAGAGCATCACGAACGGCAGCAACGCCCTTCCCGCCTCGTTCGATGTATACACCATCGGCGGACAGAAGGTTCGCTCCGCAGCTTCCTCACTCGACGGTCTTGCCAAGGGCGTGTACATCGTGGAGGGAAAGAAGTACGTAAAAAGGTAAAAGGCCAATTAAAGGTAAAAAAGTAAAAGGGTAAAAAGGTAAAAAACTTACCCAACGGGAAACAACGCAAACATTATGAAAAAGAAATATTCAACACCAACTATAGAGGTAACAGTCCTAGATACAGACAACCTCATGGATGTTATCCGCGTATCTGGCATCAACACCAATGGTGACAAGCAAAATCCAGAACCAGACAACACGGGCAACCACGATATCGATGCCAAGGAGCATACCAACTCCTGGAGCTTGTGGGAAGATGACGACTACGAAGACTACCAGTAAAACGCTGTTCATACAGCATTCGAACGGCATCCGAACGACATAAGGCGAACGGAATGCCACGAAGCAAACGTCTAAAACCTCTAAAACATATTCTGCCTCCTGCAGGTATGCTTTGGAGGTTTTGGACGTTTTTTAGCTATAAAGCACAGAAAACATTTGGCTGTTACACACAAACACTGTATCTTTGCAAGGAGTAAAAGAAAAGATGATGCGAAACGTATTTCTAACTATGGCATTGCTGGTT
Organism: Oscillospiraceae bacterium; assembly: GCA_963624905.1. Classification (GTDB taxonomy): domain Bacteria; phylum Bacteroidota; class Bacteroidia; order Bacteroidales; family Bacteroidaceae; genus Prevotella. Next base: position 40,128 of record CAVFRG010000006.1, read on the forward strand.
CTTGCCATGCCCCTACGGGCACAGGCAACAGCGAAGGGCATTCCCGACTTCCGGGTGTTGCTCACCCACATCATCGACAACCAGAAGGAATACAACAGCTACAACGACAGCATCTTCCTCATACACAAGCGCAGCGAGTGGATGGACTTTTTCTTCCGCCGCAGCACCAAGAACCACGAGATATTCCACGAGAACAAACTGCTGCTCGACTCCATTTACACCTATTTCGAGAAGGACACCGCCAACATCCCGACCGCAGCCTACGACAGTCTCTACACGGCAAGCACCGACTACCTCGGAACCACCTTGGCAGACCCTTTCATCTCCAAGAAACTCTGCGCCATTCTGCTGAACTACTACACGAAGCATCCCGATGCCGAAGCCGTAAAATGCCAGCGCCCCCTCATGTGGCTCAGCACAGCTTACTACCACATCTACCTCATTACAAAGGACTACGACACCCTCGCCAAGTCATACCGTTACATCCACGAGAGCATGAAATATGCATCGGCAAACAGTTTGGAGAACCGGGGACTGAAGGCTTACGCCCTCGAACTGCTGCTTGTTCCCGTATGGTTTACCAACAAGTTGCAGACACTTGACGAATCAAGGGACGCTTACCGGCAGATGAGGGAAATACTCGCCGATACCGCCTTCCTTGCGAAGGCCAATCTGCCACCGGCTGCCGTTGCGCGTTGGAAAGTGAAAGTAGCAAGGGAAGACGAGAATATCGTGCGCAACTTCTACCTGCCCGACGAGAAATCGATAGACAAGGCGTTCGGCGACTCGGTGCTGCATGTGCTCATCAAGCGGATGGAGCAGACGCCACGCCTGCCCTACAACTCGCTGCTCAGGCTCTACGTGATGAAGATAAGGACGGGCGACCTCACCGCCAAGGAGGCACTGAAGCTGGCGATGGAAAAATACGAAAAGCGGAGAAGGATACTTGACCGCCCCATCGCCTTCAACGAGACAACCCTGAACAGTTTCCTGCAGCAGTACTACAACATCGTCTATATCAACGACATCGCCGACATACCCGAGAGGCAGAAGCACAAGAACTGCCTCATGTACTGCAAGGACATCGCCAAAGTGTACCAGCGGCGCAAGGACGAGCAGAATGCCAACAACTACATCAAGAACCTCGTGTTCTTTACCACCTACAAGCGGCTTATAGAACACCTTACGGAAAGGGAGCGTATCGACTTCCTGCAGCACATGATCGTGTACACGCAGGTAACCACCTATGCCCACTCTGTACACGTGGCGAAGTTGGCAGAAGCCCTCGCCGATGGTGTCGTAAGACACAGGCCCGAGCTGCTGGTGGGCTATCTGGGGTTGGAATCGGTCAAGGAGGTGCGCTGCTACAGGAAGAAGATACGCAAGTTCCTGTTCCTTGCCGCGCTCTACCACGACCTGGGAAAGAACGACATGATTTCCGTAGTGTCCAACGACTACCGTCCTCTCACCCGTGAGGAGATAGACATCATCAAGATGCACCCGCGCTTCGGGCTGAAGTATCTCGACATCGCTCCCACAAAGCTCGCCCCTTTCCATGACACCACCCTGGGACACCACAAGTGGTACAACGGCAAGGGAGGATACCCCGACGACTTCGACAACACCACGTCGCGGCGCCGTTTCCTCATAGACATCATCACCCTCAGCGACTGCATGCAGGCCGCCACGGAGAAGTTGGGCCGCAACTACAAGAAGGAGAAGAGTTTCGATACCGTCTTCTCAGAACTGAAGGAGGGTGCGGGCACACGCTACAACCCCGATCTCATCAGCCTCATCGAACATAATCCCGACGTGGCTGCCAGTCTCAAGGCCATTACCATCGACGGTTGGCTCGACATCTACTACGACATCTACAAGCGCTTCTTCAGGTAGCAGCTCGAGCTTTATTTTGCTTTAAAATGCTTTTTTACCTTTGGATAGTTCGGTGGAAATGCGTAACTTTGCAACCAAAAGAACCAATACACATACAGCAAGACATGAAAATACTATTGTTGGGAAGCGGCGGCAGAGAGCACGCCTTGGCATGGAAGATCGCACAGAGCGACAAGTGTGACAAACTCTACATCGCACCGGGCAACGCCGGAACGGCAGACTCCGGTGAGAACGTGAACATCGGTGTCAACGACTTCGAGGCCCAGAAAGACTTCGTTGTAAGCCATGCCATAGACATGGTGGTGGTAGGTCCGGAAGACCCGCTGGTAAAAGGAGTCTACGATGAGTTCAAGACCGATGAACGCACCAAGGACATCCCCGTGATAGGTCCGTCGAAAGCTGGTGCCGTACTGGAAGGCAGCAAGGACTTTGCCAAGCAGTTTATGAAACGCCACAACATCCCGACAGCACAATACGAGACCTTCGACGGCGAGCATCTGGAAGAAGGTCTGAAATTCCTTGAGACACTGAAGGCTCCCTACGTACTGAAGGCCGACGGTCTGTGTGCCGGCAAGGGCGTACTCATCCTCCCCACCCTCGACGAGGCGAAGAAGGAGCTGAAGGAGATGCTCGGCGGCATGTTCGGCAATGCGTCAGCACGTGTCGTCATAGAGGAATTCCTCAGCGGCATAGAGTGCTCTGTCTTCGTGCTTACCGACGGCAAGAACTACAAGATACTGCCCGAGGCCAAGGACTACAAGCGCATAGGCGAGCACGACACGGGTCTGAACACCGGCGGCATGGGTAGCGTTACCCCCGTCCCCTTCGCCACGAAGGAGTGGATGCAGAAGGTGGAAGACCGCATCATCCGCCCTACCGTAGACGGTCTGGCAGAGGAGAACATCGACTACAAGGGCTTCATCTTCTTCGGCCTCATCAATGTGGAAGGCGAGCCAATGGTCATCGAGTACAACTGCCGTATGGGCGACCCGGAGACTGAGAGCGTGATGCTCCGCCTGAAGAGCGACATCGTAGACCTCTTCGAGGGTGTGGCAGAGGGCAACCTGGACAAGCGCTCCATTGCTTTTGACGAGCGTGCTGCCGTCTGCGTAATGCTCGTGAGCGGCGGTTACCCAGAGGCATACAAGAAGGGATACCCCATCGAGGGCATCGACGAGGTGGAAGGTTCTGTGGTATTCCACTCGGGCACAGCCTTGAAAGACGGCAAGGTGGTAACCAACGGCGGACGCGTCATCGCCGTGAGCAGCTACGGCAAGGACAAGGAGGAAGCCCTGAAGAAGAGTTTCGCCGAGGCCCAGAAGATACGCTTTACCGACAAGTACTTCCGCTCTGACATAGGACAAGACCTGTAAAGTGAAGAGTGAAGAGTGAAGAACGAAGAGTCCACAAATGACCCGAAAGAAAAGTTTCCAAAACAAGATAGCGGGCAGCCGCTACTCACTGCCATGCTCTGCCACCCTCATCGCCCTGATGTGGGTGGCGGTGGGTATGACGGTAGGTAACATCTGGGTGCAGTTTGCCCTTACCGCCCTCTCCACCCTGCTCATGGTGGAGCTGAACAACCGCAACTCGCTCATGCGCACCTACAGTCGCATGGTGTCGTGTTGCTTCTTGGCACTCGTCACGGCCATCTCGTTGCCAGCACCGTCCCTCACGGGCAATATGGTGACACTCTGCACCATCGCCTTCTACCTCATACTGTGGACCACCTACCAGGACCATCATGCCACAGGCAGAACATTCTATGCCTTTGTCTTTGCCGGCATAGCCTCCATGGTATGCATCCAGACGGCATACTATCTGCCCCTGATGTGGATACTCATGCAGTTCTTCGTCAACTCGTTCAGCATACGCACCCTTTTGGCATCGCTGCTCGGCATGGCCCTGCCCTACTGGTTTGCCGCAGGCTACTTCGTCTATACCGAAGACTGGCAGACTCCCCTGGCGCATTTCCAGGACTTCATCGACTATAGCGGGCTGCTCAACTATACACAGACCACCATCCACCAACTCGTCAACACAGCGTTCATCGCCGTGCTGGCACTGCTCGGTGCCGTACATTTCCTGCGCAACAGCTATGCCGACAAGATACGCACCCGCCTCATCTACGAGTCGTTTGTCGTGATGGACATCGCAACGCTGGCCTTCATTGTTCTGATGCCTTGCTGCTACGACAAGCTGATAGGCATCATGGTGGTGAATACGGCACCACTCGTGGCCCACTTCGTTACATACACGCACACCAAGGTTACCAACATCGTGTTCATTACTATGCTGGTAACAGCCGTCGTGCTGCTGTTGTTCAACTTGCTGTATCCCGAAACGACACTGTTATGAGTTTTATCATCAACCTATTACTTCAGTGGGGCTACTGGGGCATGATGGCCTCAGCCTTTCTGGCCGGCTCGTTCTTCCCTTTCAGCAGCGAAGCCGTAATGGCAGGTCTACAGGCCGCCGGTCTGCAGCCGTTGCCTCTGGTGGTGTACGGCAGCATAGGCAATGTGCTGGGGTCGATGTTCAACTACGGTGTGGGGCGCATGGGAAAGCTGGAGTGGATAGAACGCTACCTGCACGTGAAAAAGGAGAGCCTCGACAAGGCCGAACGCTTCATGGCAGGACGGGGAGCATGGATGGGATTCTTCGCCTTTCTGCCCATTCTGGGCAGTGCCATCACCATCGTCTTGGGACTGACACGCGCCAATTTCCCCATCTCCGTAATTAGCATCACCCTGGGCAAAGTGCTAAGATACGTCATACTGGTCTACGGACTGAGTTTTATTTTTTGAGAGAAGAGGGAAGAGGGAAGAGTGAAGAATTAAAATGCATTATTTGACAGATTTATGAAACAAATCCTATACATTATTATATTATGCATATTTCTTGCAGGATGCAGGGGCACGCAAAAGAAGAATGACCATGAGGGAGACAAGCCCATGGTTAGCGTCACCATAGAGCCTTTCCGCTATTTCGTCAACCAGATAGCAGGCGACAAGGTGGACGTGAACGTGATGGTGCCTGCCGGCAGCAATCCCGAGACCTACGAGCCTACCCCACAGCAGATGGTAAAACTCTCGGAAAGCGCACTCTACCTGAAGGTGGGAAAGATAGGGTTCGAGGAAACCTGGATGAAGAAACTTACCGACAATGCCCCCGACATGAAAGTGGAAGACACCTCCGTGGGCATTACCCCCGTCAAGACAGCGGGCGGCATAGCAGACCCCCATACATGGATGAGTATCCGGAGCGCACGCACCATCGCCAAGAACATCTGCAAGTCATTATGCGCCCTGTTGCCCGCCGACAGCACCCTCTTCAAGAGCAACTGCAGCAAGTGGACGGCTCGGCTCGACACGCTGGAACAGCAACTGCTACAGGTGATGGACAACTCCGGGAAAGGCCACGTGGAGAGTTTCGTCATCTACCACCCCGCCCTTACCTATTTTGCGCGCGACTATGCCCTCAACCAACTGCCCATAGAGGAAGAGGGGCGCGAACCGAGCATAGCACAGATAAAGGCTCTTGTGGAAAAAGCCAAGCGAGAAAACATCACCACGGTATTCATTCAGAAAGAGTTTGCCAACCGCAACACGCAGACCTTCCTCGATGCCACCCATGCCCGCGCCACAGAGATAAACCCGCTCAGCTACGAATGGGAGAAAGAAATGATTTTCATCGCCAAGAACCTGACTAAGAAATGAACACGATGGCAGAACCTATTATCCAGATAGAGCATCTCTCGGCAGGCTACGACGAGAAGCAGGTGCTCCACGATGTCAACCTGACGGTGTATGCCGACGACTACCTGGGCATCATCGGTCCCAACGGCGGTGGCAAGACAACCCTCATGCGCCTTATATTGGGATTGAAAGAGCCTTCTAACGGTGTTATAAGATACTTCAAGGACGGGAAAGAGGTGAAGGACATCACTATGGGCTACCTGCCCCAGTACAACACGCTCGACCGCCAGTTTCCCATCTCCGTATACGAGGTGGTGCTCTCCGGACTGAGCAAAGGCAAAGGGCTGTTCGCACGCTACACCAAGGCACAGCACCAACAGGTAAGCGACACGTTGGAACGATTGCAGCTCGACGATATGCAGGACAACCCCATCGGAACCTTGAGCGGCGGACAGCTACAACGTGTACTCCTGGCACGCGCCATCGTTTCGAAACCAGACGTGGTGATACTGGACGAGCCTAACACGTACATCGACCAGAGGTTCCAGAAGCAGATGTACGAGATGCTGGAGCAGATCAACCACGAGTGCGCCATCATCATCGTGAGCCACGACATCGCCGAAGTGCTCAACAACGTGAAGCACATCGCCTGCGTAAACCACCACCTCCACTACCACGCCACCGCCGACATGCCGAGAGAGAAACTCGAAGCGCACTTTCTGAAAGTGTAGGGGGGGAAAGGTAAAAGGGTAAAAGGGTAAAAGGGTAAAAAAGTAAAAAGGGCAAAAAGTTATTGTCTTTATTTGGCTGAGTAGTACGGCGAGGGCGCCGTACCTCCTATGGCTACCAACGTTTTTTGGTACGGCGAGGGCGCCGTACCTCCTACAGTTACGAGCACTTGACTGCAATTAATAGGAGGTACGGCGCCCTCGCCATACCAATCACACAAACAAAGGTTTCTACTTACTTCCTCATCGTCTCAGGAGCACCGAGATAACTATGGCGCATACCGCCCAAGTCTACCATGATTTTCTCGAAGACAAGCGCATTGTCCAATGGACGAATACGGAGGGTATGCTTCCCCTTTTTCAGTTTGAAGATATTCTCGCTGTCTATCACCTGCTCCTTTTGAATCTGACCCAAGTCACCGTTGTAATCTCCGTTGATGTTGACAATCTTCTCATCCTCGCCGTCGAAACTGATGGCATAACGCAAACCCTTGACATTGAAGTTGAGAGTGGGTGCAAAGCGAACGATGACCCGTGCGAAATCGCTGGAAGTAATCTCCATGTCATACTCCAACGCCATGCCGTCCACAGAGGCGGTCACGGGCAGCGTTGTCAATCCGCTAAGGGTACGTCCCAACTCCGGGATAACCGCCCACTTCGCCTCCTTGCCGTTCATGCAACGGGTATAGTGCACCGCCTCCATACTGATGTAGCCGTCTTGCTCCACGAAGACTGGATGCTGAGGAACCGATTGCGTCAAGGACAGTTTCTGGGGTTCAGGAAGAACCAATTCCGCACTGTGAGCAGGGGCTTGCAACCTCTGCACCTTAGGCATCACTGCTGCCTTTGGGGTATTCCAGGAAGTATATCCGATATGTATCTGGTCCATCATGTGGTTCCATTTCCCATTGTTCTGCTGATGATATTCCTTTACGAGTTCAGCATCTTTCTTAAAACAAGCCTCTACCCTGTCAGCCCACGCATTCGTAGAAGCATCCTTTTCCTTTGCCATCTTCTGGTTCATCGCTACGGCATAATACATATCGTATAGGTTGGAACAAGCCTTGATAGGATAACCCAAGAGTTGGAACAGGGCTGGCTGCATCTCCTGCGGCATCTGCTTCTCCAGTGCCTCCACATCGAGAACCAACTGGTTATACTCACCTACCACTCTTTCCCACTCCTTGTAATTCAGGGTGTAGGTTGGGGCTGTCAACTGCTCTGGGGTTACACGATGATTCAACTTGGTATAGGTACGCAGCAAGCGTGCCGCCTCCTCAGCATACTTTGCACCAAAAACACTCCTGCAAAACTCCACGGAATGTGCCACAAGATTATCAGGACTGAAAGAGTCCGGGTTCCACGCCATGTCGAACCAGAACTGGATAGGATATTCCATCGGTTTCAAGTCACCGACATTGACTATCCACATCTTGTCCACACCGTGACGATAGGCCAGGTTCATCTGTTCCCACACACGGGGAACGGAATTGGTATTGACCCAAGTGACGTTACGGGGAGCACCGACATAGTCGAAATGATAGTACATGCCGTATCCGCCCTTGCGCCGGGGAGCATCAAGGGCAGGCAGGCGTCGCACGTTACCCCAGTTGTCATCGCATAGCAGGAGCGTCACGTCATCCGGCACCTTCATGCCTTGGTCGTAGTAATCTTGCACCTCTTTATACAGTGCCCACACCTGCGGTTTCTTTTGCTTGCCCATCACCTGACTGATAAGCTTGCGCTGTTCCGACACCACATTCTCCAAGAGTTTGCGGTTGTCGTCGCTCTCGTCCATAGCCATATCACCGTCACCGCGCATACCTATCGTGACGATGGTTTCCCAGTCTTTGCTCCGCTCGATGCCCGTCTTCCAGAACTTGAGCAAGCCTTCCTTGTTGGTCTGGAAGTTCCAGGCACCCTCACCACGGCGTTTCCAGTCTTGCTGTGCCAAGTCCATCGGTTCATGGTGCGATGTGCCCATCACGATACCCATCTTGTCGGCAAGCACGCCGTTCTCCCTGTCATCATCAAAAAAGGCACTCGCCCACATGGCGGGCCACATGAAGTTGCCCTTCAGACGAAGAACCAACTCAAAGACGTGGGCATACATCTTGGAGTTGATGCCGCCAAACTTACTGCTTGCCCAGTTGCCGAACGAGGGCCACTCATCGTTGATAAAGATGCCGCGATACTCCACCTTGGGTTCACCGTCCGTGTATACACCTTTATTAATATATACGTCGGCATGCCTCTCCGTGGGTACATCCAACCACCAGTACCAGGGCGAGACGCCCATCTGGCGCGACAATTCATACACCCCGTAGATGGTGCCGCGCTTGTCGCTACCGGCAATGACCAATGCCCTGTCAACGCCTGCCACAGGACGGTCCACCACCTGGAGCAGGTATTTTTCCTTCTTGCCCTTAAGGGCTGTGGCATCTATCTTGCCCGTGTTTATCATCTGCCGTATGTAAGCAGACTGAAGGCTTCCCACGATAATGCACTCTTTCTCGGGTGTACTTAGCAGACGGGAGTTTTCGCCTACGCTCCTGCCGAAGTCGGCACAAAGGTTCTGCACAGCCATCCGTACACCCTCGTCGTCAGCCTGGTCGAACAGCACATTGACGGGCTTCCCCTGCCTTGCTATGGCCAGCACACTGGTAGCTTCTTTCTGGAACGCCACAAAACGTTGGGCTGCGCTTGCCTGCAAAGCCATCAACATTGCCATTACTAATATGGATAATCTCTTCATGTATGGTTATTATGTTTATGTAGTTACCGATTTAGGTTATTGCCGTGATTCTGTGTGCAAATGTACTAAAATTCCCGCAAGCCTCCAATTTCTTCCGTTACCATAACCTTTTCTTTTGTTTCATGACGTCATTAAAAAGACAAAAATCCATAAATTGCAAGTATTATAAGCCACCAACACGATACCAAGTGGTTGTTTATCAATGCCAATATATATAATATAATCTAAAAAACACTGCCTTTTCCCTTTATCTCTCTTCTTTTTATTAACTTTGCAAGCGAATTGTGCCCTACAGCAAGGGCATTCACGGCGGACAGAACACAAACCGTTCAGAAACATAATACATTAAAGTTTAAACAATAATGAAACAGTACAAACTGGTGGACAACATTCTCGGATGGGTCGCATTCCTCATTGCGGCATTCGTCTATTGCTCCACTATCGAACCGACAGCCAGTTTCTGGGACTGTCCCGAGTTTATCACCACTGCCTACAAGCAGGAGATAGGTCACCCGCCGGGGGCACCGTTTTTTATGCTCCTGGGCAATTTCTTTACCCACTTTGCCAGCGACACCACACAAGTGGCCAAGATGGTGAACACGATGAGCGCCCTGCTGAGTGCCGTCTGCATCATGTTCCTCTTCTGGACCATTACCCATCTGGCACGCAAGCTCATCATCGGCGACTGGAAGGAGATGACTACTTCCCGGCTGATAGCCATCGAGGCATCGGGTATGGTGGGCGCACTCATCTACACCTTCAGCGACACCTTCTGGTTCTCCGCCGTGGAGGGAGAGGTGTACGCTTTCTCTTCTGCCTTTACCGCGGTGGTGTTCTGGCTGATACTGAAATGGGAAGACCATGCCGACGAGCCTCACAGCGACCGCTGGCTCGTGCTCATAGCCTACATGACGGGCCTCAGCATCGGTGTGCACTTGCTCAACCTGCTCTGCATTCCCGCCATCGTGCTGGTATATTACTACAAGAAGGTGCCACAGGCCAACCTCAAAGGCTCGCTCCTGGCACTGATGGTTTCGTTCCTCGTAGTGGTGGCCGTGCTCTACGGTGTAGTGCCGGGCATCATAACCGTGGGCGGCTGGTTTGAGCTGTTCTTCGTCAACACCCTCGGCTGCCCCTTCAACACGGGAGAGATCGTGTACATCATCTGCCTCGTGGCAAGCGTCATCTGGGGCATCTACGAGACATACAACGCCAGCGACAAGAACCAGAAAAAGCAGAACATAGCCTTCCTGCTCGGTTTCGGCATGCTCGGCATTCCCTTCTATGGATATGGCTGGAGCGCAGTGATATGCGGTGTGATAGTGCTTGCCATCCTCTGGTTTGCACTCAACTACAAGCGCAAGAAGGAAACAGTTACCGGCACCGATGAGGTTACCGGCATCACCAAGAAGAAGATGCAGACCGTACCTCTCATCTCTGCCCGCGTCAAGAACACGGCCCTGCTCTGCATGCTGATGCTGATGATAGGCTACTCCAGCTATGCACTCATCGTGATACGTTCCTCGGCCAACCCTCCGATGGACCAGAACTCGCCCGAGGACATCTTCACACTCGGCAACTACCTGAGCCGTGACCAGTACGGCGACCGTCCGTTGTTCTACGGACAGGCATACACCTCGCAGGTGGCCCTGCAACAGGACGGGGGCTACTGCAAGCCTGTAATGAGCGAGGGAGCACCTGTATACCAGCGCAAGGAGAAGGCTTCTGCCGACGAGAAGGACTCTTACTTCGTGGTGAGCCACAAGAACAAGTACAAATATGCGCAGAACATGCTCTTCCCGCGTATGTACGATGCAGCCCACGCCCAGTCGTACGAAGACTGGATGGGCGGTGTGGATGGCAGCGAAGTGCCCTTCGACCGCTGTGGCGAGAGCATCATGGTGAAGATGCCGACACAGATAGAGAACATGCGCTTCTTCCTCTCCTACCAGTGCAACTTCATGTACTGGCGCTACTTTATGTGGAACTTTGCCGGACGGCAGAACGACATACAGGGCAACGGAGAGCCTGAGCACGGCAACTGGATAACGGGATTCTCGTTCATCGACGATGCCATGCTGGGCGACCAGAGCAAACTGCCCGATGACCTGAAGCAGAACAAGGGACACAACGTGTTCTACTGCATGCCGCTCGTACTGGGCCTCATCGGACTCTTCTGGCAGGCATGGTACACACGCAAGCGCAAGGTAGTGAAGAACGGCAAGGAAGTGGAGGAGATCCTTCCTGTCGGTATACAGCAGTTCTGGGTGGTGTTCTTCCTGTTCTTCATGACGGGTCTCGCCATCGTCATCTATCTGAACCAGACACCTATGCAGCCACGTGAGCGTGACTATGCCTATGCCGGTTCGTTCTACGCATACGCCATATGGTGCGGCCTCGGCGTGCTTGCCATCCTCGACCTGCTGAAGAAGAAGGCCAAGATCAGCGGTGTGGCAGTATCGGCCATCGTTGCCGTCATCACCCTCCTCGTGCCTATACAGATGGCATCGCAGACATGGGACGACCACGACCGCTCTAACCGCTACACCTGTCGAGACTTCGGACAGAACTACCTCATGTCGCTGCAGGAGAAGGGCAATCCCATCATCTTTACCAACGGTGACAACGACACCTTCCCACTGTGGTACAACCAGGAAGTGGAGGGCGTAGGCACCGACGCACGTGTATGCAACCTGAGCTACCTGGCCACCGACTGGTACATCGACCAGATGAAGCGTCCGGCATACGACTCGCCGTCCGTGCCCATCACATGGCCGCGCCTCGACTTCTGCTCGGGTACCAACGAGTACATACAGGTAGAGCCGGAGGCAAAGAAGCAGATACTCGACTTCTACAAGCAGGACCCCGCCGCTGCCAAGCAGCAGTTTGGCGACGAACCGTTCGAACTGAAGAACGTGCTGAAAAACTGGGTACGCAGCAAGAACGCCGACTTCCACTTCATACCTACCGACACCCTCTACATCACCATCGACAAGGAAGCAGTGAAGAAGAGTGGCATGATGATGGCATCGGACACCATACCCGACAAGATGGTCATCTCGCTCAAGGGCAAGAACGCGCTCTACAAGAACGACCTCATGATGCTCGAGATGCTGGCACAGAGCAACTGGACACGCCCCATCTACGTGGCACTTACCGTAGGTCAGGAGAACTACATGAACCTGGGTGACAACTTCGTACAGGAGGGTCTGGTAAACCGCATCACACCGTTCACCACCAACAAGCCGGGTGCAAAGAACTTTGATGCCGAGAAAGCTTACCACAACATCATGACCCGCTTCAAGTTCGGCAACCTCAAGCAGAAGGGACTCTACATCGACGAGACCACCATGCGCATGTGCTACACCCACCGCCGACTGCTGGCACAGACGGCACTGCAGCTCATTGCCGAGGACAAGAAACAGAAGGCTATCGACATCCTGAAGAAGGCCGACATGGAGATACCGGGATACAACGTAACGGTAGACTACATGAGCGGCGGTCTGGACCTGGCACGCGGATGGTTCCTCACCGGACAGAAGGCAAAGGGCAACGAGTACCTCGCCAAGGTATGGAAGAACGCCAAACAGTATCTCGAATACTACCTCTCGCTCAACGGCGACCGCTTTGCCAACGCCCAGAGCGACTGCATACGCCAGATCATGATCATGCAGAGTGCATGCGATGTGGCAGGCATGAGCAGTCCACAGCTCGAACAGCAGTATGCCAAGCAGCTCAACGCCCTCTACACGCTCTACCGCGGACGCGGCGGAAAAATGCCGGAGGGATATTGAAGCCCAGCTAACAACAACGACAAGAACGAGAGATGTTTATCGAACAACCGGCCAAGTGGCTGAGATGGCTTTACCCCAAGGCGATATGGAGGATGGACCCGAACGAACACGCAGTGTACCTGACGTTCGACGACGGGCCCATCCCCGAGTCGACGCCCTTTATCCTCGACACGCTGAAACACTACGGGGTAAAGGCCACCTTCTTCATGGTGGGCGAGAACGTGCTGAGACACCACGACCTGTACAACAGGATTGTGGCGGAGGGACACCAGATAGGCAACCATACCTTCAGCCACATCGGGGCATTTAAGCACCGCGTCATAGCATACGCCCTCAATACCAACAAGGCCAACGACATCATCCATGCCCATCTCTTCAGACCGCCCCACGGATGGATGCGGCCCAGCGAGTACTGGTGGCTGCACCGTGCCTACAAGGTCATCATGTGGGATGTTGTGACGCGCGACTATTCCAACCGCCTCACGGCCAACGATGTTGTGGAGAACGTGAAACGATACTCGCGCAACGGCAGCATCATTACCTTCCACGACTCTCTGAAGAGCATCGACAAGCTAAAGACTGCCTTGCCACAAGCCATAGAATGGCTCATGGAGCAAGGATACGAATTCAAGATCTTCGACTGATCTGCAGGCTGGCACACATACCCGCCACAACAACGGATACACACAACAACCTTATGTAAAAGCGGTTACCATTCTCCCGGGAGTGGCAACCGCTTTTGTTTCTCTGTATCATAAGACTGCAAAACAGTTATCAGTACAGCACAAAACTATTATCAGTACAGCACAAAACTATTATCAGTACGGCACAAAACCGTAAGAAGCCTGTTACCTTCTACTAAATACAACTTATATTTAGCTTCGCCTAACTTGTATTTAGCTAAATAAAGGTTAGGCGAAGTAGTTTGTAATAGGCTTCTAAAGGTTTTGAAGTAGGCGTACACAAGGTTTGCTATAGGCTTCTACAAGGCTTGCTGCAGAGTTTTACAAGGTACCCCTAATGAAAAGGCACACTTTCATCCGCTGATTTCCATCAAAAAACTTTGCATTTCCAATTATATACCGTATCTTTGCAGAAAATGAGAGGCAATAATATGACAGACAACAACAGAAAGTTACCAGCAGGCATCCAGTCGTTCAAAGCAATCAGAGAAGAAGGCTATCTCTACGTGGATAAGAGCGACATCATTTGGACAATGGTCAATCACGGCAAGAAATACAATTACCTGAGCCGCCCCCGCCGCTTCGGCAAGTCAATCCTTGTCGATACGCTGCAGATGTACCTCGAGGGAAGGAAAGAACTCTTCGAAGGGCTGAAGATTATGCAGATGGAAAAGGAATGGAAGCAATATCCTGTCATCCGTCTTGACCTCAGCCGCGGGGGAGCAAATGCTGTTACATTGCGCTCTTATCTCGACATTCGCTTTGGGGAATATGAAAAGCTGTACAACATCACTCCCAAGCCTACCGCCCAACTCGCAGACCGTTTTGATGCTATCATCACTACCGCATACCACAAAACCGGCTTGAAGGTTGCCATCCTCATCGACGAATATGATGCCCCACTCCAACACTCTTGGAAAACTCCTGAGCACGAAGATTGCACGGCAGTATATCGCGAAGTGTTTGCCATCCTGAAAGCAGATGACGAGTATGAGAGACTGGTATTCATCACGGGTATCACGAAGTTTACCCAAATCTCCCTTTTCTCCGTTCTCAACAACTTGACCAACATCAGCTTCCTGCCAGAATACGCCACCATCTGCGGTATCACGGAGGAGGAAATCGGCGAGAACTTCAAGCCTGAATTGGGAAAAATGGCAGAAAGAAACAACTGGACTGCCCAGGAGACACATGACCGTCTGAAAGACTATTATGACGGTTACCATTTCAGCCGTCGTAACATGATAGATGTCTATAATCCATTCAGTCTCATCAATGCCCTCGACATCCAAGAACTTAGCAATTTCTGGGCTGCATCAGGTGCGACATCATTGCTCCCTAAGTTTGTGGCTGACCTCGATGTATCCTTGGAGTATTTCGACCACTGTTACATCGACAGCACCACTCTGGAAACATGTGATGTCAGCGATGGCGGTGCAGAACTCTTCCTCTATCAAGCGGGCTATCTTACCATCAAGGAATACGAGGACGGGGTATATACATTGGGATTTCCTAACGAAGAGGTGAAGCAAGCCCTCTACAAACTTGTAATGCCTGCCTTAACACTTCGCACAAGGTCACAGGTAGTCTCTACCCAAAGTCTGTTGCTGAAAATGATTCAAAATGCCAACATAGAGGAATCCATGAAGGCTCTTAAAGCACTCATAGCCGACGTACCTTACAGCAACAAGAAACTTGCCTCGATGGATATGGAGGAGCGCTATCGCCTCATCATCAGCACCATCTTCAATGCCATCGGACTGAAAGTGGAGGTGGAAAAGATGATTGCCACGGGCAGAATCGACATGATAGTGCAAACTTCCCGCTACATCTATGTATTGGAACTCAAACTGAGAAACAACGGCGGTAAGGAAGCTGCCACCCAGCAAATCCTCGACCGCCAATACATGGAACCCTTCAGGGCAGACAAACGCCAAGTCATCGGCCTGGGGATAGAGCTCGACGAAGAGGGAAAAGGGCTCTTAGACTGGAAGAGAGCTGAATAAAGACATACTTTATCTTTTATAAAAGACAAAAGTATGGAGGCTATCAATTACGTAAGCACTGCGCATAAACTAAAATTCCCCAAATACAAGTTAGATTTAACGAAATCTAAGCTGTATTTGGGGATTTCTGTATGTAGAAGTCACTACAGGTTTATCACCAAGGCTTATTGCATATCATACACCACCTGCATCAGTTTCTTACCGAGGGCATCTGCCTCTTCCATAGTGGAAGCCTCACTATAAACGCGGATGATAGGCTCGGTATTGCTCTTGCGCAGGTGTACCCACTTGTCGGGGAAGTCGAGCTTCACACCGTCGATGTCCGTTACCTGCACGTCTTTCTCCTTGCCGTACATCTCCTTCACCTTTACGAGGATGGCATCCACATCGGTGGAGGGCGTAAGGTCGATACGGTTCTTGGCTATGAAATAGTTGGGGAAAGAGGCACGCAGCTCGCTCACCTTGCATCCCTTATGCGCCAGACTGCTCAGGAAGAGGGCGATACCCACAAGGGCATCACGGCCATAGTGGCTCTCGGGATAGATGACACCGCCGTTTCCTTCGCCGCCAATCACGGCATGCACGTCCTTCATCTTGGTAGTGACATTCACCTCGCCCACGGCTGCTGCGGTGTATTTGCCACCGTGCTTCTCCGTCACGTCGCGCAAGGCACGAGTGGAGGAAAGGTTGCTCACCGTATTGCCGGGAGTATGCGCCAGCACATAGTCGGCCACACTCACCAGGGTATACTCCTCGCCAAACATCTTGCCGTCCTCGCAAATGAAAGCCAGGCGGTCCACATCGGGGTCAACCACGATACCCATGTCGTAGCCACCCTTCTTCAGTTCGCCCATGATACCGCCGAGGTTCTTCTCCAAAGGCTCGGGATTATGGGCAAAGTCGCCATTGGCTTCTCCGTTGAGGAAGGTATACTCCACGCCCAGAGCATCGAACAACTCGGGTAGGATGATGCCACCCACGGAGTTGATGCTGTCTACGCAAACCTTGAAGTGGGCGTTCTTGATAGCCTCTACATCCACGAGTTTCAATGCGAGCACTGAGTCGATATGACGGTTATTGAAGGTGCTGTCTTCTGTATATTTGCCCAAATGGTCAACATCAGCATACTCGAAATCTTCCTTCTCCGCGATGTCCAGCACCTCATTGCCGTTGTCCTTGGTAAGGAACTCGCCCTTCTCGTTGAGCAGTTTGAGTGCGTTCCACTGGCGCGGATTGTGCGAGGCAGTGATGATAATGCCACCGGCTGCACCGCTCATCGTGACGGCCAGTTCGGTAGTAGGCGTTGTGGCAAGGCCGATGTTGAGCACATCATATCCCATGCCCATCAAGGTGCCGCACACCACGTTCTTCACCATTTCGCCCGAGATGCGTGCATCGCGCCCCACTACGATGATATTGCTGTCCGACTGCCCGCTACGGCGTATGAAGGTAGCGTAAGCAGAAGTGAACTTGACGATGTCGAGTGGGTTGAGCGTATCGCCTGCCGGTCCGCCCACCGTTCCGCGGATACCGGAAATGGATTTGATAAGTGTCATAATATAAAGATTTTATCAGGTTGTCAATTATCAACGGGCTTGCTGGAACGTAATGTCGTAGAGATAGGCATAGACATTGGACGAGGCTGCCGTCGTACCGTAGCTGTGGGGTATGAGCAGACGCACATGTGCCAGCTCGTCGTCCTCATTGATGAGGCGTCCCAACTTTATCCACGTAAAGGGTACCAGCCATCCGGAAGGTACCGTGGCACTGACTGAGCCAGAGGTAGACGTATTATAGGTTAGTGCCATCAGACTGCGTGAGGTATCAACAAACGAACCCGTGAAGGTTCCCGAATTGTTGTACACGTTGATTTCGTCAAGAAAATAGGCATTGTCTGTAGAGATGTTGCTGACCGTATAGCCTACACCCGTGATGGCTGCACGTGCCGAGATGCAGTATTCACGGAAACGGCAATACACATTCTTGCTGGAGCCTTGCTTGATGTAGTCGCCGCAACCGTCGTTGATGACCTGCATATAGATACCGTTACTCTCGAACAGCACATACTCGTTCTTGCCTGCAGTGGTGTCGGTGAGGACTACGCTCTTGTCTGTCTTGCGGGCTTCGAAACGTGTCTTGAACTCAGACTCGCTGATAACAGTAACGTGTTCGTTGCTCAGGAAAGCGTTGATGGAGTCCAACTCGCGGTTGCGCTGGTCTGCATAGGTCTCGCTGTCATTGCATGAGCCGAAACCTGCAAGGACCACCACGGCCATCATGGCCAATAATAGTTTCTTCATTATTCCGTTTTTCTTGTTTTATGCTTTTACTTTGGCCTCAGCCTGCGCCAAAGGTGTCCTGCTGCGGACGTTGCGCATATGCCTGCAAGGCCGATATTGCGGACAAAGGTACAAAAAAAACGAGAGACCGCCCGTGCAGTCACCCGTTTTTTATTATTCTTTATCACTTCGCAGCCCGGCAGCATATCATGCCAGCATGTGGGCAAATGCCTCGATGGCACGGCATGCCGTCTGTTCTGCCTCTTCTATGGTGCAGAAGAGCTTGCCGCCAGAGGCATTCTTGTGGCCTCCGCCGTTGAAGAACTGTTCCGCCATCTTGTTGCACGGGAAGTCATCTACCGAACGCAGACTCACGAGTATGAAGTTGTCGCGCTCTGTATCCTCGCGCAGGGAAATGGAGAGACGGTTGCCCTTGATGCGCAGTGGTTCGTTGACAAGTCCCTCGAGGTCGCCCTTCTTAAAGTTGTAGTTGTTCATAACCTCACGCGTCACACAGTAATAGGACGCATGGAGACTGTCGTGTACATGCAGGTGCTCACTGATAATGTGGCATCTGAGCCGCAAGGCCGAAGGACTGTAGTTATTGAACACGGTGCGGTAGACCCTGTCCTTGTCGAACCCTTTGGTAAGGAGCTGGCCTATGATGAAATATATTTCCGGATAAGACGAGTTGTAGGTAAACCCGCCTGTGTCGGTCATCATGCCGCAATAGACACATAGCGCCCAGTTGCGGTCCATCTGTTCGAAACCGCCCAACTGCCACACTATGCGGAACACCACCTCACTGGCACTGCACAACTGGGGCTTCGACACCATCACGTCGACGTCAAGCGCTGGCGCAAGATGATGGTCGATCATCACCCTGGGGGCCTTGCACTCGGTAAGGAGGTGCTCCATCTCGTCGAGACGTCCCGAAGCATTGAAGTCGAGACAGCACACAAGGTCTGCCGTCTGGAAGAGCTGGAATGCGCGGTCGGGGTACTTGTCGTAACGGACAATGTTGTGAGCACCGGGCAACCACTGCAGAAAGTCGGGATACAGGTCGGGCACACAGACCACAGCGTCCTTGCCGAGCGAGAGGAGGTAACGCTGCCATGCAAGCGAAGAGCCCATGGCATCACCATCGGGCGACCTGTGGCAGCATATCACTATATGCTGAGAAGCCGCTATCAACTCTTGGAGGGTAGCGGCTTCCTTTTCATTCATAACGTTAATGTCCATGCTTAGAAGAGCCTGTCTGGATAAGTGCCGTCATCTACAAGCCCCTGAATGCGCTCTACGACAGAAGGACGGTCGGCAGCGTATGTCACGCCAAACCACTTGCTGGTGGTGTCAAGCACCTGTACAGTAGCCGTACCGTCGTTGATGAGTTTGTTGACCATCAAGGGGATGAAGAACTCAGCCTTCAGGTTCTCGATATTCTTGGGGTCGCTGAGGAATTCCTTGAAGTATGCCTCGCTGTGCGCAAAGTAGTCGGGGGTAAAGCCCCATACGTTCATGGATACAGGCGTGTTGTCCTCTACAGCCACCCACTTGCCTTCTTCGTCCTTGTAGGACACCTTTCCGTCTACCCTCATTATCTCGGTACGCTCCACCACAGTGGTAAGGTTGCCAGCATCATCCTTGGAGCAGATGCCACGAGCCACGGTGCCGTTGTCGCTCAGTGTGTTGCCTACGCGGAAGCCCACCATAGCATACTTGCCCGTGCTACCCTCGGGCAGTTCGGAGAGGAACTTGCCGATGACCTTGAAGCAGTCGCGGTTGTAGAAGTCATCGCAGTTGATGACGCAGAAAGGTTCCTTGATGATGTCCTTGGCCATGAGCACGGCATGGTTGGTGCCCCAGGGTTTCTCGCGACCTTCGGGTACAGAGAAGCCTTCTGGCAGAGCATCGAGCGACTGGAAGCAGAGTTCTACGGGTACGTGTCCCTCATACTTGGAGAGAATCTTCTCGCGGAACTGGTCTTCGAAGTCCTTTCGAATGACAAATACGATCTTGCCGAATCCGGCCTGGATGGCATCATAGATGCTGTAGTCCATGATGGTCTCGCCGTTGGGGCCAAGACCGTCAAGCTGTTTCAGTCCACCATAGCGGCTTCCCATTCCTGCCGCCAAAAGCAATAATGTAGGTTTCATATTGTATTTTTTATAGTTGATAATGTTTTTCTCCATACGCTGGTACAGCCGCGTACCGTCGGCAGCCTGCAGGGGTAAAGGCTACCGATGATGCAAAAGTAATAAAAATATCGTTAGGATGACACGTTAGGGCTGTTAAGAATAATAAAAACTTCTTGCTTAGAACGGGTATCCCACGGCCAGATGCAGACTGTTGGCGTTCTTGAACGAATCGATGTTGAAGAATCCGTGCTTGGAGGTGTCGTAAGGCACATGGAGTCCGACACCCCAGTCGATGCGTATCACGAACATGCCTACGTCGTAGCGCACACCCACGCCTGTGCCTACTGCCATCTGGCGGAAGAAATTCTTCAGTTCGAAGCGCCCTTGCGGACTGTACTCCTCGCTGCGCAGTGTCCACACGTTTCCGGCATCGAGGAACACGGCTCCGTAGAGGTCGCCCCAGATGCGCGGGCGGTACTCCAGGTTGGCCAGCAACTTGAGGTCGCCCGTCTGGTCGATGTAGGAATACTTTCTGTCGGTAGGCACAAACTTGCCCGGACCGATGCTCCTCACATTGAAGGCACGCACACTGTTGGCACCACCTATATAGAACTGTTCGTAATAGGGTGCCTCGTCGGCATTGCCGTAGCTCCATACCACACCGGCATTGAGGTGTCCTACGAGCACCGACTGTTCTGAGGTGCGCCAGACCTTGGAGAAGTCGGTCTCCAGTTTCAGGAACTGGGCAAAGGGATTGCGGAAAAGGTCCTTGTTCTTGTCGTTCCACTTCTTGCCGGCACACAGATAACCCAGCGCGAGCACATTGCCCGCCTCGCTCACCGTGGTGCTCCAGGTAATGGGGTTGCGGTAGGAGGACGGGCTGGTGTAAGTATAGGTATAGCTCATCTTGGGCACAAACTGGTTGCGCATGGCTATCATCAGATAGGGACTTTCGGCTATCGCCTTGTCGAAGGCCTCTGTACTACTGTTCATATATTCGTACGAGAGCACCAGCGGACTGAACGAGTGGCGGTGCTGGGCAGAGGTGGCCCAGTCGTAGGTCAACTCGCCCGACACGATATGGCGACGGAAATATCCTGCACGGTTGAGGACATTCATTGCAGCCTTGATGGTTGTGGTGGGTGTGCCGTAGTAATGGCGCGGCATGTGTCCCTTGCGGAAACGCCGCTCGTTCTGGGCCGATGATCGGAAGAGGTTGAGAGGGGTGATGATTCGCGGGAACGTCACAGCCACATCGGCACCATACTCGTACGAGTTGACGTGGTTGCTACTGGAGCCGTTGCCGTTGTTGCGCGTCTGCCATTCATAGGAGCCATGCAGGTTGATGTCGAGTTTCTCGCCTCCCCTAAATGCATTGCGCTTGGTAAGGCCCACCACCAGTTCGGGTCCTATCCTACCCGTCGTCTTTCCCTTGCCGTTTGCCTCGATGTAAAAGTCATAGGGCTTGTCGAACACGAGGTCGATGTTGGCGTCGAGCGTATCGCAGAGAGCCGTGGTATCGCGAGGGGTAAACTGCAGACTGGTGTAACTGAAGAGGCCCATCGACTGCAGGTTCTGGCGTGCCTTCTCCTCGTTCTCTACACGGTAGAGCCTGCGCGGGCGCAACTGCAGGTCGCGCAGTACGACACCAGCACGTATCGGCATTTTCTTGCCGTGGTAATAGATATTGAGATAGCGGCGGCTGAAGCTGTCGGTTAGTTGCTCCATAAACTGCTTGCGGAAACGGATGTTGATGTTGCCGATATACCACTTGCGCCTGACGAGGGTGTCGAGACTGTCGGCCATGACCATCTTCATCCTTGCCTTGCCCGGTGTGGCCAGGGTATCGGCAAGCCAGGAAGCGTAGCCGTTCTGGTAATAGTAGTAGCCGTTGTTGCGGAAGAGGCGGGTGACACGCTGGCGCTCCGCCTCGAGGTTGGGCACGTTGAAGGGACTTCCCTTGCCCACGATGGCATACTGGCGGGTAGAGTCGATGAGATGCTGTGCCTCGTCGGGGAAGTTGACATACTGCACGGTGTCTAATGTAAGGAGCGGTCCCATTGCCACATGATATGCCACCTTCGCTTCCTTCGGATTACTCTGCGTCAGCACCTTATAGTCTACCTTGCCATGAAAATAGCCCCACTTGGCAAGTTGGTTTTGTGCCACCTGCGCACGTAGCTGCGGATTGACATTTGCCATGAGCTTGGGCTGCGAACCGAATGTCTTGGTAAGCCACTTGGGGATGGCTCCCCCCGACTGCGAAAAGGCGTTCCATATCCACAGGCGAACGGGGAAGGGCGTACGGTAATAGCTGCTACCGAAGAGGGCACCGTTGGGTGCCGAGGCGAGCACTGACTCCATTTCCAGCATGGTGGAGTCGGCATAGCTGCTCTCTGCATAGTCGGTATACTCTATCTTCTTCAAGCCTGTGAAGAGCTGCTCGTCGTGTTTCAGGGCACTGGTGGAGGAGCACGCCGCCAACACTGCCCCGACAACTGCCAGGGCAAGGCCAACACGTACGGCAGGGCGTATGCCGGGGAAAAGGGTGCGCATACTGCTGATTCTATTTTTTCTCATGGCTGTTTTCTTTATTAGAGGGCACCGTGGCAGAAGGGGACGCTGATGCTGCTGTAGCAGCAGAGTCTCGGGGTACGGGGGGCATCTGACTGTCAGTCTTGAAGCGGAAGATGTCGAGGAAGTTCTGCAACTTGCGCTGCCACTTGAAACCGATGCCATACTCGCCTATCTGGCCCTCGAGCCAGTCGTAGGTATTATTGTTGTAGAACCCGCGTATATACTGGCTGGCACCGTCGTTGAGCCGGTACTGTATCTCCACGTTGCTGAAGAAGGCATCGTTCTTCACGGCATTCTCCATCTCTGCTCCCGACGAAACCTGGCCACCCACCGTAAAGGAGAGGCGGTTGTTGAAGAAACGCTTGGCAAACTTGAAGTTGTAGTCGGTATGGATGGCACCTGCCGCATTGACGGAATTGTCTACCGTCATGCCGATATCGAGACCGATGGAGCGCATGGCCGTACCCGCAATGTTGTTGATCTCGGAATTGAGGAACGAGCTGAGGGCACTGTTCATGGTAAACGAACTGGTGTTGCCGGAGGACAGGTACATGCCGGAGGCCAGCATCGTGATGGCTACCTTGCCGCGTTCCTCTATACTCATGGTGTTCAGTTCGTCCTGCATGGTCATGTCGGAAGGGGCTGAGATAATAAACTGTATACCGGGCTGACTGAGTGTCTGCGACAGTTTGACACCGCAGAGGAAATCTACCGTGCGTCCTGTGCCCTGCCCTTCGTTGACGGTGGTCTTCACACTTTCAGTGGCGGTAATGTTCAGCGATGGGTCGAAGGGGTCGCCCGTAAACTCGAGGTAACTGCCGTCCTGTATGGTAAAGGTCTTGAGCGGTATGATGGGAAGGGAGTATTTCATCTCTCCGTTGCTGAGGGTATATTTGCCCGACAACTGCAGGTTGTCCACCGGGTTGTAGGTCATGCGCAGGTCGCCGCCACCCATCAGGTCGATGTAGTTGGTCTTGTCGGCGTTCAGCGCACAGAGTATGCGTGCCGACTCGTCTATGGACATGCCCAGGAGCATGTCGAAGCCCTCTATCTTGGGGCGCACCACAGGCTCTTCCTTGCCGCTGTTGAAGTCGGTAAACTTCACCAGTTCGTCGAGCTGTGTGTCGGTGGTCAGTTCTGACTCGCGCAGGATATAAGTCATGTCGGTATTGCCCAGCACATCGAGCTTTCCACGCATCTTGAGGTTGCTCAAGACACCCTGCATACTGCCGAAGAAGTTGACATACGCTTTGCCGAAGGCTTCGGAGCGTGCATTCTCCTTGGCATCTACCAACAGGAAGTTCTGTGCCCGCATCTTCACGTCGAGCTTCATCTTGTCAAGGTCAGAGAAGTCGAGGTAGCCCTGCACGTTGAGCGGACTGTCATTGTTGGCGTACATCATGAAGTTCTCGAAGAGCAGCTTGCTGCCGGAAATGCGCACGGGGTCGTTGTCGAAACGCATCGACACACCGTAAGGCACGCTTACCAGATAGACAGAGTCGAGGTATACCTCCCCGTCCACCTGCGGTTTGTCCAGTGCGCCCTTTACGGTCAGTTCGCCCTCGCCGCGTCCCTTGAGACCGATGAGCTGGTCGGGCACGAAACCGTTGATGAAATGCAGCGGCAACTTGTCCATGGAAAGGCGTGCGTCAAGGTATCCCTCGCCTTCCGAACGGTAGGAGCCCTGTATGGTGGCCACCTCCTCACCGTCATACTTCAGTATGCCGTCTACGGCATGGGTGCCGTCGTCCTTAGGCATATAGACGAAATCGCTGCCGACATTGCCCATGGCACACTTCTCGTACACGAGGTTGTCTACCGTGATGTTGGAGGCCACGGAGAGGTTTCCCTTGGTCTGCACGATATGGAAGTCGCCGTTCATATTTCCTGACACTTCGGGCATATATGGTATGACGCTGAACACCTTGTCAAGGTCAAAATTGCTCATGCCTATCGTGATGTCCTGCAGGGCTTCCTCGTTCTCGTCATTGGAGTAGACACGTACACCCATACCCTTGTCGTCCGCCAGCAACAGGTTGGCAGACACACGCATGTCTCTGCCCAGCATGAGGTAGTTGTCGTCGTTGGCAGTAAAGGTCTTGTAGCCCAAGACGGGGTGCGTATCGGTAAGGCTCATCCGTATGCCGTTATCGTACATGATGGCAGCAAGCCCCACCTTGACACCCAGACGGCCGTTGGCATCGTAGATGCTGGCACTGATGTCGGAGCCTCGTTCCTGCAGTTCCCCGTCCACGAGGGCGCGGAATACGTACTGCGGGTTGTTCTTGTTGTTCTGTATGCGTGCCGTATAGCGGATGGTATCGCCCTGGGTAAGTATCTTGGCACGCACGGTATCGAGCTGCACACCTTGCGCCACCAGGGAGTCGACGTTGAGGTAACCGTTCACACCCGACTTGGGAGAGGTGTCGAGCAGCATCTCCACCGACTTGAAGTGGTAGCCGTTGTATTCGATGAAACGCGAAATGAAGTTGTCGCGCCCTGTCGTGAGATAAATATGCGCCAGGGGGAACTCGCGGCGTATGCGTATCTGGTCTATACTCCGGTCTCGGAACTGTGCCTTCAGTTCATTCTGCAGCACGTCCAGGCGGCTCAGCAGTTTGCGGTAGCCGCCGTGTGTATCCATGCGGAGATGGAAGTCGCCACAGTCGGCAACGGCATGGGTCGTGTCACAGTTCGTCACGAGGTCCACAACGACATCTACAGGATGGTATGTCTTCTGCTTGGTCTGTACGGCGATGTCTCCCAGTACGGCTTGCAGCGAATGGCGTTCGTTGAGGTCAGTGTGCAGGTCGACATGCCCGCACACCGAGGCTTTCATGGGCGACTGCGTGAGTCCCATGAGCCACAGGTCTGCCGCACGCACGTCTGCCACAACGGTGCCCTGTACGTCCTTGGTGGCGGTAAGCGCATCAATGCTCAGACGACCTGTAAGGTAGGCGTTCTTACTGTCCACATCGGCATGCACCTTGCCGTTTGCCACATGTGCCACTGCCTGTATGTTGCCCGTGTCATACCGTCCGTAATGTATTCTCTTTACCTGTGCCTTGGCGTTCAGACGTGTAGCAGCCGACAGGAGGTCTACTCCCCTGCCCTCTGCCTCGACACTGCCCGTAAAGGCATACAGTTCCTGGTGGGGAAGGAAATGGCGTGGCTGCACATTGACGGCCTTTACCTTGGCACGGTAAGCCAGTGCTGCCATGTCCAGCGCGCCGTCCTTGCCGGTCTGCGTGTCAGCAGCAGCATCGATGTCCATACGGCCACGCCCCTCGGTTACACAGAGACGGGTGGCATAATGCGGACCGTCTGCATGAAGACTGCCCTTGATGCCGATACCGGAAGGTATGCGCAGTTCCTTGAGCAAGGCCGGATCGAGCAGGGCTGTGAGGAAAGCGAGGTTGTAGGTCTTGGCATCCAGCCTGATGTCTGCCTTGAGACGGGAAGGGGCTGCAAGGTTGGCAAGAGTACCCGAGGAGGCAAAGCGGAAAGCCGTGGGCAGCGACACCTCCAGACCGTCGTAGGTCATGCGCTGCAGGTTTCCCTTTAGTGTTCCTTCTATGCTGAGCGGATAATAAGGCCAACGGCTGCGCATGGCTGCGGGCATGTATTGTCCGGCAAAGAGCATGAGGTCCTCGCGGCCTATACTGCCACGGAGCAGTGCTGTCAACTTGCCCGGTGCTGATACAGCAAAGGCATTCATGTCCATACTGAACGTGGTCTGCAGACGTGAGTAGGGGGTCTGCAGATACATGTCGGGCAACTGAAGTTTGACGGAGTCCATCACAAAACGGCCCGACATCCTGTTTACCTGCAGTCCGCTGCGCTCTGCAAACCGCGCACTGCGGATGCGCACGTCGATGTCCGACTTGCAGAAATAGAAGGAGTCGGCCGACAGTGCCATGTTGCGCAAGCCGAGATGGTCGAAGTCCATACCTGCGGCAGGCAACACCTGGGCAGGGGTCTTGCCGGCAAGCATGGCAGTCTGGTAGTTGTCGTAAGTTATCTTGCTGCGTTGCAGATCGAGATGCGAAACCTGATACAGTCCCTTGTACAGGTCCATATAAGCTGTACGGGCTACAGCATCACCGAGATAAGCACCTATCTGCAGTGTGTCGCCCGGCATACGGAGCGAAAAGTCCGTATTCTTTATCTTCAGTTGGCTAATGTTTATTTTCCAGTAATTGGTACTGGGGGTGGTGTCTTCCGGCACCGTGTCACTCAGTTCCACAGACAGGCGCGAGTCGGCAAGAAGAACATCGTCCACATGGACATGTTCTTTTTTCAGGTCTATGCCGTGGGCCTGCAGCGAGAGGCTTCCGATGTCGCCCTTGATGCGTGCCTCATGGATGAAATGGGCTGTATTTACCCGCATACAACTGAATTCAAGACCGTCCACCATTACCTGACTTTTCAGCAACGGCAACAGTTGTACATCTACCAGCATGCTGCCGATGTCGGCAATGGTGTCTTTCTTGTTCGGAAGAGTTTGGATTGCTGTGTTTTTCAGTGTGTCAGAAGGTTGGTACACCTTGACCCCTTCCACCTCAAGACGGAGGGGGAAGGAAAGGTTGACATGTTTCACGCTGATATCCATGCCCGTCGACTCGGAGGCGTATGCTGCCACACGCTTTACTGCCCAGTTCTGTACAGGGGGCAAATACAACAGTATCGCAGTCAGAAGGAGCAACAATAAGGGTGTCAAGACTGCGACACCTGCAAAAATGCCATATTTCTTCTTCGTAGACATGGATTTTTCGTTTTAGGGATAGGGGTGGTATTCAGTCGTGCGGCATGCTGTCTGCCGGACTGATGGCGCGCCACAGGTTGTCATCGGGCAAGGGAGCATCGGCACACACTGTTTCCTTCGACACGGGATGCACCAGCTCCACATGACGGGACAGCAGACAGATGCTACCGTCCGGATTGCTGCGCGGCGAACCATACTTCAGGTCGCCCTTGATGGGGCAGCCCATCTTTGCCAACTGGCAGCGTATCTGGTGATGACGCCCCGTCATCAGGTTCACCTCCAGAAGCGTGTAACGGTCGGTATGGCCTATTACCTTATATTTCAATACCGCCTTCTTGGAGTTCCTTATTTCCTTGTCGTAAGCGTAACTCTTGTTCTGCTTCTCGTTCCTCACTATCCAATGGGTGAGGGTGGCCTCGGGCTCCTGCGGCATCTTCCCGACAATAGCCCAATAGGTTTTGTGTACTTCGCCGTCGCGGAACATCATGTTCAGACGGCTCAGAGCCTTGGAAGTCTTGGCAAAGACAACAAGTCCGGAAACAGGACGGTCAAGGCGGTGCACCACACCGAGGAACACATTCCCCGGCTTGTGGTACTTCTCCTTGATATACTGCTTCACGGTCTCTGAGAGAGGCTGGTCGCCGGTTTTGTCGCCCTGCACGATTTCGCCGCTGCTCTTCGAGACGATGATGATGTGGTTGTCTTCGTAAACTACCTTCATTCTTTCTTTTTGTAATGATCCTAAGGACGGGCGGCTTACATGTTCATACCACCGTCTATCTGGATAACCTGTCCGCTTACGTAGCTTGACATGTCCGAAGCGAGGAAGAGACATACGTTGGCTATGTCCTCTGTCTGACCGCCACGGCGCAAAGGTATCTTCTTCATCCAGTCCTTGCGGATGTCCTCAGGCAACTGTGCTGTCATGGCTGTCTCGATAAAGCCGGGAGCCACGGCGTTGGCACGTACACCCTTGGGGCCCAACTCCTGGGCGATAGACTTGGCGAGGGCGATCATACCGGCCTTGGAAGCTGCGTAATTGCACTGACCTGCATTGCCGTGTACACCAACTACAGAAGCCATGTTGATGATGGAACCGCTGCGCTGACGGAGCATAACGGGCGAGCAAGCGTGGATAAAGTTGAAAGCCGACTTCAGGTTGACATTCAGAACGGCATCCCACTGAGCCTCGCTCATGCGGAGCATCAGACCGTCCTTGGTAATTCCTGCATTGTTGACGAGGATATCGATGCTGCCGAAGTCTGCATGTATCTGTTTAACGGTCTTCTCTGTCTCCTCGAAATCGGCAGCGTTACCGGCATAGGCACGGCATGTAACGCCGAGTGCCTCTATCTCCTTGCGGGTGGCCTCCAGTCCGGCTGCCATATCGTCGTTCAGGACGAGGTCTGTAAAAGCGATGTTAGCGCCCTCTGAGGCGAACTTCATAGCGACAGCCTTACCGATGCCGCGTGCAGCACCTGTTACAAGGGCTGTCTTACCTGTTAATAATCCCATTTTCTTTATTTGTTTAATTATTCTGTAATGTTCTATATTATATTCTGTAATACAATGCAACGTTCACTTTATTTCATTTTCCGTTACAGTTTCATCCCTGTCTTGCCCAATGCACCATAGACTACCTTCGCCACCAAAGGCTTGCTCGATTCCACGTCCAGTCCGTGTCCCAAGCGCCCATAGATGAAAGGCACCTCCAAACCCTTGATACAGTAGTGCGTAATGTCGGCCACAAGGTCTACATTGTCAATATCAAACTCACCGTCCAACTTGCCTTCCGAATAGACCCTGCGCAAGAGCTCTATCTCGTCCTCGTCAAAATTCTTCCGCGCCTTTTCCACCATCCAGATATTACGGAAGAACTCGGCACGAAGGTTGCCGTTTCTTACCACCGTCTCCTTTATCATGCTGAGATGGGTATAAATCAGTTCTATGATTTTCTCCTGCGGGCGCATCTTGCTGGCCGCCACCTCGTCAAGTTTGTCGGACAGACGTTCCAGTTCCGATTCGATGACTGCATAGTACACGTCTTCCTTCCTGCTAAAATAAGTATAAAGCGTACGCCTGCCCTTGCCTGAAGCAACGGCAATATCATTCATCGTTGTGTTGGCGATACCGTTTTTGGCAAAAAGCTGACGCGCCACATCGACAAGTTTCTGACGAGTTTTGGATATTGACATAATCGTGTCCCTTCGTTTAAAATGATTGCACAACAAATTATTCTGTGCAAAAGTAGTCTTTTAATTTGATATGGACAAATATTATTTTTTAAAATCCGTTAAAAACAAGAATATATGAAGAAAACATTTGGCGGATTCAAAAAAAGTTAGTACCTTTGCACTCGCAATTCAGAAATGAGTTGATAATATCGCGGTGTGGAGCAGTTGGTAGCTCGCCAGGCTCATAACCTGGAGGTCGCATGTTCGAGTCCTGCCGCCGCAACTATAGAGGCAAGAAATCGCTAGATTTCTTGTCTTTTTTGTTTGAGCAAAAACAGTTGTAGTAATATTCAAGAAAAAACAACTTCATCTGTACGGTTGGATTTTCAAGGCGCACTTAGGAAAAGTCACTTAGTGATAAAAATCTCGCTTGAGTGGTACAGCGAGGCGCTGTACCACTCAAGCAGGAATATGCCGAGTGAATCCGCTTTCTGTGTCTGAAAAAACAACCGTACAGGTCGAAACAACTTGCGCACTTCTTGGATAACAGCAAATAAAAATCCGGTCATTCCTTACGGAACAACCGGACATATCACTTCAATCATTTGCCTTTCAGATGCTTCATGACTTTCTCAAAATAGCGCTGGGTTCTTTTCACGCTGTAATGATTGCCACCATTCCATGAACGGATGGCCTTTTCGATGCTGTTAAGAGGATTGTAGACCGACTGTATGAGCAGGAACATCTCCTTCGACTTACTAATGCTGAACCTGTCGGAGAGCTTATAACGTGTCTTGCTCTTTCTGCGCTTCAGAATATTGTTACATTCTGCTACAAGCACTGGAGTGATCTGCATCACTCCTACGGAATTGCCACAAACAGCCTTGGCGTTTCCTTCACTCTCTACCTGAATGATAGCCTCCATCACTGGATTCCAGTCATATTCGACAGTAGAGGATTCATTTTCCAAATTTGCAGCCGACGCTGCACTTAACTTTACGGTCAGCATAAGCATGCCGACCAAAATAATGGTTATTCTCTTCATAAATATTGTTTTATGGAACCTGAAAAGCTGAAATACAACATCAGTGATTTCGCGACGGCAACTTATGAGAAAAAGAACGGTTGCCAGTCTCAGTTCCGTTAGATACCTTAACGGATAGCATCCATAAAATGTCACGAGGATGTGCTATCCTTATTCTTATCGGGTGCAAAGTTACAAAAAAAAGTCGAATTACACAAGTAATATTCTGACTATCAGAATATTTTTAACCTATTAAACACTTTCTAACGGAAAAATACGAAAGAAAAAACTTTGAATTTGGCAATTCCCATTATTTGGTACAGCAGTGGCGCTGTAACTCCTACAAACACCAACATTTGAGTGAAAAACCATTTAGTAGGAGATACCGATCCTTGACAGAAAAGGCATCCTCTAGGAGGTACGGCGCCCTCGCCGTACCACTCAGACAAGAAA
>CAVFRG010000007.1:0-64573 GCA_963624905.1 Oscillospiraceae bacterium
GAGACAACTCTGACAACATAAACAACAAAGATGCTGCAGCGGCAGCATAGAAAAAGTTGTATAAGTTGTGTTTGTTGTATAAGTTGTCGATTGATACGCTGCAAAGTCTGGTTTCCTTTTGTCCTTATATGCTTGATGGCACAGCAATGAGAACGCACGCACTACTACATATGCGCCACAAACGAGAAAACTCTTTTTGGCGATATTATAATATGTCGTTACTGGCATTACGATACCAATTAGATACGAAAGGCATAAAGCAAATAGAAATACAAACATTTGCTTCCATGAACCTATTCCTAACACAATACAGACTAGGTAACCTGTCGGAACCGAAGTAATGACTTTTCTAAATAGCCAAGGAGTCAAAGAAACTTTTTAGGCGGGTTCTAAAAATTACCTTTGATGGATTTTTGCATTTTAGCCGAGCAGATTTTACTTCCTTTCTGAAGGAGCATAGCGGGCTATGCGACTGAAAGATAGTGCAAGCCGAACGCAATGAAGCTTGGCTTTTTATTTATTTTGTACGAAACTGGGGCTGTTTCTCAAAAAAAATGATTAGTTTTGCAGTCGTAAAACAAAAAAGACTGAGATGCAATGAAACAGCAACATGCACGGTTGATTCAGGCAATGGTGGAGTATGACGCGGGCGACGTGCCCCGCATACAACACTTCATGAAGGTTCACGACTTCGCCGTGACCATCGCCCAACTGGAGGGAGTGGACGAGGAAACCGTCTTTGTCCTCGAGACAGCAGCCATTCTCCATGACATAGGTATCCACGTGTCGGAACAGAAATACGGCAACTGTAACGGTAAGCACCAGGAGGAGGAAGGCCCTGCCGAGGCACGCAGGGTGTTGGCGCAAGTGGGCGGCTATACGCCCGGGCAGACAGAGCGGGTGTGCTTCCTCATAGCCCATCATCACACCTATAAGAACGTGGAGGGCATCGACTGGCAAATACTGCTGGAGGCCGACTTCCTGGTGAACGCCTACGAGGACCACCTCGACAAGAAGGGTATCAGGACCTTCGAGGAAAAGGTGTTCAAGACCCGGACGGGCAGGCACCTGCTGGAGACGATGGTGGGCGACTTGTGACTTCATGGGCTTCCGAGTGTAAATGTTATAAAATTTAGAACACGCCTAAATATAGTATGTGTAGAAGATTGCAAATCATGATGCTTCCGTTCTTCCTTCCGTTGACAGCGACGGCACAGTATGCCTGGCAGAAGGGAGGGGAAACCGTGAGGCAGGATTTGGGAAAGGATATAGAATACAGGGCAGAGACACAGGTGTCCATATCCCATGGCAAGACACCCCTTTGGCTCAACGCCAACAAGTACGGCCTTTCATCGCTCTCGGCGGTGAACGGGTATGTGCGCGGCAGTTTGATACGCCCACTGTCTGCTGATTCGGCACGCCGGTGGGGCATAGGCTACGGGGTAGACGTGGCTGTGCCGTTGCACTATACAAGCCCTGTAGTACTGCAGCAGGCTTTTGTGGAAGCCCGCTGGTTGCATGGCGTGCTGTCGGTAGGTGCCAAGGAATATCCCATGGAACTGAAGAACCAGACACTCAGCAGCGGCAGTCAGACGCTCGGCATCAATGCACGCCCCGTGCCGCAGGTGCGCCTTGCCTTGCCGCAATACTGGACTATTCCGGCCCTGGGGCGTTGGCTGCAGTTGAAGGGCCATGTGGCTTTCGGCATGATGACCGACGAGAACTGGCAGCACGACTTCACCCAGTGCCGCAGCAAGTATGTAGACCGCCAGCTTTACCACAGCAAGGCTGGCTATCTGCGTATAGGCAAGAGCGACCATTCCTTTCCCTTGAGTCTGGAGGTGGGGCTGGAGATGGCAGCACAGTTTGGCGGGCGCCCATACGTGCAGGGCGCCAACGGCGAGATGGAGCGCATGCCGACAGGTACAGGGCTGAAAGACTTTTTCCATGCCTTTGTGCCGAGCGGTGCTGATGCCACCGACGGGCAGTATGCCAATGTGGAGGGCAACCATCTGGGCAGTTGGGTAATGCGGCTCAACTACGAGGCCAAGACGTGGAGTGCTGGCATTTATGCTGACCATTTCTTTGAGGACCACAGCCAGATGTTCTTCCTCGACTACGACGGATATGGTGAAGGGGAAGAGTGGCAGCAGCGCAAGACCAACAGATATTACCGCTACAAGATAAAGGACATGATGCTCGGTGCCGAACTGAACCTGAAGCGTGGCAAGTGGTTGCGTAATGTCGTGTTCGAATACCTCTATACGAAATATCAGAGCGGTCCTTACAATCATGACCACACCGTGAATATAGCCGACCACCTGGCAGGTGTCGACGATTATTACAATCACGGAACCTATCCGGGATGGCAGCACTGGGGACAGGTGATAGGCAATCCGTTGTTCCGTTCGCCCATCTACAACGCCAACGGTAGGCTGTATGTGTACGACAACCGTTTCGTGGCGTTCCATCTCGGTCTTGACGGCAAGCCGACAGAGAGGCTCGGGTATCGTGCGCTCGCTACATACCAAAAGGGATGGGGTACCTACAGCGAACCGTTCACCAAACCCCACCACAACGTAAGTTTCCTGTTGGAGGCCAATTATTCCTTTCCTTGCGGATGGTATGCCAAGGGCGGGTACGCCATGGATTTCGGCAGCGAGATGATGCTGGGCCATAATGCCGGCTTCCAGCTTACGGTGGGCAAAAGCGGTGTGCTCGGTATAGGAAAACGCCGCAGATGACGTGCGGCTTATTACTTAAGAACAATGAATAGAAAAAATACAGCGATACACGGCCTTCTGCACCGCCGCTCTGCGGTGGCAGTCTTGGGAGGCATATTTGCAGCGGCGTTGTTAGGCGGTTGCTCGCTTGAGGCGAGCGATAACGGCGACCTTGACGGATTTTGGCATCTTGAACGTATAGACACCCTTGCCACAGGCGGTACGTACGACTGCTCCGGGCAGCGTGTGTTCTGGGGTGTGGAATTGCGGCTCATCAACGTGTCCGACAAAGACCGTGACGGGCGTGGCTACTATTTCCGCTTTGAGCAGACAGGCGACAGCCTCTTTCTGGGAAAGGCATACAAAAACAACTGGCATCAGGACAATGGTGACGACGGAGGCGATGTGCCCGTCGATGACGTGGAGCCGTTGCGCCCCTATGGTGTCAACCGCCTGGAGGAACATTTTGCCAAGGAGGCACTCTCCGGCAGCAAGATGGTGCTTAGGTCCGGGGAATTGCGCCTAAGTTTCAAGCGTTTCTGAACATTCCGAACAGGTTGGTCCCATTCCCGGTCATGGCAGAGGTTTCCCAGGCTCTGCAAAACGGGAAAGGGAGCAGCCTGTTTCTCTTATAGCCGCTTTCAGAAAACGTTTTCGCTTCTTTTTTTCTTAAAATAGGATGGTTTTGTTTGTTGTTTATGAATAAAATGTTACCTTTGCATGGAAAACCGAATTTTGCAAACTATACTTGGCAAAACTAATCTTTACAGGGCGCAGTTTGCCTGATACTTTTTGGGAACAAGACATATTCTTTGAATGAGCAATAAGATAAGACATTCGGGCGTTGTAGTAAGCGCAGACGGCGGGAACGTGAAAGTGCGTATTCTGCAGTCTTCGGCATGCAGTGCCTGTAAGGTTGCCTCCCACTGCCATTCCTCCGAGACGAAGGAGAAAATGGTGGAGGTGGCAGATGGCGGGGCGCAAGGCTGTTACGGTGTGGGCGACCATGTTACGGTGGTGGCGGACAGCAGCGTGGGCTTCCGCGCCAGTCTGTACGGCTATGTGTTGCCGCTGTTGCTGATGGTGGCTACCCTTGTGGCAGTGCTTGCATCTGTACACGATGAGGGCATGGCGGCACTGGCGGCACTGGCGGTGCTCGTACCGTATTACCTGATGCTCTATCTGTTGCGTGGCAAGCTGAAGACCCAACTCACCTTCTCGCTCGAACAGAACGATGGCGCATAGCCGTCGTATGGAAGGCGAGTGCATGAAAAACGACAAATGGAAAGCATATATAAATCACTAAAACAAATACAAAAATTATGAATTTTATCTTGATTGCAATCTTGGTGCTCGGAGCCATCGCCCTCATTGCGGCGTTAGTGCTCTTCGTAGTGTCCAAGAAGTTTGCCGTCGATGAGGACCCTCGGTTGGGGCAGGTGGGAGAAATCCTTCCGGGAGCCAACTGTGGCGGTTGCGGTTTTGCCGGATGCTCCGGTATGGCTGCAGCGCTTGTCAAGGGTGCCGATGCCGGCTCTATCGAGGGACTGATGTGCCCGGTAGGTGGTGCCGACGTGATGGGCAAAGTGGCAGACCTCCTGGGTATCGCTGTGGCTAACACCGAACCCAAAGTGGCTGTAGTGCGTTGTAACGGCTCTTGCGAGAATCGTCCTCGCATAGCCCTGTATGATGGCTTGTTCACATGTGCGGCAGTGAACTCGTGCGGTGCCGGCGAAACGGCATGCGGATTCGGTTGCCTCGGTTGTGGCGACTGTGTGGCTGCATGCCAGTTTGGTGCCATCGCCATCAATCCCATGACGGGACTTCCCGAGGTGGACGAGGAGAAGTGTACTGGTTGCGGTGCCTGTTCCAAGGCATGCCCACGACACATCATCGAGCTTCGCAAGAAGGGTCCCAAGGACCGCCGTGTCTATGTGCAGTGTGTCAACAAGGACAAGGGCGCCGTGGCAAGGAAAGCCTGCAACGCAGCATGTATCGGTTGCGGCAAGTGTGAGAAGGTGTGCAAGTTTGAGGCCATTACCGTCGAGAACAATGTCAGCTACATCGACTACAACAAGTGCCGTATGTGTACCAAGTGTGTGGACGAGTGCCCCACGGGTGCCATCGTAAAAGTTAATTTCCCCGTAAAGAAAGCAAAACCAGCCGCAGAGGCTGCTCCTGCTGCCGCCCAGCCTGTAGCAAAACCCGCAGAGGCTGCTCCCGTAGCTGCACCCGCTCCCCAGACTGGTAATAACGTAGAAAAGAAGGAGGAACAAGCATGAATCTGAGAACATTTAGAATAGGTGGTGTACACCCCGATGAGAACAAGATAACGGCCGAAATCGCCACCCGGCCGGCTGCTCTCCCCAAACAGGCTATCTTCCCCCTGGGGCAGCACATTGGTGCTCCCGCCAAACCGGTTGTTGCCAAGGGCGACAAGGTGAAGGTGGGTACGTTGCTGGCTGAGGCAGGAGGCTTTGTCAGTGCGCCCATCTACAGTTCGGTATCAGGAACCGTATTCAAGATAGATTCTTCCATCGATGCTTCCGGCTACCGCAAGCCCTGTATCATCGTGAATGTAGACGGTGACGAATGGGAAGAGAGCATAGACCGCTCGGACACCCTGGAGACACTGGAAAAGCATCCCGAACTGACACCCGAAGAAATCGTCAACCGTATCAAGGTGGCTGGTGTCACAGGTATGGGTGGTGCAGGTTTCCCCACATTCATCAAGCTCTGCCCTCCTCCAGGAGCCAAGGCTGAGTGTGTCATCATCAACGGTGTGGAGTGTGAGCCTTACATCACTGCCGACTATCGCCTCATGATGGAGCATGCTGACGAGATACTCGTAGGCTTGAATCTTCTGATGAAGGCTGCCAAGGTAGACAAGGGATACATCGGTATCGAGGACAACAAGCCTGCTGCCATCAAACTCTTTGAGGAGAAAACAGCCGGCGATGCACGCATAGAAATCGTCCCCCTTGCCAAGAAGTATCCGCAGGGAGGCGAAAAGCAGTTGGTGGATGCTGTGATTCGCCGTCAGGTGCCGGCTCCTCCAGCCATTCCGGTCAATGTGGGTGCCATCGTGCAGAACGTGGGAACAGCCTTTGCTGTCTACCAGGCCGTCATGAAGAACAAGCCGCTCTTCGAACGCTATACTACCGTAACGGGCAAGCAGGTGAAGAACCCCGGCAACTTCCTCGTGCGTATGGGTACACCTTTCTCACAGTTGATAGACGCTTGCGGCGGTATGCCGGAGGGCGACAACAAGGTGTTGTCGGGCGGACCGATGATGGGAAAGGCTGTCATCAGTCTTGACGTGCCCGTGGTGAAGGGCACCAACTCCATTACCATACTTACCGGTGATGACGCCCACCGCAAGCTGGCGCAGCCCTGTATACGTTGTGCCAAGTGTGTGGAGGCATGCCCCATGGGACTGGAACCGTACCTGCTCGCCACACTGAGTGTGATGAAGGATTACGAGCGCCTGGAGGCAGAGGACATCACGTCGTGCATCTCGTGCGGCTCCTGCCAGTTTACCTGTCCTTCACAGCGCCCCATTCTCGACAACATCCTTGCCGGCAAGGGTGCCGTAATGGGTATCATCAAGGCACGTAATGCAAAGAAGTAAAACTTTTACCAAGATATTATAGACTAAGAAATGAGTAAATTAATAGTATCCTTATCGCCACATGCCCACGGAAACGAGACAGTGGAGAAAAACATGTACGGAGTAATCATCGCTCTCGTGCCTGCCATTCTCGCATCTGTCTATTTCTTCGGCTTGGGTTCGGCAGTCGTACTGCTAACCTCTGTGGCAGCCTGCGTCTTCTTTGAGTGGGCCATATCAAAATATCTGCTCAATGTAGAGCCAAGCATCACGGACGGCTCTGCCATCATCACCGGTCTCTTGCTCGGCATGAACCTGCCCAGCAACCTTCCGCTCTGGATTATCATCATCGGAGCCTTGTTTGCCATCGGTGTAGGCAAGATGACCTTCGGCGGACTGGGCAACAACCCCTTCAACCCAGCACTGGTGGGCCGTTGCTTCCTGCTTGTCAGTTTTCCTGCACAGATGACATCGTGGCCTGTAGCCGGACAGTTGCTCAGCTACACCGATGCCACTACAGCTGCCACTCCTCTGGCCATCATGAAAGAGGCCATCAAGACTGGCGACAGCAGTGTGCTTAACCGGTTGCCCGACTCGCTGAGCCTGCTCTTCGGAACTACAGGCGAAGGCTTCGGTGCCGGTACTACTGGTGAGGTGTGTGCCATCGCACTTCTTCTGGGTTTGGCATACATGCTCTGGAAAAAGGTGATAACATGGCACATTCCAGTGAGCATCATCGCCACCGTCTTTGTGTTCAGCGGTCTGATGCATTTGGCTAATCCCGTTTATGCCAATCCTGTTGCCGAAATCCTGAGCGGCGGTCTTATGCTGGGTGCCATCTTCATGGCCACCGACTATGTTACCTCGCCCATGACGCACAAGGGACAGCTTATCTATGGTGTCTGCATCGGCCTGCTCACCATTATTATCCGCAACTGGGGCAGCTATCCTGAGGGCATGTCGTTCGCCATTCTCATCATGAATGCGTTCACGCCTCTCATCAACACATACGTCAAACCAAAGCGCTTCGGTGAGAAGCCCGCAAAAAAATAAGGAGGACTGAGACATGCAGAAATTGGAATCTTCACTGAAGAATATGGTCATCGTACTGGTGGGAGTCGCTCTCATCGTGGGTGCTGTGCTGGCTTATGTCAACCATCTTACCTCCGGCCCTATAGCTGAGAAGGCAGAGAAGAGTTTGGCTGCCGGTATCAAGAGCGTGATGGGTACGGACAACCTGCAGGTGGCTACACCCGAAGAGGTGGAGCAGACCATTGACGGCAAGCAGGTAACTTTTACCATCCATAAGTGTACAGACAAGAGCGGTAAAGAACTGGGTGCTGCCGTAGAGAGCACTACTGGCGGCTTTGGCGGTGACCTGAAGGTGCTTGTTGGTTTTGACCCCGAAGGTAAAATCCTGGGCTACACCATCCTGCAGGCTTCCGAGACACCGGGTCTGGGTGCCAAGGCCACTACGTGGTTCCAGAAAGACGGCAAGGGTAGCGTGATAGGCAAGAGCCCCAAGGACGGCGACCTACATGTGAGCAAGGACGACAAGGGCGGCAATGCCGTGGATGCCATCACCGCCAGCACCATTACCAGTCGCGCTTTTCTTAAGGCTATTAACCAGGCATATGCTGCGTACAACTCCAAGGGGGCTGATGCTCAGAGCGGTGCCACAAAAATAAAGAAAGGATAAGCCAAAATGAGTAATATAAAGATTTTGATGAACGGACTTGTCAAGGAGAACCCTACCTTCGTGTTGTTGCTTGGCATGTGTCCTACCTTGGCTACGACAACAAGTGCCGTCAATGGCCTTTCTATGGGTTTGGCTACGATGGCAGTGCTGATTTGTACCAACTTTGTTATCTCCTGTATCAAGCGTATCACGCCCGATATGGTGCGCATCCCGGTGTTTATCGTTGTGATAGCTGCCTTCGTTACCATCCTTCAGATGTTTATGAGCGCTTATGCTCCCGACAGCATCAACCAGGCTCTCGGTATCTACATCCCGTTGATTGTGGTAAACTGTATCATTCTGGGACGTGCCGAAAGCTTTGCTGCCAAAAACTCGCCAGTGGCAAGTTTGATGGACGGTGTGGGCTGCGGACTTGGCTTTACGCTTGCACTTACCGTTCTGGGCTGTGTGCGTGAAATCATTGGCGCAGGAAGCCTCTTCGGCGTGACGCTGTTGCCCGAAACGACCAATGTGCTGGTATTCATCCTGCCCCCGGGAGCTTTCCTCACGTTAGGCTATCTGATAGCTATATTTAATAAGGTAAAGAAATAAGGAGGAGTATAGTATATGGAATATTTATTGATATTTATCTCTGCGATATTCGTCAACAATATCGTCTTGTCGCAGTTTCTCGGTATCTGTCCGTTCCTCGGTGTGTCCAAGAAGATAGACACTGCAGTGGGTATGGGCGGTGCACTCGCCTTTGTGCTCACACTGGCCACCATCATCACGTGGCTGGTGCAGAAGTATGTCCTTGACCCATTCGGCCTGGGCTATCTCCAGACACTGTCGTTCATCCTGGTCATCGCTGCCCTGGTACAGATGGTGGAGATTATACTGAAGAAAGTTTCGCCTGCACTCTATCAGGCACTCGGCATCTTCCTTCCGCTGATTACTACTAACTGCGCCGTGCTCGGTGTAGCTATCCTTGTTATTCAGAAAGACTTCAACCTTCTTCACAGTGTGGTGTATGCCTTCTCTACGGCTCTTGGCTTCGCACTGGCGCTCATCGTCTTTGCCGGTATCCGCGAGCAGCAGGCACTGGTACGCATCCCCAAGGGTATGCAGGGCATGGCCATCGTGCTTGTAACGGCATCTCTCCTGAGTCTGGCCTTTATGGGCTTCTCGGGTGTGGACGGTGGATTGAAGGTCCTCTTCGGACTGGAATAACACCGCACGTAGGTTCAGTGCGTAACACATGAATAGCCCGGAGCATCATCGCCCCGGGCTATTTGCTTATTGGTGCTTACAGAACATTCAGCTCCTTTAATTCCTTTAACTCCTTTCTTTTGTGCGGTTCATTCTAATTTTGTATCTTTGCCCCGAGTTATGAACAAATTGAATGAAGAAAATTATCTTGCTTTTGATATTCATCCTTGCTGTAGGCCGTGTTGCCGCACACGACTTTCTGAGGGCGGTGAAGGACGAGATACCTGGAGGTTACGACTTCTGGGTGTATACCCCCGTTGACTATTTCTACACGCAGGAACAGACTCCCGTTATCATCTTTTTGCATGGTGCCAGCCTCTGCGGACGCAATCTGGACCGTGTGCGCAGGTACGGTCCGCTTGACGCCATCGTGAAAGGGCGCGACATCGATGCTGTTACCGTTGTGCCACAAAATCCCGGTGGGGCGTGGAGCCCGAAGAAAATCATGGATGTGCTGGACTGGGTAAAGCAGCACTATGCCTGCGACACGACACGGGTCTATGTGCTCGGTATGAGTCTTGGCGGATACGGTACGATGGATGTCTGTGCCACTTATCCTGACCGCATTGCGGCGGGTATGGCGCTCTGTGGAGGCTGTTCGCTACAGGACGTGAGCGGACTGGGCGAGCTGCCTTTCTGGATTATCCACGGTACGGCAGACAGGGCAGTGCCCGTAAAACAGTCGAAAGTGGTGGTGGAGAAGCTGCAGAAACAAGGTAACGACACACGCCTGTTGTACGACTGGTGGAAAGGAGCCAATCATGGCACACCGGCGCGTGTGTTCTATCTGAAGAAGACGTACCAATGGCTCTTCTCGCACAGTCTGACGGATAAGGACCGGCCCGTATGCCGTGACATCAGTATCGGCATGGACGATATGCGCAAGGCCTACGGAGACGTAAACCGCAATGTGCCAGCCCCACAACTTATAGACGGACCGAGCGTCATCAAGAAAGAGGGCAACGAGTATTGAACCGTTGCCCTTATTCTATATGCGTATTGCCTGCTTGTCAGATGCGCATTACCTGCTTGACGCCCTTGATGGTGCTGAGTTTCTTGATGAGGGCATCCGTCTTGTGGGCGTCATCTATCATTACCGTCACGTTGCCCGAAAAGAGACCGTCCTTGGACGAGATGTTGATGCCGCGCATCAGCAGTTTGTCTTCCTTGGAGATGACGTTGGTAATGTTGTTTACAATGCCGATGTCGTCATTGCCGATGACACGCAGCGTGATGGCGTATTTCGACGTTCCCTTGCCGCTCCATTTTGCCTTGACGACGCGATAGCCGAAACGGCGCTGCAGTTCCTTGGCATTGGGGCAGTCCTGACGGTGTACCTTGATGCCCTTGCTGATGGTGACAAAGCCGAAGATGGGGTCACCGTAGATAGGATGGCAGCAGTGGGCCAGTTCGAAGTCGATGCCCTTCAGGTGCTCGTCTATCACGAGCACGTCGTCGCTCTGCTTCAGTATGTCGTCGGCATGGTTATCGAAGGCGAAGTTGGCAGCACTCTCTGCAGGGCGCGTCTCCTGCTTGTTCAGGTCGTGGTCGCGTTCTTCCACGTAGCGTTCCAATACGGTGTTGACATCCAGCTTCTCTTCGGCTATGGCTTTGTAGAAGTCGGAGTTCTCCTTGTAGCCCATCTTCTTGATGATGCGCGCCATGACGCTCTCTTCGATGTCTATCTTGCGGTTCTTGAAGCGGCGTTCCAGCAGTTCCTTGGCATAGAGGCCGTCCTTCTTCTGCGTCTCCTTCAGCGCCAGTCGAATCTTGGCCTTGGCCTTGGCGGAGGTAACTATGTTGAGCCATTCCTGCCTTGGCTTCTGACTGTTCTGGGTCAGTATTTCCAC
Source organism: Oscillospiraceae bacterium (assembly GCA_963624905.1). GTDB lineage: Bacteria > Bacteroidota > Bacteroidia > Bacteroidales > Bacteroidaceae > Prevotella. The sequence continues at coordinate 11,131 of CAVFRG010000007.1, forward strand.
CTGGTCGCCGGAGTGTAGTTCCTGTCGGAAGGTTACCGCCCTGCCGTTGATTTTGCCGCCCACACAGGTGTTGCCGATGCGCGAGTGGATGTGGTAGGCGAAGTCGAGGATGGTAGCCCCTTTGGGGAAGTTGAGCAGGTCGCCCTTGGGCGTGAAGACGTATACCTCGTCCTCCTTCAGGTCGGTGCGGAACTGGTCCATGAGCTGCAAGTCGTCGTTGCTTTCCAGCGCACTGCGTATGTTGGCGAGCCATTCGTCTATGCCCCTTTCACCCTGCTTGATGCCCTTGTAGCGCCAGTGGGCCGCCAGTCCGTGCTCAGCTATCTCGTCCATGCGCTCAGTGCGTATCTGCACCTCCACCCATTTGTTCTCAGGACCCAACACAGTGGTGTGCAGACTCTCGTATCCGTTGCTCTTCGGTACAGACAGCCAGTCGCGCATGCGCTTGGGATTGGGTTGGTACATGGCGGTGATGAGGGCAAAAACTTGCCAGCACTGCATGTATTCCTTGTCGAGTGGCGAGTCGAGGATGATGCGTATGGCAAAGAGGTCGTACACACCTTCGAAGGCACACTGCTGCTTCTTCATCTTCTGCCAGATGGAGTGTATGCTCTTGGTGCGCCCCTTCATATGGTACTTCAGACCGGCGGCATCCAGTTTTTCGCGTATAGGCTCTATGAACCGTGCTATGTAGGCATCGCGTGAAGCCTTGGTGGCATTCAGCTTTTCCTTGATGTGGTAATAGGCGTCGTGCTCCAGATACTTCAGACTCAGGTCTTCCAGCTCGCTCTTCAACTTGTACAGTCCCAACTTGTGGGCGAGGGGGGCATACAGGTAGTTGGCTTCCTCGCTTACCTTGTGCTTTGCCTCTTCCTTGTCGGTGTCGCGTATCTGGCGCATCACGTTCACGCGGTCGGCTATCATGATGAGTATCACGCGCATGTCTTCCGAGAAGGAAATGAGGAGATTGCGGAAATTCTCGCTCTCTATGATGGGGTCGCGTTTGTACAGGTCGTTGATGCGTACCAGACCCTTGATGATGTGCGCCACGCTCTCACCGTACTTGCGCTCTATGTCTTCCACCTTCTGGTAACCGTCCAGTACGCTGTTCTGCATGAGGATGGCTATTACCCCGTCGCGGCGCAGCCCTATCTCGTCTACGGCAATCTCTGCGGTCTGCAGGGCGTGGAGTACGGGGTTGAGACCGAAGATGTCGCGGCGTACCTGGTGGTTGGCAAGGGCATTGTGCATGTCTTCCCTGAGCATTTGCTCGTCTTGTGGGGTCATGCTTCCGCCTATAGTCTGGCGTACCTTGGTCATGAGGCGCAGTGTCTCCTCCCGTTCTTTGGACGTAAAAGTGAAAGTTTCGTTCATAGCAATGTACCTTTCCTTAAAATTTTATTGCAAAGGTACAAAAAAACGTCTGAAAATTTCTTTTTTCAGAAAAAAGTTACTACATTTGTGGCATAACTAACAATTAATAACATAAATCGTATATTATGAATCAGCAAGAACTTAATCAGATAGCTGCACGTGGTATTTCGGAGCAGCAGATAGAGCGACAGTTGGAGCAGATTAAGAGTGGTTTCCCGTTTCTTCGTCTGGAGGGGGCTGCAGCCATAGGCAAGGGCATCATTGCTCCCGGCAGTGAAGAGGTGGCTAATTATGAGAAGGCGTGGAACGACTACAAACAGGAGGGACACAACATCGTGAAGTTTGTGCCTGCATCAGGTGCTGCAAGCCGCATGTTCAAAAATCTCTTTGCTTTCCTCGACGCTCCCTATGATGTGCCTACTACCGATTTCGAGAAGCAGTTCTTTGACAACATCAAGAAGTTTGCCTTCCGCAAGGCTCTCTGCTCAAAGTGCCGCGAGAACGAGGGTGCTGACATCAAGGAGTTGCTTGCTGCCGGTAAGTACAAGGCTGTGGTGGCACAGTTGCTCAACGCTGACGGGCTGAACTACGGTCAGCTGCCTAAGGGACTGCTGCTCTTCCACGAGTATGAGGACGACGAAGTGCGCACACCGATGGAGGAACACCTCGTAGAAGCTGCCCTTTATGCCAGCAGCAACGGCGAGGCCAATGTCCATTTTACCGTTTCGCATGACCATCTTGAGCTTTTCAAACAGAAGGTGGCTGAGAAGGCTGATGGTTATGCTGCCAAGTTTGGCGTAAAATACAATATTTCCTTCTCCGAGCAGAAACCCTCTACAGATACGATTGCTGCCAATCCCGACAATACGCCCTTCCACAATGAGGACGGCACGCTGTTGTTCCGTCCGGGCGGGCATGGCGCACTGATAGAAAACCTCAATGAGATTCATGCTGACGTAGTGTTCATCAAGAACATAGACAATGTGGTTCCTGACCGCCTGAAGCAGGATACCGTGACCTGGAAGCAGGTGATTGCAGGCATCCTTGTCACGCTGCAGAAGAAGGCTTTCGGCTATTTGCAGGTGCTTGACTCGGGAGCATACAACCACGAGAAACTCGAGGAGATTATCCGTTTCGTACAGCGTGACCTTTGCTGCCGCAAGCCCGACATCAAGGAACTGGAGGATGCCGACCTGGTTATCTATCTCCGCAGCAAGCTGAACCGTCCTATGCGTGTGTGCGGTGTGGTAAAGAATGTGGGTGAGCCTGGCGGTGGTCCGTTCCTCACTTACAACAATGACGGTACCGTGAGCCTGCAGATACTCGAGAGTTCGCAGATAGACAAGAACAATGAGGAGTATATGCAGATGTTTACCAAGGGTACACACTTCAACCCCGTAGACCTGGTATGTGCTACCAAGGATTATAAGGGTAACGACTTCGAACTGCCCAAGTATGTTGATTCCGCTACGGGATTTATCAGCAGCAAGAGCAAGAACGGTAAGGAACTGAAGGCGCTGGAATTGCCCGGTCTGTGGAACGGTGCCATGAGCGACTGGAATACGGTGTTCGTAGAGGTTCCTCTTTCTACCTTCAATCCGGTGAAGACCGTCAACGACTTGCTGCGTGACCAACATCAGGGAAAGGCAGAGTAGTATTTGTAAGGTATACAGTATACATAAAAACAATAAACGGGTGTGGCTTTTGCCGCACCCGCTTGTCGTTTTGGTGTATTGTGAAATTGTGAATTGCTAATTGAGGAATCCCAGTAAGGCACCTGCTGCAACAGCCGACCCGATGACACCTGCCACGTTAGGGCCCATGGCGTGCATGAGAAGGAAATTGTGGCGGTCGTATTCCAGTCCGAGGTTGTTGGATATGCGCGCACTCATGGGTACAGCACTCACGCCGGCGTTTCCTATAAGCGGATTGATTTTCTTGCCCTTTGGCAGGAATACATTCATCAGTTTTACGAAGAGTATTCCGCTGGCAGAGGCTATGATAAATGCCAGTGCACCGAGGGCGAAAATCTTGATGGTGTTGAGCGTGAGAAACTCTGAAGCCTGTGTGGAGCAGCCTACGGTAAGTCCGAGGAGCATCACCACGATGTCGTTAAGGCTGCTGCCTGCCGTCTTGGCAAGTCGGGTGGTTTTGCCGCTTTCCTTCAGCAGATTACCGAAAAAGAGCATACCGAGCAGCGGCAGACCGCTGGGTACGATGAAGGTGGTGAGCAGCAGGCCGATGATGGGGAAAAGAATCTTCTCTGTCTGTGATACCTGGCGTGCCGGCTTCATCTTGATGACACGTTCCTTCTTAGTGGTAAGCAGGCGCATCAGTGGGGGTTGTATCACGGGCACAAGCGCCATGTAGGAGTAGGCACATACTGCAATGGCTCCCATGAGGTTAGGACTCAGTTTGCTGCTCAGGAAGATGGCGGTCGGTCCGTCGGCACCACCTATGATGGCGATGCCCGCAGCCTGGTTGGGTTCGAAGCCAAGCGCCAGAGCTATCATGTAGGCGCCAAAGATACCAAACTGTGCCGCGGCACCGATGAGAATCAGCTTAGGGTTGCTGATGAGCGCGGAGAAGTCGGTCATGGCGCCGATGCCCAGAAAGACGAGTGGGGGGTACCATCCCTGCTTTACGCCCTGGTAGAAGATGTTAAGTACCGAGTTGTCCTCGTAGAGTCCTATCTCCAGACCAGCGTCGGTGCGGAAAGGAATGTTGCCCAGGATAATGCCCAGTCCGATGGGGACGAGGAGCAGCGGCTCGAAGTCTTTCTTGATGGCGAGCCAGATGAACAAGGCTCCCACCAGTATCATGATGAGGTTGCCTGCCGTGGCGTTCGCAAAGCCCGTATAGGTCAGGAACTCATTGAAGTTTTGTACGATGAAATCCATATTAATGTATATTAATTATTAATAGTCACCAGCGTATCGCCTTCCATGACGGCATCGCCCTTGTTTACGTTGATGCTGGCGATGGTTCCGGCGGTTTCGGCTTCGATGTTGTTCTGCATCTTCATGGCTTCGAGTACCACCACCGTGTCGCCGGCGTTCACTTTGTCGCCCACCTTTACCTTGATGTCATTGATGGTACCGGGCAGGGGAGCTACCACTGGTTTGCCGCCGGCAGCAGGGGCTGCCTGCACGCTGCCTGCAGAGGCTGGTGCAGCGTGTGAGCTGTTGGGTTCTTCACCCTTCGCCTTTCCTTCCTCAGCCAACTTCACTTTCTGCTTGCCTGCCTTTACCGGTTGTTTCATCTCCACCTCGAATGGGATTCCGTTCACTGTCACGTTGGCGATGTTGCCTTCGATGTCTTGTATCTCTACCTCGTAGTCGACACCTTTCACTTTGTATTGATATTTTGCCATAGTATTCTGATAATGTGTATTTAGTAATCTATTGGAATAAAACGTCTAAAACATGTAAAACATTTCATGTTGTCTGAGTGTCTGTGTACTTGGAGTTAAGCCAACAGTCTTTGCGGCGTGTCAACCGACAACTTATACAACAAACACAACTTAGGCAACTTTTTCTATGCTGCCGCAGAGCATCTTTGTTGTTTATGTTGTCAGAGTTGTCTGTGTTGTAGTTTTTCATACCTTGGTTTTATTCGTTTTAGTTGTTTTATTCTTAGTCTTTGCGGCGTGTCAACCGACAACTTATACAACAAACACAACTTAGACAACTTTTTCTATGCTGCCGCAGCAGCATCTTTGTTGTTTATGTTGTTTGAGTTGTCTGTGTTGTCGTTTTTCATGCCTTTGTTTTATTCGTTTTAGTTGTTTTATTCTTGCGCTTTAGCTATTGAATTCTTCACTCTTCGTTGGCTTCCCTTCGGTCGCCAAGCGTTGCTTCTTCGTTCTTCACTTATTATTGAACCTCGGTGCGTTCCATCTTGTCTGTTTGGGCTTGATGGTGATGATGCCAGGTTCTACGTCGTGTACATCCTCCAGGTATTCCTGCAGGGCGAGCGAGATGACAGCCATGTAGGTTTCCTTGTCGATGCCCTTGGTAGAGAGACCGTCCTTAAGCATCACGTTGGTCTTGTGACTTATTTCGGAGGTTACCTCGAGGGTTTTCTTGCCCGTCTTATATAATAAGGTGGCGTGTTTCTCTGTAGCCTTGGCCAGGCGTTGCTTGTGTCTCATGTAAGTGCCGAAAGCCCAGAAGAAGACAAAGAGAAGGGCGAGGCATGAAAAGACAATGCCCATGGAGAGGACAGAGATGCCGATGCCGTAGGGGTCAGTCTTCTTCAGCATCTGTGGTTTGCTCAGACCAGTGGCTTGTGGCAGGTAGCCGGGAGTAGTCGCCTCAAGATTGCAGATGCTCCATGTCTTGAGGTCTTGGTTCAAGGCATACGACTGGTCTTTTTGCAGCCAAGGGATGCTGATGGAGTCAATCAAGTCAACGGCGTTACCGTCGTACAGGGCAATCCAGTTGTTTTTCTGATGATAATGAGAGGCTGTTTTTTGTGAGGGAAACAGACTGAGCTGAAGCTGGAATGGACCCGTGCCGTCCGACAAGAGTCGTACGAAGTCCATGCCTTTTGGGCTGTCGTTACTGTTTGCCTTGCTGTCCAACCAGTAGTATCGGTCGTAGACAACTACACTCTTCTTGCCGCCCAGCGAGGTGCGTGGCTCGTTGTTGGGGAGGGGACACATTAGTTTGCGTCTTTCTTCGGGCGACATCTTCTTGTCGAGTACGCGGCGGTCGGTGGTAAGGAACATGCCGCGGATGTTGTAGGTGGTAAACGAGGTGTTGGAAAGCTCCACCCAAGGTTTGTGTATGCCGTACTCGTCCACGATGCTGGTACGGTTGTCTGTCATCACCTCCGTTATCCGGATGCTTTTTGCCCCTTGTGACCAAGTGGGCAAGGCGGTTGCGACAAACATGCTTAGTATAATTCCCATTTTCTTCATAGGCAACTAACGTTAAAGGGTTTTTCTTAGGTTTCTTGCCCTCAAAGTTACGAAGAATTTAGGAATAGACAATAAAAAAAATGCACATTTTTTCGTGAATGCGCATTTCTTTTATACATTATTAAATCTGTCGGGTTCTGAATCGTGCCGTTATCCGCAGAAGAAAAGCACTACTATCTGTGCCGAGAAGATTCGCAGGAACATACTCAATGGATAGACTGTAGAGTATCCCACGGCAGGAGCTTCCTTGGAACAGGAGGCGTTGGCATAGGCCAGAGCAGGCGGGTCGGTATAGGTACCGGCTATCATACCCATGATGGTGAAGTAGTTGAACTTGAACTTCAGACGGGCAATGGTGCCTACAATGAGGATGGGAATGACGGTAATGAGGAAACCAGTGTATACATACTTGATGCCGTCGCCCTGGGCTACCGTTTCCCAGAATCCGGCTCCCGCCTTGATGCCCACACTTGCCAGGAAGAGTACCAGACCTATCTCGCGCAACATCATGTTGGCAGAGGTAGTGGTGTAGGTGACGAGTTTGAAGCGATAGCCGAAGCGGCCGATGAGAATGGCGATAATGAGCGGGCCGCCGGCGATACCCAACTTCAAGGGTACAGGCATTCCGGGGATGGCGAAGGGCAGACTGCCGAAGATGATGCCGACCATGATACCTACGAAGATGGTGGCGATATTGGGTGCGTCAAGGCGCTTTACCGAGTTGCCCATCATCTCTGCCACGCGGTTCACGTTCTCTTCCGGACCTACTACCATGATGCGGTCGCCCACATGGAAGTGGTGGTTGCGTCCGGCAAAGAGGTCCATGCCCTGGCGCGAGATGCGTGTCACGTTCACACCGTATACGCTGGAGAAGTGCATCTTGCCCAGCGTCTTTCCGTTCATCTCGGGGCGGGTGACGATGATGCGCTTCGATACGAAGTGCTGCACCTCGTCCTGTTCCTTGTCCCATTCCGCTTCTATCTCCGGGCCGATGAATACTCTGATGGCCTCGGCGTCAGCCTCGGCGCACACTACGAGCAGTTCGTCGCCCACCTCGAAGGTTGTCTTGCTGGTGGGGATGCTTACCTCGCCGTTGTGGAGCATACGTGCGCAGACAAAGTCGCGGTTCAGAAACTCAGACAACTGACGCAAGGTTCTTCCGGCGATGTAAGTGTTTTCTACACGCAGGTGCATGTTGTGGGGTTTGGCATGCGGGTTGGCTGCATCCTCCTCGTTCAGCTTCTCTTCCTCCTTTGTGGTGTTTATCTTGCAGATGTACTTGATGAGGATAGTGGCTCCGATGATGCCCACAACACCAAGAGGATAGGCGCAGGCGTAACCGTTGGCGATGCTTGGTGTCCCGTTGGGGAATACGCTGAGCAGTGCCTCATTGGCAGCACCGAGACCCGGTGTGTTGGTAACGGCACCGTAGAGCGTACCTACCATCATAGGAAGATTGACGGGGTCGCTGGTGTCGAAGAATATAAAGTAGCAGGCGAACATGACGCACACGTTCAGGAAGATGGCCGCTGTGGAGAGAAGGTTGAGCGTGATGCCGCCCTTTTTGAAACTCTCAAAGAACCCTGGACCTACCTGCAGACCTATCATGAATACAAAGAGGATGAGGCCAAAGTCCTGTATGAAGGTTAGTATTTCCTTGGGGGCTGTGAATCCTATGTGGCCGGCGAGAATGCCGGCAAAGAGCACAAAGGTAACGCCTAAGGAGATACCGCCGATTTTTATTTTACCAAGATACACGCCCAGGGCTATCACTATGGCATAGAGCAAAGCGATGTGCGCCACTGACTCTGTATTGGTAAAGAGGTTGATAATCCAGTCCATGAATAATTTTTTTGTTGATTTAGGGTATTAGTCGGGTACAGTAGAATGGGCAGAACAGAATGCCTGTAATCTGGCGGTGATACGAGGAACTGCCTTCAACTGAAAATTCGAGGGCACCGCATAAGAGGATGCCCTCGAACAAATAATTTTCCTATTCGAAAAAGGACTCTTGCCCACAAAGACCATTGTGAGGTTGTGGGCAAAAAGTTCTTCCTTATTACTTACTTCTCAATGGCTGCTACACCTGGCAATACCTTGCCTTCGATGGCCTCGAGCAGTGCACCGCCACCGGTAGAGATGTAGGAAACCTGGTCGGCCAGACCGAACTTGTTGATGCAGGCAACGGAGTCACCACCACCGATGAGCGAGAATGCGCCCTCCTTGGTAGCCTCGGCAATAGCGTCGGCAATAGCCTTCGAGCCACCGGCAAAGTTGTCGAACTCGAATACGCCTGCAGGGCCGTTCCAGAGGATAGTCTTGGCACCCTTGATAGCCTCGGCGAAAGCCTTGCGTGTGTCAGGACCAGCGTCCATACCCTCCCATCCGTCAGGGATGTCGTTAGAGGGGCAAACCTTTGTGTTGCAGTCGTTCTTGAACTCGTCACCGCAGATGGAGTCAGTACCGAGCACGAGGTTAACGCCGTTCTCCTTGGCCTTCTTCATCACGTCGAGAGCTACATCGAGCTTGTCGTCCTCGCAGATGGACATACCAATCTTGCCGCCCTGAGCCTTGGCGAAGGTATAGGTCATACCACCGCAGAGAATCAGGTTGTCTACCTTGGTAAGGAGGTTCTCGATGATGCCAATCTTGGTGGAAACCTTAGAACCGCCCATGATGGCTGTGAAAGGACGCTTGATGTTGCCGAGCACTGCGTCAACGGCATTCACCTCTTTCTCCATCAGGAAACCGAGCATCTTGTGGTCCTTGTCGAAGGAGTCGGCAATGACAGCTGTAGAAGCGTGCTTGCGGTGAGCTGTACCGAAGGCGTCCATCACATACACGTCTGCGTAAGAAGCCAACTTGGCAGCGAACTTCTTCTGGCTCTCCTTCATCTCTGCCTTGGCAGCATCATACTCGGGAGTGCCCTTCTCTACGCCTACTGGCTTGCCTTCCTCCTCGGGATAGAAACGAAGGTTCTCCAGCAAGAGAGCCTCGCCGCCCTTCAATGCTGCAGCCTCGGCATCTGCATTGCCGCAGTCTTTGGCAAACTTAACCTCAACGCCGAGAGCGTCAGAAACATTCTTTACAATCTGAGACAGTGAAAGCTCTGGCTTTACCTTGCCCTTTGGCTTTCCCATGTGGCTCATCATGATGAGGGCGCCGCCGTCAGCAAGCACCTTCTTCAGAGTAGGGAGGGCACCGCGGATGCGGGTGTCGTCTGTTACATGACCGTTTTCGTCCAATGGCACGTTGAAGTCAACGCGTACGATTGCCTTGTGACCGGCAAAGTTGAAGTTTTCGATTTTCATTTTCCTAATGTTTTTATTTATTAGTATTTCTATGTTTTGTCTGTTGATGTATAGGCAGTACGGGATAACCGACTCTGTGTCACTGGCCATCGTATCCATGCTGCTGAAACCATGGGCAAAGGTAAGAAAAAAAAAGGTAACGGCATAAATGACGGCAAGGTTTTTAGCGTTTTTTTAACACAAGGCGGCAGTAATGCAATATCGGTTTTACAATTTGGTGGTGAAAGGGATGCCATGGTTTGATTTGGCGAGTGTGCACAGGTAGGACAAAAGAACAGAAAATATAGATTTTGATTATTTTATCTTTGGTACATATATGGAAAAGCAGTAACTTTGTCGGCAAAATAGCAAATACAAACTATGGCAAAAGACAAGATAGCGTATGTCTGCAGTCACTGCGGACAGGAGTCGGCCAAATGGATAGGCAAATGTCCCGGGTGCGGCCAGTGGAATACGTTCAAGGAGATACGTATCGCCTCCGATTCGGGCATGATGGCCGCCAAGAACGTTGGCATGACGATGCGGCACGGAGGAGTGGCCACAATGTTTGGAGGCAACCGCCACGACGGGGAGTCCAAGCCCATGCGTCTGCCCGAAATATCAGCACGCGACGAGGAGCGTATCGACATGCACGATGCCGAACTCAACAGGGTGCTGGGTGGCGGTATGGTGCCGGGCAGCATCATCCTGCTGGGCGGTGACCCCGGTATAGGCAAGAGCACGCTCACGCTGCAGACCATGCTCCATGTGCCGGAACGCAAGGTGTTGTACGTCAGTGGCGAGGAGAGTGCCCATCAGATAAAATTGCGTGCAGACCGTCTGGCCTCGTCTTCTATCGAGGGGGTAGGGGCGGCCTCGCTCGACAATGTGAGTATCCTTTGCGAGACATCGCTCGAGAAGATATTTTCGCATGTGCAGGAGGTGGCTCCCGACATCATGGTCATCGACTCTATCCAGACGATAGCAACCGATGAGATGGACAGTTCGCCGGGCAGTGTGTCTCAGGTGAGGGAATGTGCCGCCGCTCTGTTGCGCTTCGCCAAGACGAGTGGCATCCCCATCATCCTCATAGGCCATATAAATAAGGAGGGAACGTTGGCAGGACCGAAAATATTGGAGCACATCGTGGATACCGTTATACAGTTTGAGGGCGACCAGCACTATATGTATCGTATTCTGCGCAGCATCAAAAACCGCTTCGGCAGTACCTCCGAACTGGGCATCTACGAGATGCAGCAGGGGGGACTGCGCCAGGTGAGCAACCCCTCCGAGCTTCTGCTCACCGAAGACCATGACGGATTGTCGGGCGTGGCCATCAGCAGTGCAATCGAAGGGGTGCGTCCATTCTTGGTGGAGACGCAGGCTCTCGTGTCTACGGCAGCATACGGAACGCCACAACGCTCGGCTACGGGCTTCGACCAGCGCAGACTTAATATGCTTTTGGCAGTATTGGAGAAAAGGGTGGGGTTCAAGCTGATGCAGAAAGACGTATTCCTTAATATTGCCGGTGGCCTGCGTGTTACCGACCTGGCCATGGACCTCAGTGTGATAGCCGCCGTGCTGAGCAGTAATGTGGATACTCCCATAGAGACGGGATGGTGCATGGCGGGGGAGGTGGGACTGAGCGGCGAGGTGCGCCCTGTCAACCGTATAGAACAGCGTGTGGCAGAAGCTGAGAAATTGGGTTTCAGCCACATCATTATCCCCAAATACAACTTCAAGGGATTCGACCATGCCAAATACAACATCGAGATTCATCCCGTACGCAAGGTGGAAGAAGCCTTGCGGTGCCTGTTCGGATAAAAGGCGTTTTAAAGGTAAAAAGGTAAAAAAGGGCATACGCCAAAAAGGCTGTTGTCCTTTAACTTCTCTAACTTCTCTAACTTCTTTAACTCCTTAAACCTTGAAACAAACGACAACACAGACAACTCTGACAACATAAACAACAAAGATGCTGCAGCGGCAGCATAAAAAAGTTGTATAAGTTGTATTTGTTGTATAAGTTGTCGGTTCGGACATCACAAGAGCTGTTGTCTTAACTCCTTTAACTCCTTAACTCCTTAAAATAAAAGTCATTAATATATAGAAAGAATGAAGGATTCTGCAATCATTGTGAGCGGTGGTATGGACAGCATCACCCTGCTCTACGACAAGAAAGAAGAGATAGCCTTAGGCATCAGTTTTAATTATGGTTCCAACCACAACGAGCGCGAGATACCCTACGCCCGCATGCACTGTGAACGGTTGGGCATACGCCACATCACCATCGACCTTGGCTTTATGCATCAGTACTTCAAAAGTTCACTGCTCGATGGTGCCGATGCCATCCCCGAGGGCCATTATGCCTCGGAGAACATGAAGTCTACCGTAGTGCCGTTCCGCAACGGCATCATGCTAAGCATAGCCATCGGCATAGCCGAGAGCAATAATCTTAAGAAAGTGCTCATAGCCAACCATGGCGGCGACCATACCATCTATCCCGACTGCCGACCGGAGTTTATCGATGCCATCGACCGCTCGGCTGTGGCTGGCACCTATGTGGGCGTGCATGTGTCGGCACCATACACCAACATTACCAAGGCCGGCATTGCCAGCATCGGCAAACGGCTCGGTATTGACTATTCCGAGACATGGAGCTGCTACAAGGGCGGCGAGAAACACTGCGGCAAATGCGGTACCTGCGTAGAGCGCAAGGAAGCCCTGGTTGAGGCGGGCGTAGTCGACACGACGGTGTATGAGGAATGAGAAAGACCGGTAATGGTGGAAAATAGTACGGCAAAGGTGGACTACGTTCCGTCTATCGTATAAATAATCTTAAAACACTTGGCGTTGCAAAAAAGAAATAGTAATTTTGTCTGCGCTAACATGAAGCCCTGTGGCAAACTACCTGGCCGTAGACGGGGTAAGTAAAAATCTAAATTATCCAATATACAAAAACAACACTATTATTATGGTAAGTAACAACATTCCTGTAGTCAAGCTCGGTATCATTGCCGTTAGCCGTGACTGTTTCCCCATTGCGCTTTCTACCCAGCGCCGTGAGAACATCGTGAAAGAGTACAAAGGTGAAATCTTCAACTGCCAGACTACGGTAGAGAACGAACAAGATATGCTCAAGGCTCTGGGCGAAGTGAAGGAGCAGGGGTGCAACGCCCTTGTCGTATTCCTCGGCAACTTCGGTCCCGAGACACCTGAGACTTTGCTTGCCAAGCACTTTGACGGCCCCGTCATGTTTGTGGCTGCTGCTGAGGGCGACGGTGACATGATTAATGGGCGCGGTGATGCTTACTGCGGTATGCTCAACTGTTCTTACAACCTCGGTATGCGCCACTTGAAGGGCTACATCCCCGAGTATCCTGTAGGTACAGCCGACGAGGTGGCCAAGATGATAGCTGACTTCGTGCCGGTGGCTCGCGTTATCCTCGGTCTGAAGGGCTTGAAGATTATTACCTTCGGTCCGCGTCCACAGGACTTCTTTGCTTGCAACGCTCCCATCAAGGGCTTGTACGAACTGGGTGTAGAGATAGAGGAGAACTCAGAGCTCGACCTCCTCGTAGCTTACAAGGAGCATGAGAACGACCCACGTATCGACGGCGTATGCAAGGAAATGGCTGAAGAGATGGGTGAGGGCAAGTACTACCCCGACCTGAGCCGCCGTATGGCACAGTTCGAACTGACACTGCTCGACTGGGCTGAGGCTCACAAGGGTTCACGCCAGTATGTGGCATTCGCTGACAAGTGCTGGCCAGCATTCCCAAGCCAGTTCGGTTTCGAGCCTTGCTACGTCAACAGCCGTCTCGTTAGCCGCGGCATCCCTGTAGCTTGTGAGGTGGATATCTACGGTGCCCTCTCCGAATACATCGGTATGTGCGCTTCCGACGATACCGTAACGTTGCTCGACATCAACAACTCCGTGCCCAAGTACATCTACGACGAGGACATTGTGGGCAAGTACGACTATAAGCTAACCGATACCTTCATGGGCTTCCACTGCGGCAACACACCTCAGTGCAAGATGTGCTCTACACGTGCCATCAAGTATCAGCTCATCCAGAACCGCCTTCTGGAGAACGGTGGTAAGCCTGACTTTACACGCGGTACGCTCGAGGGCGACATCGCTGCCAGCGACATCACGTTCTATCGTCTGCAGTGTGACTCAGAGGGTAACCTCCGCTCCTACATCGCTGAGGGTGAGGTGCTCGATGTTCCTACACGTTCCTTCGGTGGTATCGGTATCTTCGCTATTCCGGAGATGGGCCGCTTCTACCGTCACGTGCTCATCCAGAAGGGATATCCTCACCATGGTGCAGTAGCATTCTCGCATGTGGGCAAGACTTTGTTTGAGGTATTCAAGTATCTTGGCATCAAGGATATCGCCTACAACCAGCCTGCAAGTCTGCCTTACCCTACTGAGAATCCCTGGAAGTAAGTAGCTTTGCTGAATAAAAATATTAGGCGCAACATGGAGCGTAATAACTTGCCGCTCCGTGTTGCGCCTTTTCTTCGACAGTTTTACCGTCTTTACTTTTTTAGAAAGGATTAGAAAATAAGTTGGTACATTTCTCTTTGGCGAAGCTACAATTCCTTATCTGAGTGGTACGGCGGGGGCACCGTACCTCCTATGATTGCCTTTTCTTGCAAGTATGGGTAACTGTAGGAGGTACAGCGCCCTCGCTGTACCAAGTTATTTTTTTTCGTCACTTACCTTTATTAGATTTTCACTCTTAGGGAAGTTAAAGGAGTTAAGACAACAGCTCTTGTGGTGTCCGAACCGACAACTTATACAACAAATACAACTTATACAACTTTTTTTTATGCTGCCGCTGCAGCATCTTTGTTGTTTATGTTGTTTATGTTGTCTGAGTTGTCTGAGTTGTCGTTTGTTTCAAGGTTTAAGGAGTTAAAGAAGTTAGAGAAGTTAAAGGACAACAGCCTTTCCGGCGTATGCCTTTTTACCTTTTTACTTTTTTACCTTTAATCAGCCTTTTTCCTTTTTTATCTTTAATCGGCTTCTTTGAGTGGTACGGCGAGGGCGCTGTACCTCCTAATAACAGCTTTTGTGGCGTATGCCCTCTTTTTACTTTTTTACTTTTTTACCCTTTTACCTTTAACCGATGCTTTGCAGGCGGGCAATGTATTTCCCGAGAATGTCGAACTCGATATTCACGATGCTTCCTACCTCTATGGCATGGAAGTTGGTGTTGTCGTGGGTGAAGGGGATGATGGCAACGGTAAAGGTGTTCTCCGTCGGTTCGCAGACTGTAAGCGACACACCGTTTACCGTTACCGAACCCTTGTCTACTGTGAAGTAGCCCTTTTTGGCCATGGCTTTGTCGAGGGTGTACTCGAAGGTGTAGTAGGTAGAGCCGTCGGCATCGCGCTTGTCAATGCATCGCGCCGTCTCGTCCACATGTCCCTGTACGATGTGGCCGTCCAGTCGGCCGTTCATCAGCATGGAGCGTTCCACATTCACCTTGTCGCCCACATGCAGCAGTCCCAGGTTGCTGCGGTCGAGCGTCTCCTTCATGGCAGTGACGGTATAGGTGCCGTCGTGTATGCTCACCACGGTAAGGCATACACCGTTGTGTGCTACGCTCTGGTCTATCTTCAGCTCGCTTACAAACGAGCAACTAAGGGTAAGGTCGATATTCTCCTTGTCTTTTTTGATGTCCACAATGGTGGCCATCTCTTCTACTATGCCGCTGAACATAATGGTTGTTTTCTGAAAATATAGGGTTAGAAAAAAGAAAGGGTCGCCCGATGATGTGATGAAACTCCGAACTTAGCAATAAGTTTGGGTGCCCTCCGCCTTTGTAATCCACCGGCTTTGCAGCTTCCCGGCACGAGTGCCGGTGAGTGGCCCGCCATTGGCAAGAGAAGTCAGCCCGGTTTCATAATGTAATTTGATGAGTATCCCAATCGAACCGGCACGACCCTTATGTCTTAACTTTAATGCAAAGTTAATGCTTTCTTTCCTTTCTGCCAAATTTTTCTTGCGAAAAAGTACTGAAGTTTCGGTTTTGGCAATTCCTACTTTTGAGAGGTTCTTGCTTGAGTGGTACAGCGAGGGCGCTGTACCTCCTACGGTTACCCGCTTGCAGGAAAAAGTATTCTTTAGGAGGTACGGCGCCCCCCCCGCCGTACCATTAACCTTGGCGGAAACACCATTGTCTCTAATTGTGTTATTTGCCAATATGGAGGCTAAATCCTAAACTTGAATAAGTTAGATGTAGTGTAGTACAATACCGGAAAGAGAAAAGCCCACAGGCTGTCCGATAGTGGAGAGCCTGTGGGCTGTGTGCTATGTGTATCCTTCTGCCCTGTGGGCTTCAGGAGTGTGATTACAGCTTGAACTTGTAACCCAAAGTCAGCTGGAATACCTGGCCGGTGCAAGAGTTATGCTTGTATAGGTCTGAAACACCTATGTTGTAACGTGCATCCAAGCAAACGTTGGCGTACTCGTAAGAAACACCTACGGGGATAGAGAAGTTCACAGACTCTGCATCTGTCAAATCATAGCTGGTAGAAAAGTGGTCTACAGTTTCTTTTGCTTTTGCAGAAACTTTGAATCCTGGCTGAATACCAGCCTTGACAGCTAAGCCTTTTGCAACATAGAAATTAGCCAAGATGGGGACGTTGATATAGTCCAAATTTTCTTTGCAATCTGTTACATAGCCTTCATCATATAACCTATCTTTAATTTTACTTCCTTCCTGTGAGTAGAGTACACCAAAACTCAAACCAACGAGCTTGTTAAAGTGGTACTCACCTTCTACACCACCTACAAAACCAACTTTGAATTCAGCATTGCTTCCGCTTGCGCTTGAAGCGTTGATACCAACCTTAGGCTGGATGGTGAACTCGCCACCCTCGTACTGTGCGAAAGCACCTACGGAAGACAGCACCATAGCTGCCATTACCAAAAACTTTTTCATACTCTCTAATAATTAAGTTTTACAATTAATACTCTTTATATTTTAGCCTTTTGGCATTCCTAATTATATAATGTTGCCGCAGACCATTTCTTTCTCACCTTTTACGATTGTGCGGATATTTCTCCGCACTGCCGAAACCATGTGCCATCAGACTTGGCTTTCTAATTCGAGGGCAAAGGTATATAAAACAACAATATGTTGCAAATAAATCTTAATCTATTTTGCGGTTATTAACTAAAAAGGTTATTTTTGTTCTTGTATCGAACACTTTTGCCTTGGTTTGATGTAAAAATCGAACATTCCTCTAGGAGTTACGGCACCCTCGCCGTACCACTCAGTTAAATCATAGTATGTGCAGTGTGTGGCTTAAATGCAAAGAAAGTTGCCTTAATTTTCAGTGAAAGGGGCGTTTTTCCCGAAAAATAGCGTAACTTTGCAGTTGCATATTATTAGAAAGAACAAGAAGAATGGACATCATCGAGAAATATTTCCCGGAACTTACCGAAAGGCAGAAGGAACAGGTGGCACAGTTGAATGCCCTCTATAGAGACTGGAATGCCAAGATAAATGTCATTAGTCGCAAGGATATAGACAATCTGTACGAACACCACGTGCTGCACTCCATGGCAATAGCCAAGGCGGTGCGGTTTACACCGGGCACAAGAATCCTCGACTTCGGGTGCGGAGGAGGATTCCCCGGCATACCCCTTGCCATCCTCTTCCCCGAGTGCCAGTTCAAACTCATAGACGGTACGGGAAAAAAGATAAAGGTGTGCAACGAGGTAGCTACAGCCCTCGGACTGCAGAACGTGAAGGCTGAGCACCTGAGGGGCGAGGAGGAGACCGGAAAATACGATTTTGTGGTTAGTCGTGCCGTCATGCTGTTGCCCGACCTGATGAAGATAATCCGCAAGAACTTCAGGATGGAACAGCAGAACGCACTGCCCAACGGACTACTGTGTCTGAAGGGCGGCAACCTGCAGGAAGAGTTGAAACAGTATGCTCGTGTAGCGGAGATAACGCCGCTCAGCACGTTCTACGACGAGGAGTGGTTTGCGCAGGACAAGCAACTGGTATACGTGCCGGCATAAGACAGTGACAAAAGAACACAAACGAAAAACAATGATAAAGATAGATAGATTCCAATGCAACATGCTCTCAGAGAACTGCTATGTTGTGAGCGACGAAACGGGTGAGTGCGTCATCATAGACTGCGGCGCCTATTTCCCCGAAGAGCGTAAGGCCATCGTGGACCATATACGCAACAACTGTCTCAAGCCTGTGCACCTGCTCGTTACCCATGGCCATCTGGACCACAACTTCGGCAACGACACCATATACCAGACGTTCGGACTCAAGCCCGAGGTAAGTGCCGGTGACGAGAAATTGATGAAGAACCTGACAGGGCAGGCCGAGTCGTTCTATCAGATGAAGATAGAAGATACCTTCCCGGCCATAGGCCACTTCTTTGAGGACGACGAGCAGATAACATTCGGCAACCACTCCTTCCTCGTGATGCCTACCCCCGGCCATTCCAAAGGTTCCGTTACCTTCTATTGCGAAGAGGAGGCTGTCGCCTTCACGGGCGACACCCTGTTCAGCAGCAGTATAGGGCGTACCGACTTTCCGGGCGGTTCGATGTTCCAAATCATCAACAGCCTGCGCCTCCTGGCCCAGTTGCCGGACAAGACCCGCGTGCTGCCCGGTCACGGTGAGGCGACTACCATAGGCGAGGAACTGGCCCACAATCCCTACATGGACCGATGACAACAGCAAGGCCGGCACACATGAATGCGGAGAAGGTAATACTCGGTATAGACCCCGGAACAAACGTGATGGGGTATGGGGTGATACGCGTTACGGGCAACAAGGCACAGCTAGTGGTAATGGGGGTGATAGACATGCGCAAGGAGGGTGACCCCTACCTGCGTCTGGGCAAGATATTCGAACGGGTGACGGGCATCATCGGCGAGTACCTGCCCGACGAGATGGCCATCGAGGCTCCCTTCTTCGGCAAGAACGTGCAGAGTATGCTCAAGTTGGGCAGGGCGCAAGGGGTAGCCATTGCCGCTGCCATACAGCGCGATGTGCCCATCCACGAGTATGCGCCGATGAAGATAAAAATGGCTATTACGGGACAGGGGCAGGCCTCCAAGGAGCAGGTAGCAGCTATGCTGCAGCGCATGCTGAAAATAGACGAGAAGGACATGCCCAAGTTTATGGATGCCACCGATGCACTGGGGGCAGCCTACTGCCACTTCCTGCAGATGGGGCGTCCCGAGTCGGTGGGCAAGCACTACAGCAGTTGGAAGGACTTTGCCCTCAAGAACCAGTCGCGTGTGGCAGGAAAGTAGAAACAAAACACAGACACAACAATGCAGAATATCATACAGATAGAAAAAGGTATCACGCGCATGCCCGAATGGCGTATGGCAGAGCCTGTCGACTTTACGGCATGCGACGGAGAGCATATAGCCATCGTAGGCGACAACGGCAGTGGAAAGTCCATGTTCGTGGACATGATAGTGGGCAGGCATCCGCTCATAGGCGACATGCCTCGCTATGATTTTGCGCCAGGCACCAAGCCTCTGGTAAGCGACAACATCAAGTACATCACCTTCAGGGATACTTATGGCGGAGACAACGACCGAACCTATTTTCTGCAGCAGCGCTGGAACCAACTGGAGATAGACGAGAGTACCCCTCTTGTCGGCGACAAACTGGAGGAGGCTTTCCGTATGGCGGGCGAAGACACACTGCAGCGCCGGGAACTGCAACGCCACATCTACGAACTCTTCCACATGGAGCCTTTGCTCGACAAATATATAATCCTGCTGTCCAGCGGCGAACTGCGTAAGTTCAAACTGGCGGCCACGCTCTTCTCCGAACCGCGCGTACTCATCATGGACAATCCGTTCATCGGTCTGGATGCCGGTACACGCGACCAGTTGAAGGAGTTGCTCGGTACATTGTCGCGTGAGCGCGCCCTGCAGGTTATGCTGGTGCTGAGCAAGACGGACGACATACCCGACTTTATCACGCATGTGGTAGAGGTACGCGACATGAAGGTGCTGCCCAAACTCACGGTATGCCAGTATCAGGATGCACGCCAGCTTGTTCCTGCCCGCATGCTGGCACCGGAAAAGGAGCAAGCCATCGTGGCTTTGCCCTACAGCGAGAACGAATATGCTGCGCAGGAGGTGATACGTATGAACAAGGTGAGCATCCGCTATGGCGAGCGTACCATTCTGGACAGCCTCGACTGGACCGTGCTCAACGGCGAGCGGTGGGCGCTGAGCGGACAGAACGGAGCGGGCAAGTCAACATTGCTCAGTCTGGTGTGTGCCGACAATCCGCAGAGTTATGCCTGTGACATCTCTCTCTTCGGCAACAAGCGAGGCAGCGGCGAGAGTATCTGGGACATCAAGAAGCATATAGGCTATGTGTCTCCCGAGTTGCACCGCTCTTACCAGCGCGACCTCCCGGCGGTGCGTATCGTGGCAAGTGGTCTGAAGGATTCCGTAGGACTTTACGTGCGTCCCGACGAGGCTGACTATGAGAAGTGCCGTTTCTGGCTCTCCGTCTTCGGACTTGAGGGACTCGAGAACCGCGGCTTCCTGCACCTGTCAAGCGGAGAACAGCGCCTCGTGTTACTGGCGCGCGCTTTTGTGAAGGACCCGGAACTGCTGATACTCGACGAACCGCTGCACGGACTGGACTGCCGAAACAGACAGCTGGTGAAGGATGTTATCGAGGCTTTCTGCCGTCGTCGTGGCAAAACACTCATCATGGTAACGCATTACCAGGAGGAATTGCCTCCGTGCATAGACCATAGCCTGTATCTGTTGAGACACAATTGATAATCGCTTAACCTCAAGAAGAAAAAGTCTTATGAAGAAACTGATTTTGTTGTTTTTTGTATGCTGCGTGTCAGCAGCATCAGTGCATGCACAGGATGTCCTCAACGAGATAGTGCGCACGTCGCAGGCCACAACCAATGACACGACCCTGAGCAAGGAGGTAAGAAAGGTGGCGGTGTTCAAGTACGATGCTGCCACTTACCTGCGCTCCAAGGTGCTGCAGCCCGCAGAAATGCTTTCGGACAGTGTAGACATCGCCAAGTTCAATGCCAATATCAAGTTCCTCAACGAGCAGGCTTATGCCATGAACCAGTATGTGTCCCTCTTCCTCAAACGCCTCGGTGAAGCGAAGAAACGCAACAAGACGCTGGTGCAGAGCCTGTTCAAGGAAGCGACGGTCAATCACAAGCTTTTCAATGATACGGACACCGAACTGACGCTGGCCTATTACAGGCGGGACGATTACCCCGTGCAGTTCTGCCTAGACTGCGACTGGGTAAAGACACTTGCCTTCATACGCTCTGTCGACTGGAGCAAGATATAGGCTATTTTTGCATAGTAGAACATCCCGCGTCTACGCATATTTATGGAAGAACCTTTTTTATCGTCACGAAATGGAAATCAGGCTTTTTCCTCCAGTTCCTTCTGTAGCCTGATGATTTCATCGCGGTATTGGGCGGCCTGCATAAAGTCGAGTTCTTTTGCCGCCTGTTGCATGAGGGAAGTGGTGTTGGCGATACTCTTCTGCAGTTCCTCCTTAGACATGGAACGTACAACCGGGTCGGCAGCCATGGTGGCAGACTCCGGTTCTGTATAGACATAACGGGCGGAAGCGGGTGACGTTGTGACATTCGGTTCTGCATCTTTGCCTGTCGGCAATGCTGATGCAATGGCCTTCTTTATCTGCCGGGGCACTATCCCGTGCTCTTCATTGTACTTCAGTTGGATAGTGCGCCTGCGTTCCGTTTCGTCTATCGTGCGCTGCATGCTTTCCGTTATGTTGTCGGCATACATGATGACCTTGCCGTTCACATTGCGGGCGGCACGCCCTGCCGTCTGTGTCAGCGAACGGTGGCTGCGCAGGAATCCTTCCTTGTCTGCATCGAGGATGGCAACAAGTGAAACTTCAGGTAAGTCGAGACCCTCGCGCAACAGGTTTACACCCACCAGTACGTCGTATGTTCCGGCTCGCAGGTCGTTCATGATCTTTACCCTGTCGAGTGTGGCAACATCGCTGTGTATGTAGGCGGCCCGCACGTTATGGTTGAACAGGTATTCCGTCATCTCCTCCGCCATGCGCTTGGTAAGCGTCGTGACGAGGATGCGCTCATCCCTTTCCATACGAGTGAGAATCTCGTCCATAAGGTCGTCTATCTGGTTCTCGCTTGGGCGTACTTCTATCTCTGGGTCAAGAAGACCGGTAGGGCGTATCACCTGTTCCACCACCACACCTTCAGCCTCCTTCAACTCGTAGTCGGCTGGAGTAGCAGAAACGTATATAGTCTGGTGGAGCAGAGAGTGGAACTCGTCGAAAGTAAGGGGGCGGTTGTCGAAAGCTGCAGGCAGACGGAACCCGTATTCTACCAGATTTTGCTTGCGTGCCCTGTCGCCGCCGTACATGGCGCCTATCTGTGGTATGCTCACGTGACTTTCGTCTACCATCAGCAGAAAGTCCTTTGGGAAGAAATCGAGCAGGCAATAGGGACGCTCGCCCGCCTTCCTGCCGTCGAAATACCTTGAATAGTTCTCTATGCCCGAGCAGTGGCCCAGTTCCTTGATCATTTCCATGTCATATTCCACCCGCTCCTTGATGCGCTGTGCCCTGATGGGATCACCCAAGTCTCTGAAGAACTGTTCGCGCTCCACCAGGTCGTCCTGTATCATACGTATGGCATGCTCGGTCTGCTCCTTCGTGGTGACAAAAAGATTGGCAGGGTACAGTTCGTATTCGGTGAAAGAGGCCAGCCTGTGGAACGTCACGGCGTCCACCTCCTCGATGCTGTCTATCTCCTCGTCCCACCAGTTTACTCTCAGTACGTTGTCGCTGTAGGCCATGAAGACATCCACCGTTTCCCCCTTTACGCGGAAACAGCCGCGACTCAGTTCAATGTCATTGCGGGCGTAGAGTGCGTCAACGAGGCGGCGCAGAAACTCGTTGCGGTCCAGCGTCTGCCCTTGCTTTATTTTGATGATGTTCTCCTGCAGGGCCACAGGTCCCCCCATGCCGTAAATGCACGAGACGGACGACACTACCACCACATCCCTGCGCCCCGAGAGCAGGGCGGAGACAGCCCCCAGGCGCAACTTGTCTATCTCCTCGTTGATGGCGAGGTCTTTTTCAATGTAGGTGTCGGTGGTGGGCAGGTAGGCCTCCGGCTGGTAATAGTCGTAGTAAGAGACATAGTATTCCACGGCGTTCTCGGGGAAGAACCCCTTCATCTCCTGATAGAGTTGGGCGGCGAGCGTCTTGTTGTGGCTGAGCACGAGGGTAGGTTTTCCCGTGTTGGCAATGACGTTTGCCATGGTGAAGGTCTTGCCCGACCCGGTAACGCCCAGCAGAACCTGTGCTTCATCGCCGTTCTCGATGCCCTCCGTGAGGCGGGCTATGGCTTGCGGCTGGTCGCCTGTGGGCTTGTATTTGGATGTCAGTTTGAAATTCATGAACGCAAAAGTACAAAAAACGCCCCGATATTCGTTATAAAGACTAAATTAATTGCGAAAAAATATTTTTTTCCTTTGCAGATAGGCAAAATATGAGTAACTTTGCAACTCAAATTATGACAATGAGAAAAACTGTTTTTATCATGGCTTGTGCGGTGCTGCTTTTATCTGGCTGCACCAACCAGTTTAATCAGGTTTACAAATCTGACAACTATAACTTCAAATACGAATATGCCAAGGAGTGTTTTGCCATGGGCAAATATTCCCGTGCCGTTATGCTGTTGCAGGAACTTGTAACGCTCAAGAAAGGCAGTATTGAGGCAGAAGAATGTCTGTATATGTTGGCCATGGCCGAATACGGTATGCGCGACTATGAAACTGCTTCAGAATATTTTAAGAAATATTATCAGAGCTACCCAAAGGGCATATATGCTGAGAATGCCAAATATTTTGTAGGAGAGAGCCTTTATATGAATGCGCCCGAACCGCGTCTCGACCAGACCACTACTGTTTCGGCCATATCGGCTTTCCAGGAATATCTCGACCTCTATCCCGATGCTAAATTAAAGAAGCAGGCTACCGGCAGACTCTTCGAATTGCAGGACTTGTTGGTGGAAAAGGAGTACAAGAACGCCAAACTGTATTTTGATATGGGTACCTATTTCGGTAACTGCACCAACGGTGGAAACAACTATGAGGCATGTATCGTGACAGCACAAAATGCCCTGAAGGACTATCCTTACAGCAACAAGCGCGAAGATTTCTCCGTGCTGATCATGAAAGGAAAGTATGAACTTGCCAAGATGAGTATTGAGAGCAAGCAGTTGGAGCGTTATCAGGATGCAGAAGATGAATGTTACGGATTTATCAACGAATATCCTGACTCGAAGGAGCGTGCTACGGCAGAGAAATATATCGAGAAATGCAAGGAGTTCGAGAAAAAACATCCCGATGACAGTTACAGTAGACTGGAAAACAACTAAACAATAGCATAAAGGATAAATATAAATAAAACTATGGATTACAAGAAGTCAAACGCACCGGTCAATACCGTTACACGCAACATCATGGATCTTTGTGACGAGACCGGCAATATTTACGAGAGTGTGGCTATCATAGCCAAGCGAAGCAACCAGATTGCAATGGAAATCAAGCAGGATCTGAGCAAGAAACTGCAGGAGTTCGCTTCGTACAACGATTCGTTGGAAGAGGTGTTTGAAAATCGTGAACAGATAGAAATCTCTCGCTATTACGAGAAACTGCCCAAGCCTACACTCCTTGCTACAGAAGAGTTTGTAGAGGACAATATCTACTGGCGCGACCCTTCTAAGGAGGTTCAACAGCAGAATGATGCGTTTGATTTCTAATCTGGTAGAACAGGTATGATACAACGCAAACAAACCATTTTCCTCCTGCTTGCAGTGGTGGCATACGTCGTGTGCCTCTTCTTGCCTATAGGGCACATTGTTGCCAAGGGCATGGCACTGGACACTACGGTTTATAACCTCGGAACGGTGGGCGGAAATAACGGCACCATTAATATAATAGGTACGTGCGTACCTTTATTTATATTGGATGCTGTAGCAGCCTTGCTCTCCGTAGTTACCATCTTCATGTATAACAAGCGCCCCTTGCAGATGACGCTGTGTGCGGTGACAATCCTCTTTTCGTGCTTGTGGTGTGTAGACTATATCTTGCTCTTCCTGGGCTTGGTGCAAATACCCGAGGTGGAAGGTGAGTTCGGTATGCAGTTCGGCGCTTGTCTTCCTGTAGTAGGCATCATCCTTGTCGCTATGGCACGCAAAGGAGTGGGTGATGACGAGAAACTGGTAAAGGCAGCAGATCGGATACGTTAAAAAATAAGAAAAGAGAACTACGGATTTGTGTATCATCTGGAAAAATCGTAACTTTGCACGGCTGTTACGAGTTGACAGCATAAAATTCAAACCTTATAAAACAAAAAACAAAAAATGGCAACAAAAATCAGATTGCAGCGCGGCGGTCGCAAGAACTATGCTTTCTACCGTATCGTTATCGCTGACGTAAGAGCACCACGTGATGGTAAGTTTACTGAGAAGATTGGTTCGTTTAACCCTAACACCAATCCTGCTACTGTAGATTTGAATTTCGAGCGTGCCCTTTACTGGGTAGAGACTGGCGCACAGCCTACAGACACTGTTCGTAACATCCTCAAGGGTGAGGGCGTTTACCTGATGAAGCACCTCAAGGGTGGCGTGAAGAAGGGCGCTTTCGATGAGGCTGAAGCACAGAAGCGTTTCGATGCTTGGAAGGCTGGCAAGGACCAGAAGAACACTGCCGTAGCTGACGGTGTAGCTAAAGCTAAGAAAGAGGCTGCTGCCAAGGAACTCGAGGCCGAGAAGAAGATCAACGAGGCTATCGCCAAGAAGGTGGCTGACAAGAAGGCTGCTGAGGCTACTGCCAAGGCTGAGGCTGAGGCTGCTGAGAACGCAGAAGAGGCTCCCGCAGAGGCTTAATCTTCTTTTTGAATTAAGAACGTATAAAAAGGTCGACTCCCTTAGGGGAATTGGCCTTTTTTAGTTTTTGTAAAAATATATGATAATTTCCCAACATTTTCCTGTCGACAGATTTTTTTCTTGCGCCGGGAGGGAAAAAATCTGCGTCCCGACGGAAAAAGTTTTTCCTCCCGACGCAGATATGAAAGTGGGTAAAGGGACGGTGAAAAAGCCTACTATGCAAAATATAATAAAACCGTGATTTTGTCGTTATATTATCATAAAGAAATGTTCTAGGACAAAAAATCTGCCTAAGGCGAATGGAAAAAATAGAAAAAGACAACAGTTATTCCCATATCCTGAAATACACTGGCATCTTTGGCGGTGTACAAGGACTTAATATCCTCATCGGAATCATACGCAACAAACTTGTGGCGATGATTCTTGGTCCGTCGGGTATGGGACTGATGTCGCTTTTCAATAGTACTATCAAACTTGTCTCTGACTCTACCAACTTCGGCATTTCCGTGAGTGCGGTCAGAGAAATATCAGAAGCTTACGAACAAGGTGACGAGACGAAAGTGAGCCATATCGTCAAACTGATACGTACATGGAGCTTGCTCACGGCATTGCTGGGCTGTTTTATCTGTATGGTGTTCAGTCCGTTGCTCAACAGATGGACGTTCACTTGGGGCGACCACACGCTCCATTTCATCTTGCTTTCTCCTGTTGTCGCCATGGGCGCCATCATGGGAGGCGAGTTGGCTATCTTGAAAGGTACTAGACAGTTACACCATCTCGCTGTGCTTCCTGTTTATGGTATCATAGGAGCTTTGGTCACTTCCATTCCCCTTTACGTCATTTGGCGTGAGAGTGCCATCGTGCCATCGCTCATCATCATCGGCCTCATACAGTTATTGCTTACCATCGGCTATTCTTACAAGCTTTTTCCATTGCATATCTCCAGCAACAAGCGGATTATAGGCGAGGGTATGGGGATGGTCAAGCTAGGCACCGCCTTCGTATTGGCTGGCATCTTGGGAAGTGGGGCGGAGTTTATCATTCGTTCTTACCTCAACAAAGTGGGCGACCTGGAGGCGGTAGGCTTGTATAACGCAGGTTATATGATGACAATGACATACGCTGGCATGGTGTTTCAGGCGATGGAGACTGATTATTTTCCTCGCTTGTCTTCGATTCATGGAGTGGGCGAGTCGCTCAACTTGGTTGCCAATCGCCAGATAGAAGTATCATTGCTCTTGGTATCGCCACTCTTGGTTTTCTTCATGGTAGGAGCACCCATCCTCTTGCCCCTCCTTTACAGCGGCAAGTTCATGCCTATGATGGGAATGATGAAGATAACCGTGTTGGCGATGTATTTCCGAGCTATCACCCTACCTATCGAATACATTTCGCTCTCTAAAGGTGACAGCAAGTCATACCTGTTTGTAGAGTTGGTATATGATGTTCTTATCGTCATCCTTGTGGTGGCAGGCTACCATTACCTCAAACTGGCCGGCACTGGTATCGCCTTGTTGGTCGCAGGAATAGCAAATCTGCTCTTGGTGCTGACCTATATGTGGCATCGGTATCGCTACCACTTGTCGAGGGAAGTATTGCTCTATGCCTGCATACAACTGCCATTGGGTTTTGTGGCATATCTCGTTACACTTGCTTTCACAGGAGTTTTTTATTGGGTGACAGGACTGTTGCTCGGCTTTGTAAGTCTTGGCATTTCCATCCAGATACTCCATTCCAAGTCTCATCTGTGGGAGCGTATCATCATTAAAATCAAAAAACGTTTGCATCGTGGTTAAAGTTTCAGTTCTTGTCGCTGTATTTAATACCGAAGCGTATCTTCGGGAGTGTTTGGATTCCTTGGTGGGACAGACCCTTCGGGAAATCCAAGTCATCTGTGTGGATGATGCCTCTACCGATGGCACATGGGGAATCCTACAGGAGTATGCCCAAAAAGACAGGCGCATCGAGATAGTGCATTTGGAAGAGAATGGGGGACTAGCAAAGGCGCGCAACATTGCCTTGGCACGAGCAATGGGCACATACACCTGTTTTCTAGACAGCGACGATTGGTTTGCCCCAAATTCACTAGCAACCATCGTCCAAAAATTTGAAAGTGACACAGAGATAGACTGTGTATTGTTCCGTTGCAGATACAGCGAGCCAACAGGCGAGATACACGACTATGACATGCTTGATTTTGAGACCATGCCTGGTAAGGAAGCCTTTGAGAAAAGTTTGACATGGGCTATCCATGGCATCTACGCTGTACGAACCAGCATTCACAAACGTTTTCCATACGATGACTCGTCGCACTCATATAGTGATGAAAACATCACACACCTGCACTATTTCTCCGCCAGAAAGGTAGCAAACAGCAACGCCCTTTATTTTTATCGCCAGCATGAAGGGTCAGTGACCCATCAGATAACCTTGCGTCGATTCGACTTCCTGAAGGCAAACCGCAGCATGAAGCAACAGTTGTTGGCTCTTCATGCAGAAGAGAACATCCTCGACGAATATGAAAACTGCCGATGGGTGAACTTAATAGGACTATGCTTGTTTGCCCAGCAACATGCGCAGCGATTAAACAAGGCAGATTTGAAAAAAGGCATGGAAATCATCAGAGAAACATGGAAAGGAATAGAGACAAACAGGCTCAAGGCAAGGAATCATTACAAGCTAGGGTATGTTCCGTTTCAGTCTCCTTACCTGCCATACGTCATCGGATGGAAAATATTTTGGACACAAGAACGCATCTACTATTGGATTCGGAAAAGGCTGAATCGGCTGCCATAGTAAGGCAAGCACTTTTTTGCAACCTTCAAAAAGCAAAACATACAGCAAAAGATGGCAAAAACATTACTTTTCCGTTAAACGGATATAAAAAATCGTTCACATTGTACGTAATTTCAGAATATTTGTTATCTTTGCCGCTGAAACGTTAAGATAGCGTGTATGACGATAGTCATTGTGTCCATATTGCTTCTGGGATGTATTCTGATAGCAACGGAAAACATTACCAAGGTGAACCGAGCTGCCGTGGCGATTTTCGCAGGTACGGCAGGATGGGTTCTCTACATTTGTTTCGGTATGGATTTTGTCACGAGTCAGCATGCTTATGACTTTTCGCATTATCTGCATGCTGACGCATGGAATATCATTCCCGAAAACAGTGTTACGGTCAAAACCTTCATAGCCCGTCATATATTCTTGCCTTATGTGGGAAGGGCTGCAGAAATCGTACTCTTCCTATTGGCCACGATGACCATCGTGGAGATTCTCGACAACAACGGTTGTTTCGATTTTATACGCCAGCTCTTACGCACCAGGAAGAGCCGCAAGATGTTGTGGACGTTGGCGGTAGTGACTTTCCTTATTTCAGCCAACCTTGACAACCTTACTACCACAGTGATGATGCTTACCGTTATGCATGGGGTAGTGACAAGTAGACGGCAGAGGCTTTTTTACGGCAGTGCCATTCTGTTGGCCGCAAATTGCGGTGGCGCTTTCACTGTGATAGGGAATCCTGAGGGGATTGTTCTATGGAACGGGGGAATGGTGACGGCTACGCGCTTCTCTATGTCTATGCTGTTGCCTTGCGTTGTGGCCTGGTTGGTGCCAACGTGGCTTTTGTCAAGAAAACTTCCTGAAAGGGTGGATACCGAATGGATAGTGATGCCTTATCGTGGTGACGATACCCGGCTTAACGTATGGCAGAGACTGGTCATGCTTTTTGTCGGAATAGGTGGACTTTGGTTTATCCCCACATTTCATAATATCACGAAGCTGAGTCCTTTCCTTGGGGCACTTTGTGTTTTGAGTGTATTGTGGATTGTCAATGAAATATTCAACCGCAAACTCATGAATATGGATGCCATGGCAGAACGGCGTACACCTAAGGTTATGCAGTATGGGTCTGTCCAGATGATACTTTTTGTCATGGGTATTATGCTTGCCATGGGGGTAGTGAAGGAGACTGGTGCTTTTGAAGTTTTTGCCGATTATATGTCGGGCGGCTCTGCCAATATATGGATTGCGGGTGTTTTGTCGGGCTTGTTCAGTATGGTGCTCGACAATTTTGCCACAGCAATGGCCTTCTTCTCGTTACCGGATGTGCCTGTTGTGGGGGGCATAGCCCCAGAGGCAGCCGGTTTTTATGGTTGTAACGGTATGTATTGGAAAATCATAGTGTATTGTATCATGGCAGGCGGCAATATCCTCAGTGTCGGAACAGTCAGCGGACTTGCCCTCATGAAGATGGAACGAATGCATGTGGGGTGGTTCTTTCGCAATGTAGGCTGGATGGCGTTGATAGGAGGCTGCCTTGGCCTCGCTGTGATGTGGGTTATGCAGTCGTGCTTTTGACGCACCTGCGGGGCACATCGGTACAACAGTTATCAGGTTTTGAGTATAGACAATATAAATAATTAAAGGTATATATAAAAAAAGGTATAGTTATGGCAAAGATTAAGACAATAGGAATCATGACTTCCGGAGGTGATGCTCCCGGTATGAATGCAGCTATCCGTGCGGTTACGCGTTCGGCTATCTACAACGGTTTCAAGGTAAAGGGAATATTCCGTGGATATGACGGACTGATTAACGACGAGATAAAAGATTTTACCACAGAGAATGTCAGTGGCATCATCGGTACAGGCGGTACTATCCTGAAGACGGCCCGTTCCAAGGAGTTCATGACCGAGGAGGGAAGGCAAAAGGCATACGAGAACATACAGAAGGAAGAGATTGACGCGCTTGTTGTCATCGGCGGTAACGGTTCGCTGACAGGTGCCATGAACTTCGCACAGGAGTATGACATCTGCTGCATCGGTCTGCCCGGTACCATCGACAACGACCTTTACGGCACGGACAACACCATCGGTTACGACACTACGATGAATACCATTGTGGAGAGTGTGGACCGTATACGCGACACTGCACAAAGCCACGAGCGTATCTTCTTTGTCGAGGTGATGGGACGTGATGCCGGTTTCCTCGCTCAGAACAGTGCCATTGCCAGTGGTGCAGAGGCAGCCATCATACCGGAAGACAGTACAGACGTTGACCAGTTGGCTCAGTTTATGGAACGTGGTATCCGCAAGTCCAAGAAGAGCTGTATCGTTATCGTGTCCGAGAGTCCCAAGTGCGGTGCCCTCTACTATGCAGACCGTGTCCGTAAGGAGTTCCCCGAGTTTGATGTGCGTGTATCCATTCTCGGTCACCTGCAGCGTGGAGGTCGACCATCAGCCCGTGACCGTATTCTTGCATCGCGTACTGGTTGTGGAGCCATCGAAGCCATTATGCAGGGACAGCGCAATGTGATGATAGGCGTGCGCAATAACGAGGTGGTTTACGTCCCCTTGTCAGAGGCCATACGCTCAGACAAACCGTTCGACCGCAAACTGATTAAAGTACTCGATGAATTGAGTATCTAAGTCGTCTTTCGCGTGTATCTCTTAACGGCTGTAGCAATGGAGAGCGTGGGTATACAGTTTTGTCCAATTCACGCTAAAAATGGGTAAAAAACGAACAAAACTCTGATAGGATTTGGAGTTTCCGATAATGTTTGTTACTTTTGCAATCGCACAGCCGCAAAGAAGGCTATGGCAGAAATTTACTGAAACAACATGGACGGCACTATTCAAGGCCGCCAAACAACAACAATAAAAACGAATAGCTTATGTCACAAATTAACGGTCGCATTTCTCAGATTATCGGCCCTGTTATCGATGTTTACTTCGATGTCAAGGGCGAAAACCCCGAGAAGGTGCTTCCAAAGATTTACGATGCACTTAAAGTGAAACGTCCGGACGGACGGGATTTGGTCTTGGAGGTACAGCAGCACATCGGCGAAGATACTGTTCGCTGTGTGGCTATGGACAATACGGACGGCTTGCAGCGTGGTCTGGAAGTGGTCTCTACGGGCAACCCGATTACGATGCCGGCAGGTGAGCAGATCAAGGGTCGTATGATGAACGTTATAGGTCAGCCTATCGACGGTATGAAGGAGTTGGATATGGCTGGGTCATACCCCATCCACCGCGAAGCCCCTAAGTTCGATGAACTGTCTACGCACAAAGAGATGCTTGCCACGGGTATCAAGGTCATCGACTTGCTCGAGCCTTATATGAAAGGTGGTAAAATCGGTCTTTTCGGCGGTGCCGGTGTGGGCAAGACGGTTCTTATTATGGAACTTATCAACAATATTGCCAAGGGACACAACGGATACTCGGTATTCGCCGGTGTCGGTGAGCGTACCCGCGAGGGTAACGACTTGATCCGCGATATGCTTGAGTCTGGTGTTATCAAGTATGGCGAGAAGTTCAAGAAGGCCATGGAAGAGGGTAAATGGGACCTCTCGCTTGTTGACGAGGAAGAGCTGGCCAAGAGTCAGGCTACGCTTGTCTATGGTCAGATGAACGAACCTCCAGGGGCACGTGCCTCTGTGGCATTGTCTGGTCTTACTGTGGCTGAAGAGTTCCGTGACCATGGCGGTAAGAACGGTGAAGCTGCCGATATCATGTTCTTTATCGACAATATCTTCCGTTTCACGCAGGCCGGTTCTGAGGTGTCCGCACTTCTTGGACGTATGCCTTCTGCCGTAGGTTACCAGCCTACATTGGCGTCAGAGATGGGTGCCATGCAGGAGCGAATCACTTCTACCAAGAATGGTTCTATCACTTCCGTACAGGCTGTATATGTGCCGGCCGATGACTTGACGGACCCTGCACCAGCCACAACGTTTACCCATTTGGATGCCACTACCGAACTTTCTCGTAAGATAGCCTCTCTCGGTATCTATCCGGCCGTAGACCCATTGGGCTCTACTTCACGAATCCTTGACCCGCTGATTGTCGGTAAGGCTCATTATGATTGTGCCCAGCGTGTAAAGCAGTTGCTGCAGCGTTACAACGAGTTGCAGGATATCATTGCCATCTTGGGTATGGACGAGCTCTCCGACGAGGACAAGTTGACCGTGAACCGTGCACGTCGTGTTCAGCGTTTCTTGAGCCAACCGTTTACGGTAGCCGAGCAGTTTACCGGTTTGAAGGGTGTCATGGTGCCAATTGAGGATACTATCAAGGGATTCAATGCCATTCTTGACGGTGAGGTAGATGACCTGCCAGAGCAGGCTTTCCTCAATGTCGGTACCATCGAAGATGTCAAGGAGAAGGCCAAGAAACTGCTTGCAGCCGCACAGGGATAATCTATATTAAGTGAAGAATGAAAAGTGAAGAGTGATGAACGTAAAGTGAAGACTAATGATTCCAAAGTTTGTGAGCAACATGTAAGGAATTCATAATTCAACAATTATATTCGACATTCAACACTTGGCATTCAGCATTCAAAACAAAAGGATTATGTTAAAGCTAAAGATCGTTTCTCCTGAGAAAATAGTCTTCCAAGGTGACGTAGACAGCGTTCTGGTCCCCGGTACACTCGGTTCGTTCGAGATACTGAAAGACCATGCGCCTATCATCTCTTCACTTGAAGTGGGGACGGTGGAATACGCTACTGGCGAGGGTAAACAGCAGATGGACATCAAGGGCGGATTCGTGGAAGTGAAGAAAAACGAAGTGAACCTTTGTGTCGAAGTGTAGTTGTCACGCAGAAATTTAGAAAAGAAAAAAGGTGATGGCAATACATGGCGAACAGGAAAAGTTGGCTTCGCGGTCGCAGGAGGTGCGTCAGCCCAAACAGATAGCCCATAGATACCGACAGATATCTCTCTGGCTTACAGCAGGGCTGGTGCTCGCCATACTTCTGGCATGCCGGATATCGTTGCAATGCGACAACATCATTGGCCAGGTAGTAACCCCTTTGTGCGTAAGTGCCATATTCTCTCTTGTATGCAATACTGCTTATGGAGCGTGTTGGCTTGCCGTAGCGAAATCTTCTCCGTCCAATCTCGCCAAGTTTTACTTGGCAGCATCGGTACTGAAGATGATGGCTGCTGCATTGGTGTTCCTCGTTTATGTGCTGGTGTGCGACAAGTCGGATATCGTCGGCTTTACCGCCATCTTCATGCTTTTCTATGTAGTGACGCTCGTCTTTGACTGTATTTACTTCGTCAGGATAGAGAAAAAGAGCCGTCTGTCATAATGCAGTAATAGGCTCAGTATTAATAATAAAACTTCAGAATATGAAATATCTCAAACAATTCCTCTTGATGGCGGTGCTGCTGTTTACAATGACTCCTTTACAGGTGTCAGCGAAAGAGAACATCGATGTAAAAGAGATATTGTGGGGTCATATCAAGGATTCTTATGAATGGCATGTTACAACGGTAGCCAATCACCGCGTTGTGATACACCTGCCTGTCATTGTGAAGACCACTGAGGGATGGCATGTGTTTTCCAGCAGTGAGTTCAGTGAAGAAAGAGATGCCAATGGTGACCGCCCCGGCCCTTATAACCTCGTTATCAAGAATGGCGATGCTGCAAGCAATCCCAACAAGATAGTAGAGAAAGTAGGCAATGAGGAGGTCAGACCCCTTGACCTTTCTATCACCAAGACGGTATGTGTGCTCTTCATAGATGCAGTAATCCTGCTTGTATGTGTGTTGGTTCCGGCACGCTGGTGCCGCAAGCACAAGGTGGACGATCCTGCTCCTAAAGGATTTGTCGGATTGATGCACATGTTCATCATGTCTGTCTATGATGACGTAATCAAGGCTACCCTCGGAAAGGAAGCACCCAAGTATGCCCCCTGGCTTCTTACCTGTTTCTTCTTCATCTTTGTAGCCAACATCATGGGTATCGTTCCTTTCCCTCCTGGAGGTGGTAACCTGACGGGAAATATAGCTTGCACTTGTTTCTTTGGTGTGACTACGTTTCTCATCACTAACTTTACCGGAACCAAGGAGTATTGGAAAGAGATATTCTGGCCCGAAGTGCCTACATGGCTGAAGGTCCCTGTACCCTTGATGCCGTTCATCGAGCTGTTCGGAATCTTTACCAAACCCCTTGCGCTCATTATCCGTCTCTTTGCCAACATGATGGCCGGGCACGCCATAGCCTTGAGCTTTGCTGCCATCATTTTCATCATGTTCAACATCAGCGAAAATGCAGTGGCCAATTATTTGGCAGGATCAGGCATGACAGTGGTCAGTGTGGCGATGAGTGCGTTTATGATGCTCCTCGAAGTGTTGGTAAGCTACATTCAGGCATTGGTGTTCACCATGTTGAGTGCAGTATTCATCTCTCTGGCTCATGTCCACGAGGCTGAACCGGAGGTGGCCAAGTAATGTATGGCTATGCATTTATGAGGCTTTGTCTAAGTATAAAACAATTAACAAGAAAATATTAACAACTTAAACTTTAAGATTATGTTATCACTTTTATTGGCAGCAGAAGTTGCAAAGTTAGGTGCCGCAGTAGGCGCAGGTCTTGCCGCAATAGGCGCAGGTATAGGTATTGGTCGTATCGGTGGACAGGCTATGGACGCTATGGCTCGTCAGCCGGAGAAGATGGGTGACCTTCGCTCTTCTATGATCATTGCAGCAGCATTGGTCGAGGGTGTTGCCTTCTTCGCAGTCATTATAGCTATTCTTGCCATTGTCATGTAATACACCGCTCTTCGTTGCCTGCTCCTGTGGGGGCAGGTGGCAAAGCGTGTATGAGATGGTTTAACATTTAAGTAACACTTTAACCAGTATATATGGATTTATTGATTCCTGATAGCGGTTTGCTTTTCTGGATGACCCTGGTTTTCATCATCGTCTTCCTCATCCTTTGGAAGTTTGGCTTTCCGGCCATCATCAGTATGGTTACGGAGCGCAAGGCTTTCATCGATGAGAGCTTGAAGAAGGCACATGAGGCCAACGAAAAGCTTGCCAATATCCAAAAAGAAGGTGAATCCATCTTGCAGGAAGCACGCGAGAAGCAGGCTGCCATACTTAGGGAAGCTGCCGAGACGCGTGATGCTATCATAGAGAAAGCCCAGGACAAAGCTCGCGAAGAGGGTGCCCGTCTGCTCTCTGATGCCAAGGCGCAGATAGAGACAGAGAAGCAGAATGCCATTCGCGACATCCGCACACAGGTGGCAGAACTCTCGGTCAGTGTGGCTGAGAAAATTCTCCGCGAAAAGCTTTCCGGTGAAAAAGCGCAGATGGACATGATAAATCGGCTGCTGGATGAAGTAGCTTCTGACAACAAACAGTAAAGCTTATGGATATAGGTGTAATATCGGTGCGTTATGCCAGGGCACTTGTCAAGAGTGCTTTAGGCATGAAGCTCGAAGATCAGGTTTATCAGGAGATGCAGTCGCTCTACAAGAGTTATCTCGACGTGCCTGAGCTGAGATTTACGATAGACAATCCTATGCTCCCCAAAGACAAGAAACAGACTCTGCTCATTACTGCATTGGGTGAAAAACCTTCAGAGTTGAGTAAAAAGTTTGTCGCACTTGTACTGAGAGAGGGTAGGGAAAGCACCCTGCAATTCATGGCTGCTTCGTATATCACTCTTTACAGGAAACAGAAGAACATCATCCGCGGTAAACTTACAACTGCCACTGCTGTCAGTCCGGAAACAGAGGACAAGATGCGCAGAATGGTAGAGGCTAGGTCGCAAGGAACTGTAGAGTTCAAGACCGAGGTGAATCCCGACATTATCGGTGGTTTTATCCTCGAGTATGATACTTACCGGATGGATGCAAGTGTAAGGTCAAAACTCAACAGCATTCTTGCACAGCTCAAAAAGTAATCATTAAAAGTAAATAACAATGTCAGATAAAATTAAACCAAGTGAGGTGTCAGAAGTGCTTCTCCAGCAACTCCAAGAGGTTAACAGCTCTGAGAAGTTCGACGAGGTAGGTACCGTGCTTACTGTCAGCGACGGTGTAGCCCGCATCTATGGTCTTCGCAACGCAGAGGCTAACGAACTTCTTGAGTTCGAGAACGGCACTATGGCCATCGTCATGAACTTGGAAGAGGACAACGTGGGTTGCGTGTTGCTCGGACCTACGGCTGGCATCAAGGAAGGCCAGAGCGTAAAGCGTACGCACCGCATTGCCTCCATCCGTGTGAACGACAACTTTCTCGGACGTGTTGTCAATCCTCTAGGTCAGGCTATTGACGGTTTGGGCGATATTGACTTGTCCGACTCCTTCGAGATGCCTCTCGACCGAAAGGCTCCCGGTGTAATATACCGCCAGCCCGTTAAGGAACCTCTCCAGACCGGTCTGAAGGCTGTCGACTCCATGATTCCTATAGGTCGTGGACAGCGCGAATTGATCATTGGTGACCGTCAGACAGGCAAGACAGCCATTGCTGTAGATACCATTATCAACCAGAAGAGTTTCTATGAGGCAGGCAAACCTGTTTATTGTATCTATGTAGCTATCGGCCAGAAGGCTTCTACTGTTGCCGCATTGGTACAGAATCTCAAGGAACATGGTGCATTGCCTTACACCATCATCGTCAGTGCAAGTGCTGCCGATCCTGCAGCCATGCAGTATTATGCTCCTTTTGCAGGTGCAGCCATCGGCGAGTATTTCCGCGACCGCGGTTTCTCTGCTCTTGTCGTTTATGACGACCTGAGCAAGCAGGCCGTTGCCTATCGTGAAGTATCTCTTATTCTTCGCCGTCCCTCTGGACGTGAGGCTTATCCCGGTGACGTGTTCTATCTCCACTCACGTTTGTTGGAGCGTGCCGCACGTATCAACGACCAGCAGGAGGTTGCCGAACAGATGAACGACCTGCCTGAGTGCATGAAGGGTCATGTGAAGGGTGGCGGTTCATTGACTGCGCTTCCTATCATCGAGACACAGGCAGGTGACGTTTCGGCCTACATTCCTACCAACGTAATTTCCATCACAGACGGTCAGATATTCTTGGAGACCGACCTCTTCAACCAGGGTTTCCGTCCCGCCATCAATGTGGGTATTTCGGTATCCCGTGTGGGAGGATCTGCTCAGATCAAGAGTATGAAGAAGGTGGCAGGTACCCTGAAGATTGATATGGCCCAGTATCGTGAGTTGGAGTCTTTCTCCAAGTTCTCGAGCGATATGGATGCCGTTACCGCCATGACGTTGGATCGTGGTCGCAAGAACGACCAGCTCTTGATTCAGCCACAGTACCGTCCTATGCCCGTAGGTGAGCAGGTTGCAATCCTTTACTGCGGTGTGCATGGACTCATGCACGATGTGCCGATGGAGAAGGTTCGCGAGTGTCAGGACCAGTTCTTGGATGCCATGCGCAGCCAGCATGCCGATGTAATAGATACATTGGGAAGCGGTCAGCTTACAGACGATGCCGTAAAGGTGGTCGAGGAAACTATGGCCAATGTAGCAGGACAATATAAAGCATAATAGCCTATGCCGTCGTTAAAAGAGATAAAGACTCGCATTGCAAGTGTCAACAGCACCCGCAAGATAACGAGTGCCATGAAGATGGTGGCATCTAGTAAACTGCACCACGCACAGGTGGCGATTCAGAATATGTTGCCATACGAGAATATGCTGGAGCATATCCTCAAGAGTTTTCTGGTCAGTACGCCTTCTGTTCTCAAGGAGTTTGAGACACAGCACAAGCATACCAATCGTGTGGCTCTTGTTGTATTCAGTTCCAACAGTTCGTTGTGTGGTGGTTTCAATACCAATGTCATCAAGATGATGATACAGGCAGTGGAAGAGTATAAGGCTCAAGGCATTGACGACATAACCGTATATCCTGTCGGGCGCAAGGTGGCTGAAAAGGTACAGAAGTTAGGTTTGAAATCGGGAGGTGACTTTACCGAACTTGCCGAGAAACCCAATCCTGCTGAGTGTACCGAAATAGCGCGTGAACTTGGACGGAAGTATGTTGCAGGTGAAATGGACAAGGTAGAACTTATCTATCACCATTTCAAGAGTGCTGGTTCGCAGATTCTCACGCGCAAGACCTTTTTGCCAATCGACCTCTCTACCGAGGCCATCGGCGAGGACAATGACCGCGACTTGACCTCTCATGTTATAACGGCCAAGGCTCAGGAATATCTGCGCAACAAGCACGTCACGGAGAAGAGAGTTGTTGAAGAGGCCGTTCCGCTCAACGATGACTTTATTGTCGAGCCGGATCTTGAAACAGTTCTCAGGGCTTTGGTGCCAAAGTTGTTGCATCTGATGGTGTATACCGCTTTGCTTGACAGTCAGGCAAGTGAACATGCAGCACGAATGGTGGCCATGCAGACGGCAACAGACAATGCCGACGAACTGCTCCGTACGCTCAACTTGCAGTACAACAAGAGTCGTCAACAGGCTATTACCAACGAACTTCTCGATATTGTCGGTGGTTCGGCAAACAACTAACTTCTTTTTGAGGAATAGAGGTTTGCTGTTTCTCTCTTGACCAATTGTCGGGAACGAATACAGAACTTGATGCCTTAAGCTGCGGAGTAATCTTCTATTTTCGTAGCTTCGGGTTAAAGTATAGATTTGCTTAAGAGGGTGTACCGTTGGGTACACCCTCTGCTGTTTGTTAGCGATTTTACAAAGAATCATTGTCGTTTTTGTTCCTTTTTCATATTTTCTTTTTACCTTTGTAGCCGTAATAGTCTAAAATGCGGCGCCGATTCTACATATTTGCTATATGGACTGCGACATTAGGTGTGTTGCTCTCCACGGTGGTGATGCATCATCACCACTACCAGCGCATATGTATGGCTATGGAGGAATGTGCTAAGGACGGGCATATAAACGATGAACATACAGCGCATCATGACGGTGAAAGGGAAGGGTGTCAGATACACCAGATGCACCTTTCCCTTGTCAAGGTCAAGGCATCGCATATTGTTGTTAAAGACAATGTGGCAGAAGGAAAGCTGTTTTTTGCCTTGCTTTCTGCCGACTTTTATATTTTGCCTTGTGGGCTTGCTGCTGTTTTGTGGCAGAAACACACTATGCCTTTGTCGCTTGTCGCGATAAAGACACTTCTACGTAGGGGGCCTCCCGTACTTTCTTTTTCCTGATTTTCTATAGGGCAACTTTCATAC
The DNA here is from genome assembly GCA_963624905.1 of Oscillospiraceae bacterium. Taxonomy (GTDB): domain Bacteria; phylum Bacteroidota; class Bacteroidia; order Bacteroidales; family Bacteroidaceae; genus Prevotella. The sequence continues at coordinate 50,664 of CAVFRG010000007.1, forward strand.
AAGCCGTATGCAAGGTATGCCGTCTTGCTGGTTGTTTGCAACTGCGTTGCATCAACCTTTTGGTATCTTTGTACCCGAAATCTCCGTTCCGTGTACTTGAAATCTCCGTTTCATGTACTTGAAATCTCCGTTCCGTGTCACCGAACCGCCGTACGGTGTCGCTGAACGTACATACGGTGTCACCGTACGCACATACGGTGTCACCGTACGGAGATTTCTCTTAGGGACAAAGAGATTTTCATGTAGTAATAACTGAGAAGTACCATGTTGTTTTTTTGACGATTACTTATCAATGGAAAAAGAAGAATGATGCAAAACGTAAAAAGAATTTTATTTGTCGTGGCTGTAACAGTATTGGCAGTTGTCGGTTTCTCCTATTTTTGTGGCGACACCGATTCGTCGGATGCAGATGTGCATGATGCAGTCTCTCATGCAGAACATCCTGATGCAGAACATTCAGATGAAGGGCACGTCCATGACGAGGAGGAGTTTGCCGACATCCCTCTGACGGCAAAACAGGTAAATACAGTCGATCTGAAGATGGACGAGGTAAAGAACCGTGAGATAGATGCCACGATTCAGGTTACGGGATCGTTGGTTTTGAGGGCGCAGAGTATCGGGGACGTATCTTCCCTCATGGGCGGTATCGTAAAGCGGATACTTGTCAACGAAGGAGAGAGAGTTGCCAAGGGCCAGGTGGTCGCCATGGTAGAGAATACAGATGTCGTTTCGTTGCAGAAGGAATATTTTACAGCATTCCAGGAGATGCAGATGGCCCGTTTGGAAATGGAACGTCAGGAGAGTCTTGCCCAAAACGGTGCCGGTGTCAAGCGAAACTTGCAACAGACGCGTAAGGAGTACCAGATATCCCATGCCAGGGTGACAGGGTTAAGCAAGCAACTTTCGCAATTGGGTATCCGTACAGGAGAGGTCGGCAAGGGCAAGTTTACCTGTGTGTTCCCCCTCCGAGCACCCATTTCCGGCACAGTAACACAAATTACAGCATCGCTTGGCAGTTATGCAGACATGCAGACTCCGCTTATGAAAATCCGTAACAACCGAGCCGTGGAATGTGACCTGAATGTTTTCGAAAAGGATATTAATAAGGTAAGGGTAGGTAACAAGGTGCTCCTTTCGCTTACCAATAAGCCGGGAGTGAATGTGGCTGGGCACGTGTATGGTATGAACGAGTATTTCAATGACGGTACCAAGAGTGTTGCCGTACATGTCAAACTCGATGCCAAAAGAGATGCGCGCCTTTTTGACGGAATGTTTGTCACAGGCAAAATTGCTACAGGCAGACAGGTATGCAATACATTGCCCGACAAGGCCATTGTACATTCAGACGGAAAGAGTTATATCTTTGCCCTCAACGGCACTCCCCGTTCGGGCAAGTACAGTTTCTCTCGCCATGAGGTTACCACTGGGATGAGCGAAGGCGGTTATACCGAAGTGGCCTTGTGCAAGCATATTGCCAAAGGACAGAAAATAGTGACAGACAATGCTTTCTACCTGGCATCGCTTACCGGCGAACATGGTGAGCACGCACATTGATAAACGGTAAGGGAAAATATTTATGTTTCAGAAACTTATAGACGAGTCGATACGCCACAAGCTGGTGGTCGGCATATTTACGATGGCTCTTGTCGTATGGGGAGTATGGTCACTGGTGCATCTGCCGTTCGACGCTACTCCCGACATCACGGACAATCAGGTACAGGTCATAACCCAGGCCCCTTCCCTCGGTGCGCAGGAAGTGGAGCAGAACATAACAACGCCTATAGAAATGAGCCTTGCCAACATCCCGCGGCTCAAGGAACGGCGCAGCATTTCGCGCAGCGGGCTGTCCGTCATCACGCTTGTCTTCGAGGATGATGCCGACATCTATTGGGCACGTTCTCAGGTCAGTCAGATGTTGGAGGAAGTTACTCGCAACCTTCCGCGTAACGTAGAAACGGAGATGGGCCCCATTGCTACAGGTTTGGGTGAGATATTCCACTATACGATAAGGCCGGCAAAGGGATATGAGAACCGCTATACGCTTACCCAGTTGCGTACCATGCAAGACTGGATAGTGCGCAAGCAACTGTCCGGAACCCCCGGTGTGGCAGAGGTGAGCGGTTGGGGAGGCTATGTAAAGCAGTACGAGGTAGCAGTGGATACGGAGCTGTTGCAAGCCAACGGTATAACACTTGCCGAACTGTTTGAAGCTCTTGAGAAAAACAACGCCAACACGGGAGGCAGTTACATAGAGCAGGCATCCAATCAGTATTTCATCCGCGGCATAGGTGTGGTGAATACGCTTAGCGACATTGCCAACATTCCCGTCAGTACCATCGGCAACACCGTACTGAAGGTGGGCGATGTGGCCAAGGTGCAGATGGGGCACGCCACACGCTTTGGTGCCGTGACCCGCAATGGTGAGGGAGAAGTGGTGGCAGGAATAGCCATTATGCTCAAGGGCGAGAACTTCCAGGAGGTTATCGGTAATGTGAAACAACGCATCAGCCAGATACAGAAATCGTTGCCGGAAGGTGTCGTCATCGAACCGTTCATCGACCGTACACGCCTTGTTGACAGGGTGGAAGGCACGATAGCACGCAATCTCGTAGAGGGCGGTCTCATAGTAGTCTTCGTTCTTGTTGTTTTTCTTGGTAACTATAGGGCAGGACTTGTCGTGGCGAGTGTCATACCTCTCAGCATGCTCTTTGCTTTCGGTATGATGAAGACGTTCGGCATTGCCGGCAACTTAATGAGTCTTGGTGCCATAGACTTCGGTATGATAGTCGATTCGGCAGTGATCATAGTCGAAGCAGTAGTGACACATATCCATTCTAAGGGTAATGTCTTGTTGAGCAAGGCCCAGATGGACGAGGAGGTGCGTTTCTCTGCTTCGCGCATACGGCAGAGCGCAGCCTTTGGCGAGTTGATTATCATGGTGGTCTATGTACCGCTGATGACGCTTGTAGGCATAGAGGGAAAGATGTTCCGTCCTATGGCACTGACTGTCTTTTTTGCCATTTTGGGTGCTTTCGTCCTTTCGCTTACCTATGTACCCGTGGCCAGTTGTCTGTTTCTGAGTCGTCGGGGACAGCAACGCAAGTCATTCTCCGACCGTATGTTGCGCAAGCTTCAGTCATGGTATCTTCCCGTGCTCGACTGGGTATTGGCGCACAACAGAAATGTCATTACTGGAGCCGTTGCCTTGTTTTGCATCAGCCTTGTTTCTTTCCGCTTTTTGGGTGGAGAGTTTATTCCCAATCTTGAAGAAGGCGATTTTGCCATCGAGATGAGTATGGCGCAGGGCACTTCGCTCTCACAGATGGTAGAGACCTGCGGCAAGGCCGAAAAGCTCCTGAAAGATACTTATCCCGAGGTGAAGCAGGTGGTGAGCCGCATCGGCAGTGCCGAGATACCTACCGACCCTATGCCTGTGGAGCGTGCCGACATCATGGTGGCTCTACGTCCAAAGGCGGAATGGACATCTGCCCATACTACCGAAGAACTGATGGCTAAGATGAGCCGGACGCTGGAGAATATTCCCGGTCTGGAAGCCGAGATTTCGCAACCTATACAGATGCGCAACAACGAGCTGCTCACGGGTATCAAGCAAGATGTGGCCATCAAGGTGTTTGGTGAAGACATGGATGTCCTTGTCTCCCAGGCAGAACGCATCCGGCAGTTGGTAAGCGGTGTGAAAGGTGTGAGCGGCATACAGGTGGAAGAGGTTACGGGACTGCCCCAGATACAGGTGGTATACAAGCATGACCGGTTGGCAGAGTATGGACTTAGTGTGGATGATGCCAACCGCATCCTGGAGACTACATTTGCCGGCAGTGTTGCCGGTAGCGTGTATGAAGGAGACAAAAAGTTCGACCTTGTAGTGCGCCTTGACCACAACCTCCGTAACGTGGAGACTCTGCGTAATCTCGCCATGCCGATAGGGGCAGGAAAGAATGTTCCGCTTTCCCAGATAGCCGACATAGACTTCAGACCTTCACCCGCCCAGGTGTCGCATGAAAACGGAGCACGCCGCATCTATGTGGGTTTCAATGTCAAGGGCAGGGATATCCAGAGTACGGTGGAGGACATAGAGCGCCTGATGGCCCGTAAGATAAAGTTGCCCGACGGGTATTACTATACCTATGGCGGTGAGTTCCAGAATCTTCAGAGTGCCAAGGACCGCTTGATGATAGTCGTGCCGGTGGCTCTGGCGGTCATACTCCTGCTGCTTTATGCTACCGTGAAGAGCGTAAGGGAGTCGCTGTTCGTATTTTCCGCCATTCCCTTGGCAGCCATTGGAGGTGTATGGGCCTTGTGGTTGAGGGGCATGCCGTTCTCCATTTCCGCCGGTGTAGGGTTTATAGCCCTCTTTGGAGTAGCTGTACTCAACGGCATCGTCCTGATAGGTCAGATGAACCAAACAATGAAGGAGCAGAAAAAACGAATGGAGCAGATGCGACTTGAAGGAGCAGGGGAGGGAGTCCTTCCCGGACATGAAACCGTAGCCGAAACCATCCACCGCCGGATAACAGACAGTTGTAGGATCCGGTTACGCCCAGTATTGATGACAGCCTTGGTGGCATCCATGGGATTTCTCCCTATGGCACTCTCCACGGGAGACGGTGCCGAGGTGCAACGCCCTTTGGCTACGGTCGTTATCGGCGGACTGGTCACTTCCACGCTGTTGACACTTCTTGTGTTGCCGGCCATCTACAAAACATTTACAAAGGAATAAAACGATGATGAAACGAATAATAATGTCAAGGGCATGGGGTATTTTTTGTGTGTTTGTTTGCTGTGCACAGATAGCAACTGCGCAGGATAACAGGAAGCGTCTGGGGCTTGATGAATGTGTAGCGCTTGCCGTGAAACAGAGTTACGGGATGCGTGCGGCAGACAAGGCCGTGGAACGCGCTCGTCTTAACCAGGGCACAGCATGGGATGTGGACAAGACGGAGGTGTCCTTGGCGCAAGACCCGACATCGGGTGGCAGTCCCGACAATGCACTCTCCCTCTCGCAAACGATAGACTTCCCCACACTCTATATTTCGCGGCGCAGACAGTTGAAAGCCGAGACTTCGGCAGAACAGGCCAAAAGGGAGGTAACGCGCAAAAACGTGGAGGCAGATGTGCGCCGTGCCTATAACCGTGTCCTTTATCAGGAAGAATGCCTTAGGATATTGTCTTCGCAAGACAGTATCCTGACGCGTTACCGTATGCTTGCCGAGAAGCGTTACCGTGCCGGAGAGGTGCGCCAGCTTGAAGTGCTTGCTGCAGAACGCCTGTTGGGCGACTGTCGTGCGGAGAAGGCATCACGCGAGAGTGAAGCCGAGACGGCAGAACTGCTTCTTGGGCAATTGACGGGCAGCGACCAACCGATAGCGCCTGTCGAAACGACGTTGATACCCTTGCCTTTCGTCCTGCAGGATTACAATTATCCCGCTACAGCCGAGGGGCAATATGCCAGTCGGCGTGTGGAGGTTGCTACCAAGGCCGTGTCTGTGGCCAAGAACGGATTTGCCCCGTCTCTATCCTTGTCACTTCGCAACCAGATGGTTCTTTCCGGATGGAATCCTTACCATCAGGACCGTTCGCGTTTTGACGGCGGCAACTTCATGGGCTTTGAAGTTGGGGTGGGCGTTCCTCTTTTTTATGGTGCAACCAGGGCAAAGGTAAAGGCAGCCAGGAAAGAGCACGAAATGGCACAACTGGAACTGGAGTCGCAAAGGCAGCGTGGGCAGCTCGATTATCGTGCAGCCTTGAGCCGTGTCAATGCAGCCCGTGTGCGTCTGGAGTATTATCAAGACAAAGGCATGCGTACAGCCGAAAGGCAGGTGCAACTTGCCTCTTGCGAATACGACGCAGGCGAGATAGGGTATGTGGAGTATGTGAGTGTGCTGCAGCAGTGTCTTGACGAACGTCTGAAGACAGCAGCGGCAATAGCCGATTACAATGATGCCGTGGTAGAGTTACAGCGCGTCTGCGAATAACTGGCTAATTGACAACAAGGGCGGATGCACGTGGATGCATTCGCCTTTGTTGGTGCTTTTATTTGGAAGAAGGTGCTATTGTCAGTTTTTCAAAGACGAACCGTACTCCCCGTTTACCGTAGGTGGTTTCGCCACAGAGGCAGAACCCCATGGAAGATAGCAGGCTTACCATGGGAATGTTGTCATAGTTGGTGTCCACCTTGATGCTGGGAACGTGCTCCACCTCGCACATACTGGCAGTCTTGCTGATGAAGATGCGCGCATAACCCTCGCGCTGCAACTCGGGAAGGGTAGCAAAACGGTGTATCACGTAATAGTTGCCGTAGGTAAGCCATTTGCCTTTGATGGCTTCATAGCGTGGTTCGCCGTTGAGGATAACGGCTCCGTATACGGCTATCTGTTCGTCAACGGTCAGCACGTACGCGTTACCGTTGTTTATGTCATCGAGAATGTCTTGTCGGGAGGGATACTCCTCTGTCCACTGGTGGCGGTTGGAGGCTATCATCTGCTGGCGTGCCTCGTCGATGACCCTCCAGCAACCATCAAAGTCTTTGATAAAGGCAGGTCTGAAATCAATCGTCATGCTACAGTCGTCTTTTCTTGTGTTGTGTATGTTGGCTTGCTCTTATGCAGATTGGCATGCCTTTAATCTCTCTTTTGAATGCAAAATTAACAAAAAAAAACGAAATAAAACAAATAATCGGAGAAAAACTATGCAACGCGTGCTTGTTTTTCTCCGATTATGCAGAATGTAGGCGTGTTCTAAAAAATATCGTATCGTTTTAGAACCCTATAAGTTGTAGTCAACTTAGTCTACGAGGCATTTGTCAAGTTCTTTGCAGATGGCATCCTTGGGCATGTGCTGGCCAATGAATACGATCTTTACCATGCGGTCACCCACTTTCTCGTCCCATTCCTTGCGCAGGCGTTCTTCACGTGCCAGCAGTTCGTCGAGCTGTTCCTTGGGCATGGTGGCAAGCCATTGACCTGCCTGCTTTACGGTTTTCTGCTTGCCTGCTTGTTCGAACACGTAGCACATGTCGCGCTCGTCGGCAAAGTAGCAGATGCCTTTGGCTCGCACTACATCGCGTGGCCATTTTCTTGCCACAAATTCGTCGAAGAGGGCAAGGTCGAACGGCTTCCTGCTATAGTACACGAATGTACCGATGCCGTACTCTTCGGCTTCGCCTTCTTCATGGTCATGGTCGTGATGATGATGGTGGTGATGATGGTCATGGTGGTGATCATGCTCGTCATCATCGTGCTCATCATGTTCTTCATGGTGGTGATGATGATGATGCTCATGCTCTTCGTCTTCATGGTGATGCTCATGGTGATGCTCTTCTTCATCTTCGTCATCATCATCATCATCGTCATGTTCATTGGCTTTTCGTTCAGCCTCTATCTCCTGTATCCATCCGGCGGAAGTAGCCACCGTGTTCCAGTCAAACTTGTGTGTATTGACAATCTTGTCAAGGTCTACGTCACCAAAGTTGCACTCGAAAATTTCCGCCTTGGGCTGGAGTGCGCGTATGATGTGTTTGAGCTTGTCCAGTTCGGCAGGCTCCACCTCTGCGGCCTTGTTGAGCAGGATGATGTTGCAGAATTCTATCTGCTGGATAACGAGTGATGCAAGGTCTTCCTCGTCGATGTCGTCCTTCATCAAGTCATCGCCCCCGCCAAACTCGTCCTTCATGCGCAGAGCGTCCACTACGGTAACGATACTGTCGAGGCGCAGTACACCGTTCTTGATGTATTCGGGCCCCAGGGAAGGTATTGAGCAGATGGTCTGTGCGATAGGTGCCGGTTCGCAGATACCGCTTGCCTCGATGACAATGTAGTCGAACTTCTGCATGTCTACGATCTCTTTGAGTTGCTCCACCAGGTCCATCTTCAGCGTACAGCAGATGCATCCGTTTTGCAGGGCAACGAGCGAGTCGTCTTTCTTGCCCACTACACCACCTTTCTCTATAAGGTCTGCATCGATGTTCACCTCACCTATGTCGTTTACGATGACGGCAAACTTGATGCCTTTCTTGTTGGCCAGGATTTTGTTGAGCAGTGTCGTCTTGCCACTTCCCAAATAGCCTGTCAGTAACAGTACCGGAACTTCTTTTGTCATTTTTTCAATCCTTTTTTTATCTGAATTGTATGTTATTTCTTGTAGTTGTCAAGTGCATTGTCGAGGAAGTCGGTGTATGCCGGAATGTCTTCCTTGTAGCTGAAGGCAGCAGCGAGTGGCTTTCCGTCGTTGTCTACGGCTACGTAGAACGGTTGTGCGTTGGCTCCAAACTTGCTTGCCTGCAGGTAGCTCCACTTGTCTCCCACAGTGCGGAGGGTACGCTTCTCGCCGTTGAAAGTTACCTCTATGGGGTGCTCCAACGGTGTCTTGTCATCCACGTAGAGCGAGATGAGTACGAAGTCCTTGGTCAGTTTGCCGGCGATGGTGGGGTCTGTCCATACAGAAGCCTCCATCTTGCGGCAGTTCACACAGCCGAATCCTGTAAAGTCGATGAGTACAGGTTTGCCTTGTGCCTTGGCGGCAGCCATACCCGTTTCGTAGTCTTTGTATGCTGGTTCTACGGTCTTGCTGTTAAGGTTGAAGTCCTGGGTGTTCACCGGTGGGGCGAATGCACTTACAGCCTTGCAGGGTGCTCCCCACAGGCCGGGTACCATATACACGGCGAAAGCCAGGGAGCAGAGTCCCATAAGGATGCAGGGCACAGGCATGGGCTTGTCCAATTCGCCTCCGATGGCATCAACCTGAAACTTCAGTTTGCCGATGAGGTAGAGGCCCAGTGCACCGAAGATGACGATCCAGAGTGAGAGGAATACCTCACGGTCCATAATGTGCCATCCGTAGGCAAGGTCGGCCACGGAGAGGAACTTCAGCGAGAATGCGAGTTCAACGAAACCGAGCACAATCTTTACGGTCTCCATCCACGAGCCCGACTTGGGTGCCGACTTGAGCCATGAGGGGAAGAGGGCAAAGAGCGTGAAGGGCAGGGCGAGTGCGAGGGCAAACCCGAACATGCCGACGGTGGGTGCGAGCCAGTCGCCTGATGTCACGGTCTGTACCAGCAAGAGTCCTATGATGGGTGCTGTGCAGGAGAAGGATACCAGCACGAGTGTGAATGCCATCAGGAAGATGGATATGAGTCCTGTCGTGTTCGATGCCTTGCTGTCTACGGCGTTGCCCCAGCTGTCTGGCAACTTGATTTCGAACCAGCCGAAGAAGGAGCAGGCAAATACAGCGAGCAACAGGAAGAGAATAATATTGAACACGGCACTTGTGGACAGCTCGTTGAGCTTACTGGGACCGAAGATGGCAGTGACGATTAGTCCGAGACCCAGATAGATGACCACGATGGAAAGTCCGTAAGTCACAGCATCGCGGATACCTTTCTTCTTGTCATCCTTGGCACGTTTGAGGAAGAAGCTCACCGTCATCGGGATGATAGGCCAGATGCACGGCATAACGAGTGCGAGCAGACCGCCGAGCAGTCCCATCAGGAAGATGTATATGAGCGAATGGCTGGCAATGTCAGCTGTACCACCGAAGGCCTGCAGCTCTTTGATGACGGGTTGCCACAACTGCTTGGCATCAATGTCTGCTGGTGCGGGTGTAAGGGCTGTACTGTCTGCTTTTGCAATGCTGTCTGTAATGGTTACGGTGGCAGCATCGGCAGTTGCGGCATCGGGCGTGCCCGGTTCTGCCGTGGCGGCAACTTCCGTGTTTGTCGCCTCTTTCTTGGCAGGTGCGTCTACAGCGGGCGACTTGCCCTGCTGTTTGAAGGTTACCTCGCTTGGCGGCAAGCAGTTCTCGTCGTTGCACGCACCGTATTCCAAGTATACGTCAATGGTATACTGGGGGGCGGTAAACTTTATTTTCTGCACAAAGGTGGCACTCCCTTCGAAGTAGCGTAGTTTCATGCCGAAGAGGTTGTCGTACTTGCTTATCTCGTTGCCTCTTGGCTGCAGTTTCCCTACCAGTTCCACACCTTCCAGTTTGGTAGCGTTGAAGGTGGCGGAGATGGGACCGTCGTTGCCGAGTCCAGTAGAGTAGACATGCCACCCCGACTGTATCTTACCCGTGAAAACAATCTCAGCTTCAGCTGTTCCGTTGGTCTTCAGATGGCTGGAGAACTTTACGGGTGACAGCATCTGTGCTTGTGTCATCAGCACTGCCAAGAGTAACAGCAGTGCCAGTAGTGCTCTTTTCATTCTTTTTTCTTCTCTTTAGTGTCTTGTTCTTGTTAATTGTCTGCAAAGTTACAAATTATTATCGGGAAAGTGTTGTTTTCGCTGACGAAAGTGGCGTGAAGCAGGCAACTTGTGGACTTTTTTTTGGCAGTATCGCATATTTGTTGTAATTTTGCAGCCCCGAGTGCTTGGTAAACCTCGTAAAAAACAAGAAAATGAAAAAGAAAACTACTCAAGTGAGTGTGCTGTTTATGCTTTTCAGCATACTCTTCTGCGTCTGCCTGATATCGGCAAACGTTCTCGAAACAAAGCAAATTTCAGTGTTCGGCATTTCCCTTACGGGCGGTCTCATCGTCTTCCCCGTGAGCTACATCATCAACGACTGCGTCTGCGAGGTGTGGGGTTACGGCAAGGCAAGACTGCTTATATGGACGGGCTTTGTCATGAATTTCTTCTTTGTGGCAGCCGGTGCCCTGTGTGATGCCATTCCTGCCGCACCGTACTGGGACAATGATGCCGGCTTCCATGCTGTCTTCGGTCTGGCCCCGCGTATTGCCGGTGCGTCGTTCGTGGCCTTTCTTGTCGGTTCCTTTGCCAACGCCTATGTCATGAGCGTGATGAAGTTGCGCGACGGAAACAAGCGTTTCTCGGCACGCGCCATACTGAGCACTGTGGCAGGCGAGAGTTGTGACAGCGTCATCTTCTTTCCCCTGGCTCTTGGCGGAGTTGTGCCTACGTCCGAACTGCCTTGGCTCATGCTGTGGCAGGTGGTGCTCAAGACGGTATACGAAATCATAGTGCTGCCCGTCACCATCCGTATCGTAAGATTCCTGAAGAATCACGAGGGGGAGGATGCTTACGACAACGGCATCTCCTACAACGTGTTTAAGATTTTCTCTTTGGATTGAGAATAGGCGGCTATGTTCAGAATACGCCTTAAAGAAGAATTAGAAAAACAAAAATACATAAAAATGGATAGAAAAGAAGACGGTCTGCAGGCACTTGGTGCCAAGACCCAATACAGGATGGACTATACGCCAGAGGTGCTGGAAACCTTTGTCAACAAGCATCCTGGCAATGATTACTGGGTACGATTCAATTGTCCCGAGTTTACCTCGCTGTGCCCCATTACCGGGCAGCCCGACTTTGCAGAGATTCGCATCAGCTACATTCCCGACGTGAAGATGGTGGAAAGCAAGAGTCTGAAGCTGTACCTCTTCAGCTTTCGTAACCACGGCGACTTTCACGAAGACTGTGTCAACATCATCATGAAGGACCTTATAGCCCTCATGGACCCCAAGTACATCGAGGTGACGGGCATCTTTACACCGAGGGGCGGCATCAGCATCTGGCCCTATGCCAACTATGGCAAGCCCGGTACCAAGTATGAGAAACTGGCCGAGCAGCGCTTCGCCACACACGAGTGAAACGTTTTGTAGTGTGTGAAAACAGAGAGTGCCGCACATAGCTATGTGCGGCACTCTCTATTACTGTTTATTGGCTTGGTGTCGATAGGCGGGAGCGTCAGTTGTACCAGATTTCTCCACCCAATATTCTTTCGCACCTGTCGTCAGATACATAGTCCGTTTGTTTGATCTCAACGAACTCACCATAGTGTTTAGCGTTAATTTCTTTCATGATAAAAAGGTTTTAGATAGTTAATGTTCTGTTACTTATACGCTGCAAATATAAGCATAATAACCTTACGTGTCAAGCCTTTTTACGATTTATTTTCTGTGATTAAAGATTATTTAACGCATTTTCCGTAATCTTTCTCTTATGTAATAATAAAATAAGTTGGTACATTTCTCAGGGCGCAAAGAAACAATTCCTAGCCAGAGTAGTACGGCGGGGGCGCCGTACCTCCTATAAAATTGCCGTTTCTGACAAAGAGGGGTAACTGTAGGATGTACAGCGCCCTCGCTGTACCACTCAAGCACGGGGGGATCCAAATCAGAAACTTGAGTATATCCACCAAGTTATTTTTTTACCGTCACTATTTGCCCAAGTCGATGGATATTCCTGCCTGGAAGTTCACGCCGTCGGTGATTGGGGCATTCAGGTAGTAGTATTTCGGTTTGTAACCGAAGAGATTGTCGAGGGCGAGGTTGAGTTTCACAGCTTTTCCGAAACGCTGTACGAGCGAGAGTTTCCAAATGGTGTAGGCAGGATAGCTTACGGTCAGTGTTCCTTCTTTCACGTTGCTGTAGTTCTTGAACTCCACGTTCTCTACGCTTGAAAGGAATCGCCCGTTCAGTCCTATGTTCAGACCGTAGTTCTTTGTAAACTGGCGGTCGTAGTCCACACGTGCATTGATGGCGTGTTCGCGTGCCGGTATGTACTGGTTGTTTATGGTGTTGCCGTCTTTGTCCTTAGCCAGCTTCTCCTTGGTGTAGGCGTATGTAAGGCGTGCCGAAAGTCCGTTGTCCCACCGTGCCTGTGCGCCTATCTCTCCACCGCAAACGTTGTAGTTGGCGAGGTTGGAGTAGGGTAGGTAGGGCAACTTGTCGGTCTCCTCCTTGAGGTAAGGTGCCGAAGTGGAAATCTTGTTCTTCACCTTATTATAATATACTGAGGCGGTAAAGTTGTAATGGCCCTTGGTATATTCTGCCGAGATGTTGAAGTTGTGGCTCGTTTCCGATTTCAGGTTGGGGTTGCCTTCCACTATCCAGATGCCCGCCATGTCGAAGTTGTAGTACTTTTCCTTTAGCGAAGGAGCACGGAACCCCATACCGTAGCCTGCCCTCAACGAAAGGTTTCGCAGCGGTTTGTAACATACGTTGAGCTTGGGTGTTATGTGCGACAAACTGTTGTCTGAAAAGTAGTCGTAGCGTAGCGCACCCACTACTTCCCACTTGTCCGATATGCGCCAATCGTATTGTGCGAAGGCATCGAAGGAGTCTTGCTTGCGCGTGTTTCCGTCCAGGTTGGTGTTGTAGAGATAGTCGTGCATGTAGTCTGCACCGAAAGTAAACACGTCCCCGTTCTCGAAGGAGTGGTTGTAGAGCAGTCGGAAGGTATTCTGCACGTTGCTGTAGTCGCGTACATCGAGGCGTGTGATGCGCTGGTAGTCCGACTTGTCATATTGGTCGAAGGCATAGTTCAGTTGCAGGGCATCGTTCTCCGTCATGTCCCATAGGGCTTTCAGCCCGCCCGAGAAGTCGCGGTAGCGTTCGGGTTGGTCAGCGGTGCGCACCGTTTCGCGGAAGAAGTACCCTGCACGTCCCGTAAGGCTGAAGTTGTCTTTGGGTTTCCACATCAGTTGGTCCTTGAGGTTGAGAGTCTTGTCGCCGTATACGGTGGCTATAACACGTGTCACGGGGTCGGCTGCGCTATGCACATCATAGTTGCTGACGCGGTTGAAGTTGGCGGTAAGCATATTGTTCCAGTGCTTGCCGTTCAGCCCGAACGAAAGTCCATAGCGTTGCTCGTTGTGCTTGGCAATGCGTGCGTTGAGGTTCAGCGTCCATGGCTGTTGGCTTCGCTTGGTAATGATGTTGATGACACCACCCGTGGCGTTGCTGCCGTAAAGTGCCGATGCTGCGCCTTTTACTATCTCTATACGCTCCACGTTATCCATGGTAAGGCGTGTGAAGTCCACGTCGTCCATCGTCTCGCCTGCCAGTCGCTCGCCATCTACGAGGAAGAGTACGCCCTGTCCTCCGAAACCGGAAAAGTTGAGATGCGTCTGCTGGTTCATGGCGTATGAGAACT
>CAVFRG010000008.1:0-59256 GCA_963624905.1 Oscillospiraceae bacterium
ATTCCTATGAGTCCTGGGGCTTTTTAGGTATATAAGGAGTCAAGAGGTTGGGGAGTTAAGACAACAACTTTTTATTTATGGTTTGGACAGACAGGATTAGACAAGTTAAAATTTTCTTTATAGTGGCGGCAGTGATTATTGCTGTCACTTCGCTTGTCGTTTCTCATTTTCTTGTGCGCGACTTGGAGGAAGAGGAACGTAACAGGATGGAGATGTGGGCAGAGGCTATGCGTTCCCTGAACAATGCTGACGAAAATACGGACCTTCATCTTGTACTGAAAGTTATAAATGAAAACAATACGATTCCTGTCGTTGTCTTGGATCAGACCGGCAGGGCGCAGTTGTCACGTAATATAGATGTTAGTGCTGCTGAAAAGGATGACAGTATTCAATATGTTAATTCTCTGGGAAATCATTTGCTGGCGCAAGGCAGGAACATTAAGATTCTATTGAATGATTCGACTGGAAGTTATATTCAGGTATGCTATGGAGAATCATTGATGATCAAACGACTTACGTTTTATCCCTATATACAATTAGGTGTTGTTCTTGTATTTGTGGTAGTAGGTATCTTTGCCTTGTTGACATCCAAACGTGCCGAGCAAAATAAGGTTTGGGTTGGACTCTCTAAGGAAACTGCCCATCAGTTGGGGACACCTATATCCAGTTTGATGGCTTGGGTAGAAATTCTCAAAGAAAACTATCCTGATGACATGCTTGTACCCGAAATGGACAAGGACGTAAAACGACTCCTTCTCATCGCCGAACGTTTCTCGAAGATAGGGTCGTTGCCTGAGCTGAAGCCGACCAACTTGTCGGAAGTAGTAAACCATGTGTTTGAATACATGGATACCAGGACCCCTAAATCCATAGAATTGGTCAAATCTCTTCCAAACAAGGAAGTTGTAGCTTTGGCGAACGGTGCTCTTTTTGAGTGGGTATTGGAGAATCTTACCAAAAACGCTGTTGATGCAATTGGTAATTCTGAAGGGCGTATAGTGTTACATATGGAGCAAGAGTCGAATGGCGTAGTTGCTATAGAAGTGGCAGACAGTGGTAAAGGCATCAAGAAAAAAGACCTTCGTAATGTTTTCAGGCCAGGCTTTACTACCAAGAAGCGCGGTTGGGGACTCGGACTTTCCCTTGCCAAGCGAATTGTAGAAGAGTATCATCACGGCAGAATATTTGTGAAGTCATCAGAGGAAGGAAAGGGTACGGTTTTCCGTATCGAGCTGAAGGTTTAGTTGTTGATTAAAGTTTCGGATTTAGCCTATAGGAGGTACAGCGCCTCGCGGTACCAGTTGAGTGGAAATTGCAAAATCCGAAACTTGAGTTGTTGATAGCTCTGTATGCCGATGCTTGCTTTTTTCTCTGTGTGTTCTGAAAAATTATCATATTTCATTTAAGGTTCGCCTTATGAATATGCATTTACATACACGAAAGAAGTTTTTGTTTAATCTTTGAGGTTTTTTGCACAAAAATTGTTTTATCTCAAAAAAAAATAGTAACTTTGCATCCCGAAACAATATAGCATATTGCGAAGAATGTGTGATTTAGAGTCTTACAAGATTGATTTGAAGGCACTTCCGCAAGGAAAAAGTTCCTTGTCTTATGTGTTGGATGATGAATATTTTGAGGCAATAGATGCTCCCGATGTAAGGAAGGGAGATTTGACATGCTTGCTGTCTGTCAATAGGATAGCGGACGTGTTTAATATTTCCGTTTCTATTGAGGGGGTTGTATACATTCCGTGTGACATCTGTCTTGACGATATGGAATTGCCCATTGAAGCCAACGACAAGATTGTTGCAAAATTAGGAGAAGGCAACTCGGAAAGCGATGACGTGGTGACAGTAGACGAGAACGAAGGAATACTCGATGTCTCATGGTTCATCTTTGAGTGCATAGACCTCCATCTTCCCATCAGGCATGTGCATGCACCTGGAAAATGTAACCCTGCCATGATAGAAAAGCTCAAAGAGCATACTGCCGCCCGAAGCGGTGAGGAGGATGAACAGGAAGTAGACTCAAGATGGGAAGCACTCCTTAAACTAAAGAAACAATAAATAAAAATTTAATCAATTAAAGTATTATGGCACATCCTAAAAGAAGACAGTCCAAGACACGTACACTCAAGAGAAGAACCCATGATAAGGCAGTAGCTCCTACGTTGGCAGTATGCCCTAACTGCGGTGCTTACTATGTATACCATACAGTATGCCCTACTTGCGGTTACTATAGAGGTATGGTTGCAATCGTTAAGGAAGCAGCTGAATAATAATGAGCAAAATCAATGCCGTTATAACAGGTGTCGGTGGATACGTGCCCGACTATATCCTCAATAATGAGGAGTTGTCGCGCATGGTTGATACCAACGATGAATGGATAACTACCCGTGTGGGTATCAAGGAGCGCCGCATCCTGACAGAGGAAGGCCTCGGTACAAGCTATCTGGCGCGTAAGGCTGCCAAACAGCTGATACAGAAAACCGGTGTGGATCCTGACACAATCGATGCGCTCATCGTAACAACCACGACACCTGACTATAAATTCCCTTCTACGGCTTCTATCGTATTGGGCAAGTTGGGACTGAAGAATGCGTTTGCATTTGACTTCTCGGCTGCTTGCTGCGGTTTCCTTTACACGCTTGATGTCGCTGCGTCGATGATTCAGAGTGGAAGGTACAAGAAGATAATAGTAATCGGTGCAGACAAGATGTCTTCACTGGTAGACTATACGGACCGTGCTACCTGTGTTCTCTTTGGTGACGGTGCAGGTGCTGTTCTTGTAGAGGCTACAGAAGAAGAGGGTGTAGGTGTGCAGAACTCCTACCTCCGTACTGATGGAAACGGCTTGCCTTTCCTCCATATGAAAGCGGGCGGTTCGGTGTGTCCTCCGTCTCATTTTACGGTAGACCATCGCATGCATTATCTTTATCAGGAAGGACGTACGGTATTCCGTTACGCTGTTACAGACATGAGCAATGATGTATTGAAGATACTGGACATGAATGGCTTGACGGCTGACGATGTGGATTGGGTTATCCCCCATGAGGCTAATCTGCGCATCATCGAGGCTGTGACCAAACGTGCAGGTATTCCGCTGGACAAGGTGGTGGTCAACATTGACCACTATGGCAATACAAGTGCTGCAACGATACCTTTGGCTCTTTGGGATGCCGAAAGTAAGCTCAAGAAAGGCGACAATGTGGTGTTTACCGCCTTTGGCGCCGGTTTTGTGCATGGAGCATCCTTCTACAAGTGGGCCTACGATGGTGCAGCTTGCGGTAAGTAATCTTTAAGGAAAATTCATTCATAAGATAAAGGACGTGTCTTTCTTATTATTGCTATAAGAGATGCGTCCTTTTTCTTTAGAAAAACATTCATTTATGCATAAAGCAGGATTTGTCAATATTGTCGGAAATCCCAATGTGGGAAAGAGTACCCTCATGAACCAGTTGGTGGGGGAGCGTATCAGTATCGCCACATTCAAGGCGCAGACCACCCGCCATCGCATCATGGGTATTGTCAACACGGACGACATGCAGATAGTCTTCTCTGATACGCCCGGTGTGCTCAAGCCCAACTATAAAATGCAGGAGATGATGCTCGCTTTCTCTGAGAGTGCACTTGCAGACGCTGATATTCTGCTCTATGTCACTGATGTCGTAGAGAATCCGGAGAAAAATATTGATTTCCTCGACAAAGTGAAGAAGATGACAATTCCTGTCATTCTGCTTGTCAACAAGATAGATGAGAGCAATCAGCAGACATTGCCTGACATTGTTGAAAAATGGCATGCATTGCTGCCCAATGCGGAAATCCTTCCTATTTCGGCCAAAAACAAATTTGGGGTGGATATGCTTCTTAAGCGCATCAAGGAATTGCTGCCCGAATCGCCGGCGTTCTTTGACAAAGACCAGTTGACTGACAAGCCGGCAAGGTTCTTTGTCTCGGAAATCATCAGGGAAAAGATACTTCTCTATTACGACAAGGAGATACCTTACTCGGTGGAGGTAAAGGTGGAACAGTTCAAGGAATCGGACAAATCCATTCATATCAATGCTGTGATCTATGTGGAGCGTGATTCGCAGAAAGGTATCATTATAGGCCATCAGGGCATAGCACTGAAAAAAGTGAACACGGAGGCACGTAAGGCTTTGGAAAAGTTCTTTGATAAGCGCATCTATCTCGAAACCTTCGTAAAGGTGGACAAGGACTGGAGGAATTCACAGCGCGAACTGAATGCATTTGGATATAATCCGGAGTAATTGAGGAAAACAAGTGAAAACCAACCTTTAAGAATCAAGGTAGAATATTCTTGTCTTATTCTTGATAGTTGAATAGTAATATGGCTCCCTGAATGGAAAAGAGGGGGCAACTCTTGCCAGGATAGGCAAGGGCCGGAGCATGGTCAGCTTCGGCAAATCGTTAACACGGATGCAGAGACCACATCCTAACACCCCTCACAAAAGGGGCAAAATGACTGAATTATGGCAAATTTAGTAGCTATTGTAGGTCGTCCTAATGTAGGAAAATCTACGCTTTTTAACCGTTTGACCCAATCTCGCAGGGCTATTGTAAGTGATACGGCAGGTACCACTCGTGACCGTCAGTATGGTAAGTGTTCATGGAACGGAAGGGAATTTTCCGTTGTTGATACTGGAGGATGGGTTGTCAAGTCTGATGACATTTTCGAAGATGCCATTCGCAAGCAGGTCCTTGTGGCTACGGAGGAAGCAGACCTGGTGCTCTTTCTGGTAGACGTCAGCACGGGACTTACGGATTGGGACGAAGATGTGGCGCTGATACTGCGCCGCGCCAAACTTCCTGTTATCCTGGTAGCCAATAAGGTAGACAATAGTGCCGAGTACTATGAGGCTGCCGAATTCTACAAACTGGGCCTGGGGGATCCGCAGTGTATCAGTGCCGCTACGGGCGGTGGAACGGGTGACTTGCTTGACATGATACTGGACAAGATGCAGGACAATCCGGAAGAGGCTTTGGAAGATGATATTCCTCGTTTTGCAGTAGTAGGACGTCCTAATGCAGGAAAGAGCAGCCTTATCAATGCCTTTATCGGTGAGGACCGCAATATTGTGACTGAGATAGCCGGTACCACACGCGACAGTATATACACGCGCTACGACAAGTTCGGCTTTGATTTTTACCTTGTCGATACGGCAGGAATCCGTCGTAAGAACAAGGTAAATGAAGATCTGGAGTTCTATTCAGTGATGCGTTCTATCCGTGCGATAGAGAACAGTGACGTATGCATCCTCATGATAGATGCCACGCGCGGCATAGAGGCACAGGATATGAACATCTTCCAGTTGATACAGAAGAACAACAAGAGCTTGGTAGTGGTGGTCAACAAATGGGACCTCGTGCAGGAGAAAGACCAGAAGGTGATTTCTACCTTTGAAAATGCCATCCGCAACCGCATGGCTCCTTTTGTGGACTTCCCTATTATATTTGCATCCGCACTGACCAAGCAGCGTATCTTCAAGGTGCTGGAGACGGCAAAAGAGGTTTACCAGAACCGTAAGGCCCATATAGGAACGTCAAAGCTCAACGAGGTGATGCTTCCGATCATTGAAGCCTATCCGCCTCAGAGTGTCAAGGGTAAATACATCAAGATAAAATACTGTACGCAGTTGCCGAACACCACGATTCCTTCCTTTGTGTTCTATGCCAACTTGCCGCAGTATGTGAAGGAGAACTATCGCCGTTTCCTAGAAAACAAGATAAGGGAGAACTGGTCGCTCCATGGATGCCCCATCAATGTATTTATCAGACAGAAGTAGAAACGAATGAAAAAACAGCTTTTTCCGTTTGCAATGCTTGCGGTATTGGCATTTTGCTCCTGCATGGGTAAAGAGCCTGATGCCGGACAACTGGCAGGAGACGCGGCGAAGAACGCTTATGATTTGCTGTTGCAAGGCAAGTATGATGACTTTGTGGGGGAGTGTGACCGCACGCAAAAACTTCCGCAAGGATACAGGGAACAGTTGGTGCTCAATGCCCAGATGTTTGCGGAGCAGCAAAAGAAAGAGCATGGCGGCATGTGCAGGATTGGTGTCCTCAGCAGTTGTGCTGATACAACAAAGCATGTTGCCCAGGTGTATCTGTCAGTTGTGTATGGTGACAGTACCAGAGAGCAGATTCTTGTCCCCATGGTGGAAAAGGATGGCAAGTGGTTGCTGCGATAAGCGGAATAAAAAAATACTCCACTTTTGGATGCATCCAAAAGTGGAGTATTTTTTGTAGTGATTTATTTCTTCATCCCCACTTCCTTAACTTTTCTGAAAAGGTCTGAGGCAAAGACGAGATCGTTCAGTTTCTCGTTGGTGGAAGTCATGACCTCGTCCTTTGTTCCTTGCCATTCTTTATGCCCCATGTAAATGAAGCAGATGTTTTCGCCGATGCCCATTACCGAGTTCATGTCATGCGTGTTGATAATGGTTGTCATGCCAAAGTCGTGCGTAATGCCCGACAGCAGTTCGTCGATGACAAGCGAAGTCTTGGGGTCGAGTCCAGAGTTCGGTTCGTCGCAGAAAAGGTATTTGGGGTTCATCACTATGGCGCGCGCTATGGCTACACGTTTCTGCATACCTCCCGATATCTCACCCGGATATTTTTTCTGTGCGTCGATCAGGTTAACGCGGTCAAGGCATTCCTGAGCCCTTTTCTTGCGCTCACTGTAGTTCATGCTCGAGAACATGTCGAGAGGGAACATTACATTTTCCAGGACGGAGAGAGAGTCGAACAATGCTGCACTCTGGAATATCATGCCCATTTCCCTTCGCATAAGCACTTTTTCCTTTTTGCTCATTTCCACAAAGTTTCTCCCGTCGTAGAGCACCTGCCCGCTTGTCGGGTTGAGCAAGCCCACAAGGTTTTTCATCAAAACGGTCTTTCCCGAACCGCTCTGACCGATAATGAGATTGGTCTTTCCCGTTTCGAATACCATATTGATGTTGTCGAGAACCTTCTTGTCATCGAACGACTTGGTCAAGTCTTTTACTTCTATCATGTTTTTTATGAGAGTAATTGTGTGAGAAAAACGTCAGAGAACAGTATCAGTACGCTGGAACTTACCACAGCATCCGTAGAAGACTTTCCTACTTCGACCGATCCGCCTTCCACGGTATAGCCACAGTAGGAGGATACACTTGCAATGATAAAAGCAAAGAAAAGGCTCTTGAAGATACTCATCCATACGAACCACTGCTTGAACGAATGTTGCAGGCCCAATGTCAGGTCGTCGGGTGAAAGAATGTGCCCGATGTATGCCGTGCCGTATGCGCCCATGATGCCCATGGCAGAACTGAATATTACCAGAAACGGCATGATGGTTACCAGACCAATGATTTTGGGCAGGATAAGGTAGCATGCGGAATTGACACCCATGATGTCAAGGGCGTCTATCTGTTGCGTAACACGCATGGTTCCCAATTCTGAGGCTATGTTCGACCCCACTTTTCCGGCAAGTATCAGACACATGATGCTGGAGGAAAATTCCAGGAGCATGATTTCCCTTGTCGTATAGCCCGAAACCCAGCGTGGCATCCATGGGCTCTGGATGTTCAGCTTCATTTGGATGCATATTACGGCTCCTATAAAGAACGATATGAGCAGAACGATGCCAATGGAATTGACACCGAGCTGCGACATTTCCTTAATGTACTGCTTGAGGAACATACGCATGCGCTCAGGACGTGAGAAAGCCCTGCCCATGAGCAATAGATATTTACCGAAGGTGGTAAGCCACTTGGATATTAACATGTCGGTCATTCTGTGTTTTAATGGTGCAAAAGTAACCAAAATCCTCTAAAAAACTGCAATTGAAAGAATAGTTTTTGTTTTTATAAGCGATATTTGCCGCTTTTTTAGTATTTTTGCACCAAAAATGGGTGATGCCATCTCCCAAACAAGAAGATAATATGGACCAAACAAATAGACAGGAAAAGAAGGAAGGCGTATCCAGCATGGTGCTGCGTACTGAAGGGCTAGTGAAGAGATACGGCAAGCGTACGGTAGCCAATGGTGTGACTATCAATGTCAGGCAGGGTGAAATCGTCGGGTTGCTCGGCCCTAACGGAGCGGGAAAGACTACTTCGTTTTACATGACAACAGGTTTGGTCGTCCCCAATGCCGGTCATGTCTATCTTGACGACAAGGACATCACGGGTTATCCGGTATATAAGCGTGCCCGTGCCGGTATCGGCTATCTGCCGCAGGAAGCCAGTGTGTTCAGGAAGATGAGTGTTGAGGACAATATCCTGTCAGTGCTTGAGATGACAGGCAAGCCGCGTGAATATCAGCGCGAGAAACTCGAGAGCCTTATCGATGATTTCGACTTGCAGAAGGTTCGCAAGAACTTGGGTGACCAACTTTCCGGCGGTGAGCGCCGAAGAGTGGAGATAGCCCGTTGCCTTGCCAATGACCCTAAGTTTATCATGCTCGACGAACCGTTTGCCGGTGTAGACCCTATACAGGTGGAGGAAATACAGCATATCGTTTGGCAACTGAAGTACCGCAATATTGGTATCCTTATCACTGACCATAACGTAGACGAGACATTGGCCATCACCGACCGTGCATACCTCTTGTTCGAGGGACGCATCCTTTTCCAAGGCTCACCGGAAGAGTTGGCCGAAAACAGAATCGTGAAAGAGAAGTACCTTACTACAGGTTTTGTGCTCCGGAAGAAAGATTTCCAGTTGCTTGACGAGCAGAAACGTGCAGAGAAACAGTCGCTGTAGGACGAACGGTATGGTTAAAAAAACAAATTTTTCATATATATATTAGGTATATTCGATAAATATAGCTAATTTTGCACTTCATTTGTGTAAAGGCAAAAACAATTAATAATATAAAAAACAAACACATCAAGATGAAAATTTCATTTGAAAATCCAGACAAGATTAACGGTCTTTTGACCCTTACTGTCGAAGTGGAGGATTACAAGGATGATGTCGAGAAGACACTGAAAGGTTATCGCAAGAAGGCAAATGTTCCCGGTTTCCGTCCCGGCCAGGCTCCCATGGGCATGATCAAGCGCCAGTTTGGTCCTTCTGTCAAGATGGATGCCATCAATAAAATTATCGGTGAGCAGATTTACAAATATGTAAAGGACAATAACATCCAGATGCTGGGTGAGCCTCTCGCTTCTGAGAAGCAGGAGCCTGTAGACATCGAGAAAGACGATACTTTTACATTCATGTTTGACATTGCCGTAGCACCCGAGTTCAAGGTGTCGCTGACGGGCCGTGACAAGGTGGCTTACTATAATATAAAGGTAGACGACAAGATACTTGACCAGCAGGTAGAGCAGATGGCTTCACGTGCAGGTTCTTACGAGAAGGCAGAAAGCTATGAGGCCAACGATATGCTCAAGGGTGACCTTCGCGAGCTTGACGAGAACGGCAACACCAAGGAAGGCGGCTTGACAATCGAGGGTGCTGTCATGATGCCATCTTATATCAAGGTGGACGAGCAGAAGAACCTCTTTGACGGGGCTAAGCTCGGTGATGTCATAACCTTCAACCCACGCAAGGCATATCCTGAGAACGATACAGAGGTGGCACATCTGCTCAAGATTGAGCGTGAGGCTGCCAAGGACATGACTTCTGATTTTACATATCAGGTTACGGAAATCTCCCGCTTCAAGAAACATGAAGTAAACGAGGAACTCTTCAAGCAGGTTTACGGTGAGGATACCGACATCAAGGACGAGGCTGCATTCCGCGCCAAGATAGCCGAGGATGTAGAAAAGCAGCTTGTCAATGATTCAGACTACAAGTTCCTTCTTGACGTTCGCGAGCATTGCGAGAAGAAGGTGGGTGCACTGGAGTTCCCCGATGCCATCCTGAAGCGTATCATGCTTGCCAAGAGCAAGGACAAGAACGAGGAGACAATCGAGAAGAACTACGAGCAGAGCATCAAGGAACTGACATGGCACCTCATCAAGGAGCAGCTTGTCGTCGCACAGGAGATTAAGGTGGACGAGGCTGATATCAAGGCTACAGCCGTAGAGGCAGCCCGCATGCAGTTCATGCAGTATGGCATGCAGAACGTTCCCGAGGAATATCTTGAGAACTATGCCAATGAATTTCTCAAGAAGGAAGAGACCAGAGAGGCTATTCTCGACCGTTCGGTAGACCGCAAGTTGACTGCTGCCCTCAAGGGTGTTGTCAAACTTGACGAGAAGGAGATTAGCGTGGAGGATTTCAACAAAATGATGCAGGAATAATATTTTTTTGAAAAAAACTTCAAATAAGTAAGAGGTTGTCGACTTTTTTTGTTATCTTTGTTCCAAGGAAAAAGAAAACAGAGGTCGACAACCTCTCTTTTTGTCTAATTATGAATAGAAAAATAGCAGATATGAATGACTTTAGAAAGTATGCCACAGGGCATCTCGGCATGAGCGGAATGGTGATAGACGATGTGGTGAAAGCGCAGGCTCGCTACTTGAATCCTTACATTTTGGAGGAGCGCCAGCTGAATGTAACCCAGATGGATGTATTTTCCCGTCTTATGATGGACCGCATCATCTTTTTAGGTACTGAAATCGACGATTATACAGCCAATACGCTTCAGGCGCAGCTGCTGTACCTTGATTCTACCGACAGCGGCAAAGACATCTCTATATATATCAACAGCCCGGGCGGAAGTGTCACTGCCGGTCTTGGTATCTATGACACCATGCAGTTCATCTCGAGCGATGTCGCTACCATCTGTACGGGTATGGCAGCCTCAATGGGTGCCGTGCTCCTCGTCTCAGGCCAGGAGGGTAAGCGCTCTGCGCTTCCCCATAGCCGTGTCATGATACACCAGCCTTTAGGAGGTGTGCAGGGCCAGGCTTCCGACATCGAGATCGAAGCCAAGGAAATCATGAAGTTCAAAAAAGAACTGTATACCATTATCTCCAACCATTCGCATACGCCTTTTGACAAGGTATGGCAGGATAGTGACCGCAATTACTGGATGACTGCCGAAGAGGCGAAGGAGTACGGTATGATAGATGCTGTTTTGGAACGTAAGGACAAACTTATAAACAACGGATCGGACAATGCCTAGAAAAGTATGTAGTTTCTGCGGGAAACCCGAGAGTGAATGCCATTTCCTGATAACAGGCATATCGGGAAATATCTGCCTAGACTGTGTTCAGCAGGCTTACGAGATAGTAAAGAGTTCTGGCGTGTTGCAGAAGACCAAGGCTGCCGCAAAGGATTTCTCGGTCAAGCACTTGCCAAAGCCTAAGGAAATCAAAGAGATGCTCGACCAGTATGTTATCGGGCAGGATGATGCCAAGCGCTATCTGTCAGTGGCTGTATACAATCATTACAAGCGTCTGCAGCAGACCGTTGACAACGACGGTGTCGAGATAGAAAAGAGCAATATCATCATGGTGGGTAGCACCGGAACCGGCAAGACGCTTCTGGCCCGTACCATCGCCAAGATGTTGGAGGTGCCGTTTACGATAGTGGATGCTACGGTGTTTACTGAGGCCGGTTATGTAGGAGAGGACGTGGAGAGTATCCTGAGCCGCTTGCTGCAGGTGGCCGATTTCGATGTGGAGGCAGCTCAGCGAGGTATTGTCTTTGTCGACGAGATTGACAAGATAGCGCGCAAGAGCGACAATCCTTCCATTACCCGCGATGTGAGCGGTGAGGGTGTGCAGCAAGGACTTCTCAAACTCTTGGAGGGTACTGTTGTCAACGTGCCGCCAAAAGGCGGGCGCAAGCATCCTGACCAGGAGTATGTGCATGTAGACACCCGCAACATCCTCTTTATCTGCGGTGGTGCTTTCGACGGTATAGAGCGCAAGATAGCGCAGAGGCTCAATACGCATGTGGTAGGCTACAACTCCGTGCAGAATGTTGCCAAGGTAGACAAGGCAGACCTCATGAAGTATATCTTGCCGCAAGACCTGAAGTCTTTTGGACTGATACCAGAAATTATCGGACGTTTGCCCGTGCTTACCCATCTTAATCCGCTTGACAGGGAAGCGTTGCGCCAGATATTGGTGGAGCCCAAGAACTCTATTGTCAAGCAGTACATGAAGTTGATGGAGATGGATGGTATCGAACTCAAGTTTGACGAAGAGGCACTCGACTATATTGTCGACAAGGCCGTGGAGTACAAGTTGGGGGCACGTGGCCTCCGTTCCATCGTCGAGGCTCTGATGAACGATGCCATGTTCGAGATACCGTCCCAGAATGTCAAGACATTTACCGTGACGCTCGATTACGCCAAGCAGCAGCTGGAAAAGACCGCTCTTCAACAGCAGTTCAAGTCTGCGTAAAATGCATGGCCGACAAGGAAACATACCGTTTTATGCGGGGCGGAACAACAACTTCCGCTGGTTTCCTGTACGTCGGTATTAGATAACAAGAATCAGGTAGGTATGACAAAACAAGTGAATCTGACGCAAGAGCTGAAACGCCATTTCGGCTTCGATTCGTTCAAGGGTGACCAGGAGGCTATTATCCGCAATCTGATGGATGGCAACGATACGTTTGTACTGATGCCTACAGGCGGTGGAAAAAGCCTTTGTTATCAGTTGCCGTCCCTCATTATGGACGGCACCGCCATCGTTATCTCCCCATTGATAGCCTTGATGAAGAATCAGGTGGATGTCATCAATGG
Source organism: Oscillospiraceae bacterium (assembly GCA_963624905.1). Taxonomy (GTDB): domain Bacteria; phylum Bacteroidota; class Bacteroidia; order Bacteroidales; family Bacteroidaceae; genus Prevotella. The sequence goes on from CAVFRG010000008.1 coordinate 12,657, forward strand.
GTTAAGTGAGAGCGACGGTGTGGCGCACTACCTGAATTCTTCTCTCAACAAGACGGCAATCGAATTGGTGAAGAGTGACATCCGGTCGGGGAAGACCAAGTTGCTCTATGTGGCTCCAGAGTCGCTTACCAAGGAAGAAAACGTAGAGTTTCTGAAGACGGTAAAAATATCCTTCTATGCCATCGATGAAGCCCACTGTATCTCTGAGTGGGGACATGATTTCCGACCGGAATACCGTCGTATACGACCTATTATCAATGAAATAGGTGTCGCTCCGGTGATAGCCCTTACTGCTACGGCTACCGATAAGGTACGTACGGATATCAAGAAAAGTCTCTGCATGCCGGAAGCCCGTGAATTCAAAAGTTCCTTTAACCGCCCCAACCTTTATTATGAAGTACGGCAGAAGAACAGTGATATAGACAGGCAGATTATCCTGTTTATCCGTCAGCATGCCGGCAAGAGCGGTATTATCTATTGCCTGTCCAGAAAGAAAGTGGAAGAGTTGTCCGAAGTGTTGAAGGCCAACGATATCAGTGCTGCGCCTTACCATGCGGGACTCGATTCCAATACGCGCTCCAAGACGCAGGATGACTTTCTGATGGAACGCATTGATGTCATTGTGGCTACCATAGCCTTCGGTATGGGTATAGACAAGCCCGATGTCCGTTTCGTCATCCATTACGACATACCCAAGAGTCTCGAAGGTTATTATCAGGAAACGGGACGTGCGGGACGTGACGGAGGTGAAGGCGTTTGCCTTGCTTTTTATGCGCGTAGAGACTTGCGCAAACTGGAGAAGTTTATGGAGAGCAAACCCGTGTCCGAGCAGGATATCGGCAGGCAACTGTTGCAGGAGACCGCAGCTTATGCCGAGTCTTCTGTCTGCAGGCGCAAGATGCTGCTCCATTACTTTGGCGAAGAGTACGGGCAGGACAACTGCCACAACTGTGACAACTGCCTGCATCCTACTACCAAGGTGGAGGCGAGTGCCGGACTGTTGGTAGTGCTCAAGGCTGTGAATGCGCTCAAGGAGGATTTCCGACAGGAATACGTCATTGATTTTGTGAAAGGCCGTGCTACGGATGACATAGTGTCGCATAAACATCATGTCTTGGAGGAGTTCGGTGCTGGTGAGGATATGCCTGCCAAATTGTGGAATCCTGTTATCCGCCAGGCACTCATCGCAGGCTATCTGAAGAAGGATGTGGAGAGCTACGGTCTGCTGAAGTTGACTGCTGCCGGACGCAAGTACATCAAGAAACCGACACCTTTCTTGATAGTGGAAGACAAGGTGTTCAAGGACGACTTTGCCGAGACCGGTCGTATGGAAGTGTTCGAGGCACTTGACCCAGAACTCTTTGCCATGCTCAAGGACCTGCGTCTCAGTTTGTCCAAAAAATGCAAGTTGCCGCCTTATGTCATATTCCAGGATGTCTCGCTGGAGCAGATGGCGACAATGTATCCTGTAGACATGCAGGAGCTGCAGAATATCCAAGGCGTAGGCGTGGGTAAGGCCAAACGCTATGGTGCGGAGTTCTGCAAACTTATCAAAGCCTATTGTGAGGAGAAGGGCATAGAGCGTCCTGAAGAGATGCGTGTCCGTACCGTGGCCAAGAAATCGGTACTGAAAGTCAGCATTATCCAGGCCATAGACCGCCAGGTGGCTCTTGACGACCTGGCTGAAGCCAAAGGACTTGACTTTGATGCACTTCTTGACGAGATAGAGGCTATAGTGTACAGCGGTACAAAGTTGAATATAGACTACTTCATAGAGGAGGTTATCGATGACGAACACGTGGACGACATCTATGACTATTTTATGGAGAGCGAAACCGATGACATAAACGTTGCCAGACGTGAGCTTGGCGGCGACTATTCTGACGATGAGATAAGGCTGGTAAGGATCAAGTTCCTTTCCGAACAAGCCAACTAATCACGTTAAATAGCATTAATAAGGAATGAAAATCACAAAAAAGGGGCTTTATATAAAATATTATTGCTAAATTTGCACGCAATAAATTTTTAAAGGTTACAATATGTCATCATTTGTTGCAGATAAAATTGTAATGGACGGACTCACTTACGACGATGTCCTTCTTATCCCTGCTTATTCGGAAGTGCTGCCCAAAGAGGTAGAGTTGAAAACCAAGTTTTCCCGTAACATCGAACTGAATGTTCCCTTTGTCACAGCGGCAATGGATACTGTTACGGAGGCATCCATGGCCATTGCCATAGCGCGTGAAGGCGGTATCGGTGTTATTCACAAGAACATGTCCATCGAGGAGCAAGCTCGTCAGGTGGCCATTGTGAAGCGTGCCGAGAATGGTATGATTTACGATCCCGTCACCATCCGTCGTGGCAGTACAGTACAGGATGCGCTTGACATGATGCACGATTACCATATCGGAGGTATTCCCGTAGTGGATGACGAAAACCATCTTGTAGGTATTGTCACCAACCGTGACCTTCGTTTCGAGCGTCGTCTCGACAAGAAGATAGACGAGGTGATGACAAGCGAAAATCTTGTAACCACCCATCAGCAGACCGACCTCAGTGCTGCTGCCCAGATTCTTCAGGAAAATAAAATCGAGAAACTCCCGGTTGTGGACAATGCCAACCACCTTGTTGGCTTGATTACCTATAAGGATATTACCAAGGCTAAGGACAAACCCATGGCATGCAAGGACAGCAAGGGTCGTCTTCGTGTGGCTGCCGGTGTAGGTGTTACTGTCGATACGCTCGACCGTGCCAAGGCTTTGGTCGATGCCGGTGCTGACGCTATCGTTATCGATACAGCTCATGGCCATTCCAAGGGTGTGGTTGACAAGCTCCATGAAGTAAAGGCTGCCTTCCCCGGTGTGGATGTTGTGGTGGGGAATGTCGCTACAGGCGAAGCTGCCAAGTATCTTGTAGAGAACGGTGCTGACGGTGTAAAGGTTGGTATCGGTCCCGGTTCCATCTGTACCACACGTGTGGTTGCCGGTGTTGGTGTCCCCCAGTTGAGTGCTGTGTACGATGTTTACTCAGCATTGAAGGGTACAGGCGTGCCTCTGATTGCTGACGGCGGCTTGCGCTATTCGGGTGATGTGGTCAAGGCATTGGCTGCCGGCGGCAGTTGTGTGATGATTGGATCCCTGGTGGCAGGAACGGAAGAAAGCCCCGGTGACACTATCATCTTCAACGGAAGAAAGTTCAAGAGCTATCGCGGTATGGGTTCGTTGGAGGCTATGGAGCAGAAGAATGGTTCCAAGGACCGTTATTTCCAGAGCGACACCAAGGACGTCAAGAAACTCGTGCCCGAGGGCATTGCCGGCCGTGTGCCTTACAAGGGAACCGTACAGGAGGTGATTTACCAGCTTATCGGTGGTCTGCGTTCTGGTATGGGTTATTGCGGTGCGGCTACTGTAGAAAAACTGCATGACGCTAAGTTCACCCGCATTACCAACGCTGGTGTCCTGGAGAGCCATCCGCACGACATCACCATTACCAGTGAGGCACCTAACTATAGTCGCCCACAGTAAACAGAAAAGGCGGTTCTCCCAAAAACTTCAAAGGACTGCCTAATGAGAAAATTAATGTTGCGTGGACTATACGACACGCCTAAAATGTACTTATGAAGATAAATGCGCTTTTGCCAGCGATGCTCCTCTCCGGGAGCATCGCTTTTGCCCAGGTAGATCCTGTAGTGATGACCATTGCCGGCAAGCCTGTCACCCGTTCCGAGTTTGAGTATTCGTACAACAAGAACAATTCGGAAGGTGTCATAGACAAGAAAACGGTAGAGGAGTATGTCGACCTCTTTGTCAACTATAAGTTGAAGGTACAGGCTGCGCTTGACGCACGGCTTGACACGATGAAGTCTTTCCAGAAAGAGTTCACAACTTACCGCGACCAGCAGATAAGGCCTTCCCTCATTTCCGACCAGGACGTGGAGCAGGAGGCGCACCGGCTTTATGAGACAGAAAGACAACGTATAGACGGTAACGGTGGTATGGTTCGTGTGTCGCACATCCTTTTCCTGCTCAAGCAGAAGGCTACACCCGAAGAACAGGCCAAGGTGAAACAGCGTGCCGACTCTACCTATGCAGCACTGAAGAAAGGAGCCGATTTTGCCGAACTTGCCAAACGGCTTTCCGATGACAAGGGTACGGCGGTAAACGGCGGTAAACTGCCGTGGATAGTCAAGGGACAGACGGTAAAGGCTTTTGATGAGGCCGCTTTCTCCATGAAGGTGGGCGAACTTAGCAAGCCGGTCATGACAGAGTATGGCTATCATATCATCAAGAAGGAAGGTGTGCAGAACTTCTTCCCGTACGATTCGCTGCGTTCCAATATTCTTCGCTATATTGATGCCCGTGGCATCCGTGAAAAACTCATCGACCAGAAGCTCGATACGCTTGTCAAGCAACAGCCTGCCGGTACTACCCGCGAGAGTCTGCTGGACAAGAGGACAGAGGAAATGTCTGCCAAGGACAGCGACTTGAAGAACCTGATACGCGAATACCATGACGGTCTTCTGCTCTATGAAATCAGCAACCGTGAGGTATGGGACAAGGCTGCGAAAGACGAAAAGGGACAGCAGGAATATTTCCGCAAAAACAAGAAACACTTTACATGGGCGGAGCCTCGTTTTAAGGGAATAGCCTATCATGTGAAAGATGCTGCCGATGTAGAGGCAGTGAAGAAGAGTGTCAAGGGCAAACCGTTCTCCCAGTGGGCCGACATTCTCCGTACTACGTTCAACAACGACTCTGTCATCCGCATCCGTGTGGAGAAGGGTCTCTTCAAGAAGGGGGACAATGCCTTGGTAGACAAGATGGTATTCGGCAAGGATACGACTGTCAAGGCAATGAAAGACTATCCTATAGATGCCACCTTCGGCAAGGTGCTGAAAAAGAATCCTGAAGACTATACCGATGTCAAGTCATTGGTGGTGAGCGATTATCAGGACGAGTTGGAGAAGCAGTGGGTAGCAGCATTGAGAAAGAAATACCCTGTGGAAGTGGACAAACAGGTGCTGGCCACAGTGAACAAGCATAATTAACGAGACAGAAAGAATACATGAAATTAGAAAATAAAATGGCATTTTCCCTGGTATGCCTTATGTTTGTAGCTGGCATTGGGGTCCGTGCAAACAAGGTGATGCTGCGGGGTGTTGCTACCGGCAGTGATGTTCCTTCTGCCGATTCTGCCAAAACCGACGAGCCTGCAGCCATCAGCGAGGCAAGCGTGGTCGACGAGGTGATATGGGTAGTAGGCGACGAGCCTATCCTGAAGTCGGATGTCGAGGTTACACGCCTGCAGAGTGAGGCCGACGGTGTTACCTATTCCGGTGACCCCGACTGCAGTATCCCTGAGCAGATTGCTGTCCAGAAACTTTTCCTGCACCAGGCTGCCATCGACAGTATCGAAGTGTCAGAATCTGAGGTGGTGTCTGGCATTGATGAACAGATCAACTATTGGATCAGCATGATTGGTTCACGCGAGAAACTTGAAGAGTACCGCAAACAGTCTGTCTCGCAGATGCGCCAGCAGATGCACGACGATTTCAAGAACCGCCAGCTTATCCAGAAAATGAAGGAGCAGTTGGTAAAGGACATCAAGGTTTCTCCTGCACAGGTGCGCCGTTACTTCAGTGACATGCCTGCCGACAGTATTCCCTTTGTTCCTACAGAGGTGGAGGTAGAGATTCTTACCCAGCAACCCAAGATTCCGTTGGAGGAAATAAACAAGGTGAAGGACGAACTGCGCGACTATACTGACCGTGTCAACAAGGGTGAGACAACCTTCTCAACCTTGGCGCGCCTCTACTCTGAAGACCCGGGCTCAGCACGTATGGGTGGTGAGATGGACTATGTAGGGCGTGGTATGCTCGACCCTGCTTTTGCCAATGTTGCCTTCAACCTTACCGATCCCAAGAAAATATCCAAGATCGTGGAGTCGGAGTTCGGTTATCATATCATCCAGCTCATAGACAAGCGCGGCGACAAGATAAAGGTGCGTCATATCCTCCGTAAGCCTGTCGTTTCGCAGGAGTCTGTAGACAAGGCGCTCAGCCGTCTCGACTCCATAGGCAGTGATATCCGTGGCGGCAAGTTTACTTTCGAAGCTGCCGTGCCGGTTCTGTCCGATGACAAGGATACCAAAAACAACCGTGGCTTGATGGCCAATACCTCGCAGGCTGGTGTTCGTACTTCCAAGTTCCAGATGAAGGACCTGCCTACCGAGATTGCCCGTGTCATCGACACGATGAAGGTGGGCGAGGTGTCGCAGCCGTTCCAGATGATCAACAGCCGTGGCAAGACAGCGTGTGCCATCGTCAAGTTGGTAAGTAGGGTAGAGGGCCACCGCGCCACCATAACTGAAGACTTTCAGGTAATGCAGGATGTGGTGTTGGCCAAGGAACGCGAGAAGACCCTGCACGACTGGGTGGTCAATAAGATCAAGAGTACGTATGTGCGTATGAACGACCGTTATAAGAATTGCAAATTTGAATACCAAGGATGGGTAAAATAATGTTCTTGGACAAAGATACAACAAAATTTTTTGGTGGGCATAGAATCGGCATCTTGCTGGTTCTATGCCTCTTTGGACTTTGCCTGGTACAGGCTGTACGTCCTGCCAAGAAGAAAAATGCCGCCAAGCGCCAACAGGGTGAAAGGGTATATTTGCTCCATGCTGACGAGTTGCGGTACGACATGTACGGACCCGTACCCGATGCACAGATAGTGAAAGGCAAGGTGTCTTTTCTTCATCAGGGTGGCCGCCTTACATGCGACAGTGCCTATTTCTATCAGGCTTCCAACTCGGTGCGCGCTTTCGGGCATGTGCATTATACGCAGGGCGATACCCTGTCGCTCGTATGCGACCGTGCCGAGTACGATGGTCAGATGCAGATGATGAGGGCACGGCAGAATGTGGTCTTGCGCCATCGCAGGCAGGTGCTTAAGACGGACAGTCTCGACTATGACCGCCTCTACGAGATGGCCAACTTCTTTGACGGTGGAACACTGATAGACGGTAAGGACAAACTTGTCTCCGACTGGGGGGAATATCATACCCAGACACGCGAGGCCAAGTTTGTGTACAATGTCAAGCTGCTTAGCGGCCGCGACCTTGTCACTACCGATACGCTCTACTATGATGTGCCTACCTCAAGGGCGCATATGGTAGGCCCTTCCAAGGTTACCTCCGGCGGCAGCGTGGTTGATACCGAGGACGGATATTACGATACGGGTACCAAAAAGGCACAGCTCTACGGACGTTCCACCCTGACCGACAAGGACAAGTCCATTACCGGTGACAGTCTCTACTATGTGAAGGAAGGCGACAGTGAGGGCTATGGAAATGTGGTCTATGTCGACAAGAAGAGCAAGAATTCGCTACGCTGCAATTATCTCCGCTATAACGAGAAGACGGGCTACGGCTTTGCCACCCGTAACCCTGTCGCAATGGACTATTCGCAGAAAGACACGCTGTGGATGCACTCCGACACGATGAAGATCTATACCTTCAATATCAATACCGACTCCGTGTACCGTAAGGTGCATGCCTTCCACAAGGTACGCGCCTACCGTACTGATGTGCAGGGGGTGTGCGACTCGCTTGTGTACAACTCGCAGGACTCCTGCATGACGATGTACAAGGATCCTATCGTGTGGAATGGTAACCGCCAACTCTTGGGAGAGGTAATCCATGCCTATATGAACGATTCCACCATAAGACTGGCTCATGTCGTGGGGCAGGCTCTGTCTGTGGAACTGCTTCCAGACAGCACACATTACAATCAGATAACATCCAAGGAAATGAAAGCCTATTTCGACCACGGACAGATAAAGTTGGCCGAGTCTATAGGCAATGTGCAGACTGTCTATTACCCTGTAGACGACAAGGACACCACCCTCATGGGACTCAATTTCCTGGAAACAGATACCTTGAGGATGTACATGACCCCACAACGCCAGTTGGACCATATCTGGACCAACAAGTTTACCAGTGTAATGTACCCTATGACCCAGATACCGCCAGACAAGTACAAACTTCCCAACTTCGCCTGGTTTGAGGATATTCGTCCCAAGGACAAAAATGATATCTTTGTATGGCGTGGCAAGGGTAAAGACAAAGAGTTGAAAGCTGTAAAGCGCCATTCGGCTCCCTTGCAGGTTCTCACGAAAAAAGCCCAAGAGCAGGAAACCCCGAATCCTCCCGAGGCAGGCGATGCGGCAAAGCAACCGTCAGAAACTGGAAATGTGCCAAAGCATTTGTAGGGGCATGGCTGCACCTTCCACTTTTAGGTGCTATATATAAAAAAGGTATAGAAAATGTTTTTGTTTCCGCAGAAGAAGCCAAGACGCTTCCGCTATACGAGCCGTTATGGCAACAGGCAGAACATGGATTTCCATGCAGGGCTGCATGCACGCCGACACCAGCGTACCGTTGTCCTGGTGGTTTTGCTGGTACTTCTGTTGGTACTGCTTTCTTTAGAATAAGACATAGAGTAATGAGTGATATCATACAATTGCTGCCCGACTCGGTGGCTAACCAGATAGCGGCAGGTGAGGTGATACAGCGTCCCGCCTCTGTCATCAAGGAATTGGTAGAGAATGCCGTCGATGCAGGTGCCTCGCGTATAGACGTGGTGGTGGTAGATGCCGGACGTACCAGCATTCAGGTAATAGACAATGGCAAGGGTATGTCGGAGACCGACGCTCGTCTGTCCTTCGAACGCCATGCTACTTCCAAGATACGCCATGCCGACGACCTTTTTGCCCTGCACACCATGGGGTTCCGTGGTGAGGCTCTTGCCTCCATAGCTGCTGTGGCACAGGTGGTGCTCAAGACACGGCAGGAGGCGGATGAAGTGGGTACCCTGCTCACTATCTCCGGTTCAAAGGTGGAAGGGCAGGAACCATGCTCCTGTCCGGTGGGCAGCAATTTCTCCATCAACAACCTCTTCTACAATGTTCCGGCAAGGCGCAAGTTTCTGAAGTCGAACACTACAGAACTGAACAATATCCTGACAGCCTTCGAGCGCATCGTGCTGGTTTATCCGCAGTTAACCTTCACGCTGCAGAGCAACGGCACCGAACTGTTCAATCTCCGTGCCGGCAACCTGCGCCAACGTATCATCGATGTCTTCGGCAAGCGTATCAACCAGGACCTCCTGCCGGTAAAGGTCGATACCATGATGTGCAAGATTGACGGTTTTGTGGGCAAGCCCGAGTCGGCCCGTAAGAAAGGGGCACACCAGTATTTCTTCGTCAATGGGCGGTACATGAAGCATCCTTACTTCAACAGGGCGGTAATGACGGCTTTCGAACGCTTGGTGCCCCAAGGTGAACAGGTGCCTTATTTCATCTACTTCACCGTTGCCCCCGGCGACATCGATGTCAATATCCATCCTACCAAAACGGAGATAAAGTTTGAAAACGAACAGGCCATCTGGCAGATTCTCATGGCTTCTGTCAAGGAGTCTCTCGGTATGTTCAATGATGTGCCTACTATCGACTTCGATACAGAAGACAAACCGGAAATTCCTGTGTTCAATACAGAGGCTACAGCCCATGCCTCAGCTCCCCGTATAGCGGTCAATCCGCATTACAACCCATTTAAGTCTACAGCCCCGTCGACGGGTACGCCAAAGGTTGACGCCCAGTGGGAACGCCTGTACGAAGGACTCGATGAACAGCCTGCCGAGGTGGAACAGGAACTTTTTGCCGATGTGGAGACCAATACTCCTGGCGAACCGGTGGCACAACAGAATGTCATTGCCGACCGGTCGCCCGCCCATTACCAGTACAAGGGAAGGTATATCCTTACGTCAGTGAAGTCAGGACTGATGGTTATCGATCAGGTGCGTGCCCACTGTCGTGTACTCTACGAACGTTATCTGGCGCAGATGACGGCCCATGAAGGCAAAGCCCAGAAAGTGCTCTTCCCCGAGGTGGTGCAGTTCCCTATGTCCGATGACGTGCTTGTCAAGAAACTGCAGTCGCAGTTTGTCGAACTGGGCTTCGAACTCGACGACCTCGGCAGGGGCAGTTATGCCATCAATGCCATTCCCGCCGACCTTGACGGTATCAACCCCGTCATGCTGGTGCAGGATATGGTGGCGGATGCCAAGACCGAAGGTGTGTCGTCTGTCGATGAGATAAAACGGTCGCTGGCCCATTCACTTGCCAAGGCTGCAGCCATACCCTATGGGCAGGTGTTGAGTAATGAGGAGATGGAGACATTGGTAAACAATCTCTTCTCTTGCCAGAACGTCAACTATGCCCCCGACGGCAAGTCGGTGCTATGTATCATTCCCCAGCAGCAGATAGAGCAAATGCTCGGATAAGTTGTATGCAAATGTGCAAAAGGTTAATTTTCAGTGCAAAATATATATTTTTTAGGATAAAAGTAGGGATGAATAAAAAAAAAGTATTAACTTTGCCGCTGATTTGTTAAAACGACAAACAATATATTGCATAAGTAAAATTAAAAGTATGAAAAAGTTATTGGCTGTGTTGGCTTTCGCCGGCATCTCAATGGGAGCTTTCGCTCAGGAAACAACACCTTCTCAGAAGTACAGTGTTGCTACAAATTCATTCTGGAGTAATTGGTTTGTTCAGGCTGGTGTAGACTGGAACGCTTGGTATTCGGGCGAGGAGCACTGTCATGGACTCAACAAGAGCCCGTTCTGGAAGAACCGCTCCAACGTGGGCTTCTCTGTTGGCGTAGGTAAATGGTTTACTCCCGGTATCGGTCTCCGCACCAAGTTCCAGGGCATCTGGGGAAAGACGGTTTATAATGACGATACAAAAGAGATTGGTGCCAGCAACAAGTACTGGATTCTGAACGAGCACGTGATGTTCAACCTCAGCAACCTTTTCTATGGCTACAACGAGAACCGCGTGTGGAACCTTATCCCGTTCATCGGTGGCGGTGTTGGCCGTTCTATGTCATACAACTGGTACACGATGGGTCTGAGCGTAGGTCTGCAGTCTTCATGGAAGGTTTCCAAGAAGCTCAACGTGTATGTTGAGGCTGGCTGGAACCGTCAGGAAGGTGACATCGACGGTGGTTTCAATTATACGTGGAATAACCGTGGTTGGGACTCTCACGACAACAACGTGTATGCAGAACTCGGTCTTACCTTCAACCTCGGCAAGTCTACATGGGACAAAGTGCCTGACGTAGACGCCCTCAACGCTCTTCATCAGTCAGAGCTTGACGCGCTCAACGCCAAGTTGAACGATGCCAATGCTGAGAACGACCGTCTGAAGAACCTGCTCGAGAACCAGAAGCCTGTGGAGACTCCCGCTGCTGTCAAGGAGTTTGTTACTACTCCGGTATCCGTATTCTTCGACATCAACAAGACAAACGTAGCTTCACAGTACGACCTTGTCAACGTGAAGGCTCTTGCCAAGTATGCTATCGATAATAAATCCAAGCTGCTCGTAAGCGGTTATGCTGATAAGGCTACCGGTAACGAGGAAATCAACCAGAAGTTGTCCCTCGGCCGTGCTGAGACTGTTGCCGGTGAGCTTGTCAAGATGGGTGTTGACAGAAGCAACATCGAGACTGTCGGCAAGGGTGGTGTAGACGATATGTCGCCTATCTCATTCAACCGTCGTGCTACCGTACAGGTTGTAGAGTAAACAAAGCTCGAAAAGACATTTTTCACTGTATAGAAAAAGGGGCGTTCCATAACAGGGACGCCCTTCTTTTATGCTATTTTCAAATAAAAATAAAAAAAAGTTGGCGAAATATTTGGTGGAACCGAAAAAAGTCACTACCTTTGCACTCGCTTACAAGAAGTAAGGGCGCTTAGCTCAGTTGGTTTAGAGCGTCTGCCTTACAAGCAGAGGGTCGGGGGTTCGAATCCCTCAGCGCCCACCAAGGGGTGTTTCCCTGTGGCTCATTAATTTGGGCTGCAGGGATTTTTTTTGTTTTGACTATAAGGTTGAATCTTTTTCGCCCTGTACGGTTGTTTTTTTTTCGGACACAGAAAGCGCGGATTCACTCGGGACATTCCTGCTTAAGTGGTACGGCGATGGCGCCGTACCTCCTATAATTGCCATTTTCGGCAAGTATGGGTAACTGTAGGAGGTACAGCGCCCTCGCTGTGCCACTCAAGCTGGATTTTTTATCACTTAAGTGATTTTCCTAAGTGCGCCTTGAAAATCCAACCGTACAGGTGGATTTTTTTTCTAACACGAATAGAACGAATGCTTACGTACGGCAAGGGCGCCGTATCACCTGTTGATTACCTTTTCTGTCAAGTATAGGAGGTGCAGCCCCCTCGCTTATCTCAAGGGAGAACGACTCTCGTGCTGTATGGCTGCTTCTGCGCAGAAATGGCAATCTGCACCTGGCCTAGGGCAATGCCCTGGGTAATGCCATAACAACAACATAGTTTGAGAAAATCATGAACGAAGCGTTGGGTGATTGATTCCACCCGGCGCTTGAAGTATCTGCAGTGATAAATTATCTGTTAGGCGGTAAACCCTCAGAGGCATTACGGCTTTTTTTCGTCCTTCCACATTCTGAACCCTTCGCCGCGTACGGTATCTACATGGATGGATGAATCTCTTTCGAATGATTTCCTGAGATGGTATATTGCGTTGTTGAGACTTTCGTCCGAACAAAAGGTGCCTTTCCATACGGAATCTTTGAGGTCTTGCCGAGACACGGTGTCCCCCTTGTTTGTCCATAATAGCTTAAATGCTGCAAACTCCGTATTGCTCAGAATCTTCTCTTTTCTTCCATAATAGCTCAAGACATGCGTTTCTGTTTCAATAGTGTAGTCTCCAACTTTGACTTGAAAAGAATTGTCAAGACCGTCATGTTTGATGTAACGCTCAATCCATGCCAAAAGTATGGTGACAAGGAAATCAAGAACAGAATATGATACGGAACAAAAAGTTTGGACAACACCAAGCTTTGTTGGTATCGGCAGCACAGCCTCTATCACGCTCTTCGATAAGGTGTCGCTGTACGATAGCATATCTTCGGTACCGAAAATAGTAAAAAAGTCAATGGAGAACTTGGCAATTGGATTGCAACGGGAAAGGTAGATTTTAAGTTGGTTGCCTAATGCCTACTTCCAACCATACAGGTCACATTAAATTCCAAGGAAAAAGCCAACAAATATCAGCTTAATTCTTGCTTTTAGACAATAAAAGTTGTATCTTTGCACAACCATAATCTCCGTTCCGTGACACGGAACGGAGATTCCGTGTCAGCGAACGCACATTCCGTGACACGGAACGCACGTTCCGAGACACGGAATGGAGATTTCTGGCGGAAGCAAACACAAAATCATACAGCATCTCATATAAATTCTGTTAGGATATGGCAAAATACAAACTGCAAGAAATGTCAAGCCTCAACGGCGTAGGCGAAAAGCGAGTATATCCCAAGATGGTAACCTACCGCCAGTTGGACACCAAGGAGTTCATCGAAAAGATGCGCTCCCACAACCATGCCATCTCGGAGAGTGTGGTGAAAGCCGTGCTCACCGACGTGGCAGACTACCTCGGCGAGATGCTCGCCATGGGATATACGGTGAAGCTGGACGACATAGGAACCTTCTCCCTCTCTCTCGACTTCGACGACGAGAAGCCCGTGGGAATGCAGGGCGATGACGACAAGATGCTCCATCGTAAGGTGAAGGTGAAGGACGTGAATTACAAGTCTGCCCCCGAACTCGTGAAACGCATCAACCGGGACATTGACCTGAAGCGCGACATGGGAGGCGTAAGCCGGCTCTACAAGCAGAAATATACTCTCGAAGAGCGCATTGGGCGAGCAACAGAATGGCTGGAGACGCACGCCTTTTTTACCTTGCGGGAATACGCCAGCCTCAACAACCTGAGCCGCACTACCGCCTCGCTGGAGCTGAAGACGTTGACCCATGGCGAAGACGCTCCCTTCGACTATACGGGAAGCGGAAGCCACAAGGTCTGGGTAAAGAGGAAATAGAATATTCTTGAGTCGGTACGAAAAACACCAAGACAGACAGGTGTGAACTACGACAGCCGACAGCGCACCTTCGGAGAATGGATCGTCAAGGAAGTGGTGTGAAAGAAATGTTTGAATGGTGTTCTGCCAAGAGGTATGACACTGGATAGGAATCGTAAAAAAAATAAAGGAAAAATGAAGTACAAAAACAAATGGACAGGAGGAGCTGCTTGGGTTACAGCTACCCTGATGTTGGCCTCATGTGCCAGTGACAATGTTGACACAACTACAGGTCCAACACCCAATGAGACCGTAGTGACAGAAATCTCAGACAGCATCTGCAACGTGTTGGCCAAGTCGTCCATCGACGAGTTTCTGACCTTCGCCAAGAATCCACGCTCCAGTTTCCGCATGGAGAAGTGCAGTGCCTACCTTACCAACTGGGCCAGGGAACACAACTTGGAATACGGCATAGACGACTCACTCAACGTATGGATAGACGTACCTGCCAACACCAAGGAAATGGAAGCTATGCCCAAGGTTATCCTGCAGGCGCACCAGGACATGGTATGCGCCTGGAACAGCGGCGAGAGTCATGACCCCACTACAGAGGTCGGCGTTCCTTATTATGACGGGAACAACCTGAAAGGCAAGAACATCAATCTGGGTGCAGACGACGGCATCGGCGTGGGTATGGCGTTGGCCATCGCCAAGTCGAATGTGGCACACGGGCCTCTGCGCATGCTCTTCACCACCAACGAAGACTGCGGTATGTATGGCGTGATGGCTCTCGACCCACAGGTGCTGGATGCTGACTACCTCATCAGTTTCGACGATGAGGATTATCCTAAGGTAACCACTGGATGCCAGGGAGCTTACGTCTGGACCTCCGGCAAGAAATACGAACTGAGCAACCCGTCGGGCAAGATTGTAACCCTCAACGTGACGGGGCTGCTCGGCGGACATAGCGGTGCAGCCATTGGCGAGAAGAGGCTGAGTGCCGCCACGATATTGGCAAAGGTAACAAAGAATGTCATCACGCCAAACGGAGGAAAGCTGATATCCATCGACTGTGGAACCGCAGTCAACGCCATTGCCAATGTACTGCAACTACAGTTCACGGTAGATGCCGGAAAGGGCGAGAAATGCAAGGGCGAGATAGAAAATGTTCTGGAAGATTTCAAGAAAGAATACACCGATGAGGCGGGCATCACGAGCACATGCAGCGTGGCAGACGCTCCAATCACCAATGCAGCCACCGTCAGCGCAGAAGGATTGCTGACCGACCTCAACAAGTATTTTGAGGATGTGGCACAGGGCGTAGTTGAGCGCGAAGGAGCCGACGGCCTCGTCGTCAAGTCCGGCAACATAGGTATCGTGAAACTGTCTGGCGGAAACTTGACCATCAGCAGTTCCATCCGTTCATACAAAGACGAGTGGCTCAATAGCGAGAAGACCAGGCTCACCCAACTTGCCTCTACGCTCAACATGGAGTTGGGCAATGAGATTGTTATACCTGCGTGGGACACCGAGGCAAACGACCCGTTCATCGGGTTGGTGTACAAGAACTACCAGGCGGTGGATGCCAATGCATACAAGGCAAAAGCCCCGGGCGGTCTGGAGTGCGCATACTTCGTCCAAAAGAAACCCGGCATCAATGCGGCGGCTATGGGCCCGACCATAAAGGGTGCCCATACCATCGACGAGGCTCTGGACACAACCACCGTGAAACCACTGATGAGAGTCGTGATGAACACCTTGCACCAGATTAATACAATCAAGTAACACTTGATTTACAAGTAATGTACCAGAAGGGGTGTGATTTTCAACCCCCTTCGAGGATGTAGCAACTCTCACTTATTTACTTGGTACAGCGGGGGCGCTGTACCTCCTATGGTTACCGATACTTGACTGTAAAGGTATTTATAGGAGGTACGGCGCCCCCGCCGTACCACTCAGACAAAGGCAATTATAGTAGACGTTGTGTCTCACTGCCTCTATCCCGATTAGAAATTTCTCCAGAGTGGATGATTGACGTGGGAGATACCCGATGAAAAAAGAAGAGGCGAACTTCGCAGTCCACCTCTTCCGAGAGATTTATAGAAAATGCCACTTATGACATTTCTATGATGTAATAAAAAAGCTTCTTTTTTAGTGTGTCAAACAAGGCAGGAAACTTGCTCCTGCCTTGAAGATAATCTTCTTCTTGACGTCCTGCTCCTTCATCTTAGTAACCAGGGTTCTGAACCAGATTGTTGTTGATACGCATCTCGTATGAAGGAATGGGCCATACCCAGTGGATGTCATCTGCAGCCATTACCTTGCTGGTGTAGCTGCTTCCACCGTATACCCAGCCATATTCACCGGCAAGAGGCTGTGCCGCGCGACCTTCGTAGCCTTTGCCCCAACGCTTCAGACAACTGATGCGCAGGCCTTCGCCCACCGTCTCGCGGAACCATTCTTTCTCTACTGTTTCCTCGGTAGCGGCAGTCACTGTAGCACCGCGTTTTTGCTGCAACTCGTTGAGCACTTCAGCGGCAGTCTCCGTCTCTCCTGCCTTAAGGTAAGCCTCGGCAGCGATAAGATATGCCTCGCCTATCATGAAAGGCTTGACGTGCTGGCGGCTGTTGGGAATACCATTAGAGGTAAGGTCGGGATTGCCAAAGTATTTGGTGAATGTTGTAATGCCATCTGCAAGGTAATAGCCGTTAAAATATACGGTATAGTCACCCGTCTGGAACCATTGACCATAGCGCAGGTCTGTATCCTCGTACTGGTCGAGCAACTTCTGCGAGGGCAAGAAGTATGGCTTCAGATAAACACCGTTGCCGGGATATCCATAACTTTTCAGCAATGAATAGTAGTCAGTGTTGCTATACGTGCTGTTGGTACCTGAACCATTTTCGGTGATAGAGGCTGGCAATTGGAAGATGGCTTCCGTTCCGTTGTCCAATGAATACTCGTTGTTCATGGCGGTGACATTGGCAGAGAGGCTGTAGCCTGCTCCGGAAGTCAACACCTTCTCTGCGTACTCTGCAGCGTGCTCGTAGTCCTTTGTGTCAAGATAGTAACGTGCATAGAGCATGTTCAGTACATCGGCAGTTACCCATTCCGAGCGAACTTCTCCGTTCATTTCGGTGATGCCCGAAACGGCGGCACTGTCCAGGTCGTTCTTGATTTGCTCGTAAACCTTGGCAACAGTAGCACGGGCTGGTTTCTCGCTCTGATTGTACTCCAGTATCAGGGGCACACCGAGGTCTGAAGATGCAGTAGTGGCATTGTATGCCTTGGCGTAGTGGCGCACCAGCTCCATGTAGCTGTATGCTCTGAAGCAGTATGCCTCGCCAGCGTAGTAGGCGGCTTCATCCTTGTATTCGGAATTGGCCTTGGCAAAGTTGGCAGCAGAATTTATGAACACGTTATAGTCCTTGATGCTGCTGTAGAATGTTTCCCACAAAGCCTCCGTGTCGTAGTCGCTTGCCGTGAAGCTTACGTCCATACGGTGAACGGGACCGTAGTTGTTGCCATAGTCGCTGGTGGCGTTGAAACCGTCGCACATCAGTTCGCTGGGCTGGCTCATGTCACCGTAGAAGGTGGAACGGAAGGAAGAGTAGATACCGTTGCGCATGGTCTGCAGCTCCAGTTGTGAGTTGATGGCATGGTCACCGTCCGTGGTAACCAGGTATGATGTCGGTGTTTCATCCATGTGGCAGGAGGTAAGGGCGGTCATACCCAAACCTAAAGCCAGGGCTAAATATTTATATGTTTTCATATATTGTAGTATACTGTAAGTGGATGTTGTTAGAATGTTAACTCAAGACCGAAGAGGTACTGCTTGCTGTTACCTGTGACACCATAGGTAAGGTTGCTGTTCACCTCGGGGTCGATACCGCCGTAGTTGGTTACGGTAAACAGGTTGCGGCCTGTGAAGGTAACTTTTACGCCATGCAATACGTTCTGCCAGTTGAGAATGGACTGTGGCAGGCTGTAGCCTATCATCAGGTTCTTCAGACGCATGAATGAAGCGTTCTCGAGCAGGTGGTCGTCAAACTGAAGTGTGTATCCCTGGCTCCAGTCTGGGAACTTGGCATTGGTGTTGGTCTTCGACCAGCAGTCTTCCGTACCCTTCTTCTGGTTGTAGGTCAGACCCACCACGTGCGGGTTGTTGTAGAAGTATGCGTCGTTGTTGACCAAATACTTGCCCAGCACGTAAGAGAAGTCGGCCTGCAGGGTCAGTCCCTTCCAACCGCCGCTGATGCTGAAACCGCCGTTTACCGGAGCGTAGCGCTTCTTGCCCGAATTCTGTGTGAGGGCAGCCTCGCTGAAGACTTTGGTAGTCTCGCCTTTGGTAGTCTCGTCCACATTGTCGCCGGCCTTGTACCACATAGGTGCTCCGTCTTCTGGGTCAACACCTGCGTAGAGAGGCAAATAGTACATTACAGGGCTTCCTACAACATACGCCACCATGGTGTTGGCTATCTCGTAGCGGCTTCTTCCGTCAAAGAGTTCCGTTACCTTCATGCTGTTGTAGTTGAAATTGGTAGAGAAGTTGACGAAGTAGTCTTTTCCGCGTACGATGTCCACACCCAGCTTGATGTCGATACCCGTGTTCTTCAGACCACCCACATTGGATGTGACAGAAGAGAAACCTGTGGTGTAAGGGTAGGGGATATCCATAAGCATGTCTTCTGTCTTGCGGATGTAGTAAGACACGTCAAAGTCGAAACGGTTCCAGAGTCGTCCGCTCAGACCGATGGTGAAGAGCTTCTGTGTCTCCCATGTCAGGTTGTTGTTGGCGGGTTGTGCAAACTTGATGGCAAACTCGTTGTTCAGTGCGGTAGTCTTGCCCACCAGTCCGAGTGCAGAGTAGTCGCCGATACCGGCATTACCCTGTGTACCGTAGCTTACCTTGAAATCGAGGGAGTTTACCCAGTTAACGGATTTCATGAATTCCTCGTTCTTGATTTTCCACAGTGCGCCAAGTGCCCAGAATGTAGCGTTGCGGTTATTCTTTCCGAAACGTGAGCAGGCATCGTTACGCAATGTGAAGTCAATGAAGTAACGGTCCATGAGGTTATAGTCCAGACGACCGAAGAAAGAGAGGAACTTGCTTGTGCTTGCGCTCTCGCTCATGGTGTATGAGGTCTGTTTTCCGTTCTCCAGGTTCATAAGGCCGTCTACTGCCTGACCTGTAGACTGTGCGTAATAGTAGTCATAGTCGTTGATGACACCTTCATGGCCAGCCAGTACGGTAAAGTGATGGTCTGTTGCCACATCGAAACTATACTCGATGGTGTTGGTCATCGTGTGCGAGTATGAGTAGGTAGTGTTCTTCTGGCGAGAACCCGAACCGTTGTTGGCGTAGTAGGAAGGATACGATGTATAGTTGCCGCGCAGGAAGTATAGGTCGGTACCTACACGTGAGCGTATCTTCAGTGCCTTTATCGGCTCAATCTCTATGTATGCGTTGCCTGTGAGGCCGTAGCGTGAACGCACGTAGGGGTGCGCCTCCATGTAGGTATGCGGGTTGGAGTGCCCTGAAGGATACTTCTCGGTGTACTCTTCGCCGGTCTCAGGGTTGATGTTCGGGTAAAGCGGGTTGATAAGATAGGAAAGACCACCCGAGGTATAGGTGGACATGCTTTCGGAGTTACCCCAGTTGCTGTTACGCTGTCTCTTGTCGTAAGAGAGGTTGATGTTCAAACCTGTACGCAACCATGTCTTGGGCTTGGCATCGATGTTTGAGCGCAGGGTGTAGCGGTCATAGTAGTTGCCTATGGCAGAACCTCTCTGGTGGAACTGTGATGCACTGATAAGATACGACACCTTGTCGCCACCGCCCTGGATGGTAAGGTCGTTCTGAGTCTGTGGATTGTTGAACTGCTGGAATACCTCGTACCACTTGGTGTTGTAGCGGTAGTTATTGTCGTCATATTTCTTCTTCAGATAGGCTGCACCGTCACCGTCGCTGCTGTATGCATCTGCGAGACCCGAACTCAACCAGAAATTGTACAGTTCGTCACCGCTCATCATGTCTTCGTAGAAGCCCTTGTTGGCAAGGGTAGACCAACCTACCTGTGTGCGGTAAGTAACGGTGGCCTTTGTGTTGTAGCCGCCGTTCTTGGTGGTGACGTAGATGACACCGTTGGCAGCACGCGAACCGTAGATGGAGGTGGCAGAAGCATCCTTCAGTACGGATATCGACTGGATATCGTTCGGGTTCATGCCCATGATGGTACGGCTGGACACAGGAATACCGTCCAACACGTAGAGCGGTGTGGAGCTGGCACCTAATGAACCGATACCGTGGAGGTTGATGCTCACGGCGTTGTCGCCAGCCTCACCCGAAGAACTGAGCACATTCAGACCGGCTACCTGTCCCTGGAGGTTGTCGAGCGCTGAAGAAGAAGGAGCATTCTTTACTTTGTCAGAATTGACAGTTGCGATAGAACCCGTAATGGTGCCTATCTTACGAGCAGAACCATAACCGACAACAACCACCTCGTCCAATGACTTGTTGTCAGGATCCAAGGCCACCTTCATGTTGGAAGAAGCCTTGACAGTTTTGGAAGTCATACCGAGGTATGAAATTTCCAACTTGGCATCGGCAGGAACATTCAGCGAGAAGTTGCCGTCGATGTCGGTAGCAGTACCCGTGTTGGTACCTTTCACCTTGACGGATGCGCCTACGATAGGCTCACCATCGTCAGAGGATGTTACCTTTCCGGTAACAGATGTCTGGGCAAAGGATATTCCACAACTGAGGATTACCCCCCCCCATAAACATTGCGAGTCTTTTTACCATAATTTCTCTCTCTCTTGTTAGACAAATTTTATGAAAATAGTTATATCGGCTGCAAAATTAAAATTATTTTTGGATATTTGCAAACATTTTGCTTTGTTTTTGCATTTGAAATTAAAAATAGCCGTATGTTTCGGCTTTCAATACTTCTGAAAGGCGGAACATACGGCTGTTTTGCTGCATCTGTTTGATAAAGGGTCAGTCTGCCTTTTCTATGATTTTCATACCCTCTTCCACGGCCTGCATGTTGAGGGGGATGAGGGCGTGGTGGCGTTCGGGCAGCGACTTGAAGAGTGCCTTGTTCAGGCCGGCTGTGCTCACCACGGGGCATACCTTCAGCAGTCCGCCCAACACAATCATGTTGAACACTTTGCCGTTTTTCATCTCGGCAGCCTTGTCCATGGCATCGATGCGGTATACACTGATGTCCTTGCGCTTGGGAGGGGTCATGATGCCGTAACCGTCGTAGATGAGGATGCCGCCCGGTTTTATCTTGGGTTCGAACTTCTCGAGTGATGGCTGGTTCAAGACGATGGCCACGTCGTAGTGGCTGAGGATGGGGGAAGAGATGCGCTCATCGCTCACGATGACGGTGACGTTGGCCGTTCCGCCGCGCTGCTCGGGGCCGTAGGCCGGCATCCATGTCACCTCCTTGTCCTCCATCAGTCCTGAGTAGGCCAGGATTTTTCCCATAGAGAGGACACCCTGTCCGCCAAAACCGGATATAATGATTTCTGTCTTCATTGTTTCATTTATTTTAGAGAATGGCAAATGAATTCTTCACTCTTCACTCTTCACTCACATTCCCGTCGTATCCTTCAGGTCGCCTTTAGGATATTCCTTAAACATATTCTCTTCCATCCACTTGTTGGCCTCTACGGGCGAGAGCTTCCATCCACTGTTGCAGGTGGAGACAATCTCTACCAGACTGGAACCTTTGCCCTGCATGCTTGCCTCGAAAGCCTTGCGTATGGCCTTTTTTGCCTTGCGGATGCTGGCTACGGTCTCCACGCTCTGGCGCGTGACATAGCATGTACCCGTGAGGTGACTGGCCAGTTCGGTGATGTTGAGAGGATAACCATGCAAGTCAGGTTCGCGGCCGTAGGGGCAGGTGGCTGTCTTCTGGCCTAGCAGGGTAGTGGGGGCCATCTGTCCGCCCGTCATGCCGTAGATGGCATTGTTGATGAAGATGATGGCAATGTTTTCGCCACGGTTCAGGGCATGGATCGTTTCGCATGTGCCGATGCACGCCAGGTCGCCGTCGCCCTGGTAAGTGAATACCAGACGGTCGGGCCACAGACGCTTGATGGCGGTGGCCAAGGCTGGTGCCCGGCCGTGTGCAGCCTCCTGCCAGTCGATGTCCAGATAGCGGTAGGCAAAGACGGCGCAGCCTACGGGACATACGCCCACTGACTTCTCCTCCATGCCCATCTCCTCGATTACCTCGGCCACAAGTTTGTGTACCACACCGTGCGAGCATCCCGGGCAGTAGTGCATCGGGGTGTCGTTCATCAGTGTCGGTTTCTTATATACCAGATTTTCTGGTGATATGATATCGTTCATTTTATCAATTTCTTTAAAGCTTCGACAATCTCTTCCGGCTCGGGCACGATGCCGCCCAGACGACCGAAGTGCTCTACGGGCACCTGTCCGTTGACAGCGAGGCGCACGTCCTCTATCATCTGGCCTGCATTGATCTCGGCCACAAGGAAGCCCTTTTTGTTTTTGGCCAGTTCGTGCAATTCCTTCATAGGGAAGGGCCACAAGGTGATGGGGCGGAAAAGTCCCACCTTGATACCTTCGTTGCGTGCGGTCTCAATACTCTTCTCGGCGATGCGGGCTGCACTGCCGAAGGCTACAATCACGTAGTCGGCATCTTCCATCTGCTGCATGTCGTAGCGCACCTCAGCATCGCGTATCTGCCTGTATTTCTCCTGCAGGTGAAGGTTGCGCAGTTCCATAACCTCAGGCTTCAGTTCCAGGGAGGTAAGGATGTTGGGCTGGCGTGTCTTGGGACGTCCGATAGTGGCCCACGGACACTCACGTGCTATCTCCTCCTCGGTGCGTCGTGGCTTCATGGGTGGCAACACCACCTTTTCCATCATCTGCCCGATGACACCGTCGCTAAGAATCATGGCCGGATTGCGGTACTTGAAGGCCAGTTCGAATGCCAGGTCCACGAAGTCGGCCATCTCCTGTACCGATGCCGGTGCCAGCACGATGACGTTATAGTCACCGTTGCCTCCACCGCGTGTAGCCTGGAAATAGTCGCCTTGTGAAGGCTGTATTGTACCCAGGCCGGGACCGCCGCGCTGCACGTTGACAACAACACCGGGAATCTCGGCACCAGCCATGTATGTGATGCCTTCCTGCATCAGCGCCACACCTGGACTTGAGGAGGTGGTGATGACACGCTTGCCAGCACCAGCACCGCCATATACCATATTGATGGCAGCCACTTCGCTTTCGGCCTGCAGCACCACCATGCCTGTCGTCTCCCATGGCTTGAGCAGGGAAAGCGTCTCTATGATTTCACTTTGGGGGGTGATGGGGTAGCCGAAGAATCCGTCTGCCCCGCATCTGATGCAGGCATGGGCTATTGCCTCGTTGCCCTTCATCAGGGTTACTTCTTTAGTCTGTTCTGCCATTGTGTTAGTCCTCCTTTTTGCGATATACGGTGATACAACCATCCGGGCATACAACAGCACATGCTGCGCACCCTACGCAGGCATCTGCATTGGCTGCCTCCACATAGCGATAGCCATGCACGTTGACCTTCTTGCTGACCGGTGCGATGACGTCATGAGGGCACGTCACTACGCAGAGCGAGCAACCCTTGCATCGCTCTGTGTCGACCACAATGGCCCCTTTGATTTTACTCATGTTATTCTTGTTCTTTTTTTTCGTTCTTCATCATTTGCCTATGCCGGAGTGTAATGACAGTTTTCGCAGCTTAGGGGTTGTAACAGTCCTTGCAATAGAACGCCATGATGTCGTCGAGCATCTCTTTTGCCGTCGCTGCCGGACTGTCGGGGTCGAGTGCCATGGCCTCCATATAACAGTCCATAGCACGCTTGAAGTCACCCTTTTTGCGCCATGCGTTTCCTTGTAGATAGTAGTCTGCTGCTGTCTTTGATGTCTGCATAAGTACCTTTTTGCATGGCGAAATTAGAAAAAAAATGTGAAGAATAGAACATATAGCAATCAGATTTAAGCTATATTAAACAAGTTTTTTCAAAAAATGCGCACACGTCTTTTGAGTGTGCAAGTTTTCTGTATGAAAAGATGCAGCTAAAGGTTATTGTCCATATTGGGGGCATGTACATTTTTCGTCTCTTTCCGGAAAACGAGTGCCAGTACGATACCTCTCATGGCAAGGTAGGCTACAAAGCCCAGCCAGAGCGCATGGTTGCCCCATAGCGTGTGGAGTGAAAAGTACAGTGCAAAGAAGAGGGCCGACGAGACTGCCGTGGAGAGGAGCATGCTCTTGGAATGTGTGATGCCCACGAAGATGCCGTCGAAGACGAAGGCCGTCATGCCCGCCAACGGTATCATTACCGCCCACCAGAAGTATTGGCCTGATGCTGCTATTACCTCTTTGTCGCTTGTGAGCAATCCGAGGAAACGCTCTCCGCCCACTATATATAATAAGGTGAAGGCTATAGCCACCCCGCAACCGAAACCCAAGGTGCGTTTCACTACATCTTGCAGGGCAGGCATGTTACCCGCCCCGTAATATTTTCCCGCCAAGGCTTCCGCGGCATAGGCAAAACCGTCCATGAAATAGGAGAAGATGGTAAAGAGTGTCATCAGCAGGGTGTTGACGGCCAGTACGAGTGTGCTGTCTCGTGAACCTGCCGCCGTAAAGAAGAGACTTACCGCCACCAGGCACACTGTGCGGAGAAAGATGTCGCGGTTAAGGGAGAAAAACTTCTTCAGAGGGGCGGCGGCAAAGAGACGGTGGCGGAAGTTGTACTTGGTAAGACGGTGGTAGTGTAGCATAAAGAGGAGGCATGCCATAAGGAATCCCCACCACTGGGCGATGACCGTGCCCAAAGCCACGCCTTCTACCGTCATGCCGGCATAGAAGACGAGGATGAGTGAAGCTACAATGTTGACCACATTCTGTGTGAGCGAC
Organism: Oscillospiraceae bacterium; assembly: GCA_963624905.1. Classification (GTDB taxonomy): domain Bacteria; phylum Bacteroidota; class Bacteroidia; order Bacteroidales; family Bacteroidaceae; genus Prevotella. Next base: position 37,547 of record CAVFRG010000008.1, read on the forward strand.
ACCACCATCGGTATGCGTGTGTTCTGCATGCCGATGTACCAGCCCGTAAAGCCATATAGCCCCAGTACGGCTGGTGCTCCCCATATACAAATGTGACAATAGCGGCTTGCCAGATTTATGACTTCTGCTTCGGGCGACATCGACCACAGACCAACACCAATCACCAGTCGCTGGAAGATGAAGAACAGCAGTCCGATGCCCAGACCTATCGACAGGGAACGTACCAGAAGTCTCGTCACCTCGGCGAGGTCTCTCCTGCCAAGTGCCTGCGAGGTCATTCCGCTCGTTCCCATCCTCAGGAACCCGAAGAGCCAGTAGATGACATTGAAGAGCATCGAACCCACGGCGATAGCACCGATGTAGGAGGCGTCGCCTATGTGCCCCACGATGGCGACATCCACCAAACCCAAAAGCGGCACCGTGATGTTGCTGATAATCGACGGTACCGCTAACTGTAAAATTCGTTTGTTCATTACTGCTTAAACCTTGCTGCCTGCTCCTGGATATAGGCAGCATCCTCGAAGTAGTCGATGCGCATGGCCTTGCGAACCTCGTCCATGGTCTGTGCAGCAAACTCGCGGGCTTCCTCACTGCCCTTCTTCAGGATGTTGAACACCTCGGGGATGTCCTGCTCAAACTCGTGGCGGCGCTGGCGGATGGGGTTGAGCATCTTGTTGATGACACTGTTGAGGAACTTCTTGCAGGTGCCGTCACCGATGCCGCCCTTCACATACTGCTCCTTCAACTCGTCCAAGGTCTTGAACTCAGGCCAGAACTCGGCGAAGTCTTCGGGTGTGGAGAAGGCTTCCATATAGGTGAAGACGGCGTTGCCCTCCAGATGGCCCGGCTCGTCCATGCTCATGCGCGGCTCACCGTTCGACATCTTCTTCACCTTCTTCCATACGGTCTTCTCGTCATCGCTCAGATAGATGCAGTTGCCGAGGCTCTTGCTCATCTTCTCCTTGCCGTCAGTACCGGGAAGTCGGCGGCATACCGCATTCTCGGGGAGCATGATTTCGGGTTCTACCAAGACGGGCGCATACACCTGATTGAAGCGGCGTACCAGCTCGCGTGTCACCTCCAGCATTGGCTCCTGATCCTCACCAGCCGGTACGGTAGTAGCCTTGAATGCGGTGATGTCGGCAGCCTGGCTAACAGGATAGCAGAAGAAACCGAGCGGGATGTTGGCTTCGAAGTTGCGCATCTTTATCTCGGTCTTTACCGTCGGGTTGCGCTGCACGCGCGACACAGTGATGAGATTCATCAGATAGGTGGTCAATTCTGCCAGCTCGGGAATCATGCTCTGAATGTAGAGTGTACACTTCTTCGGGTCGAGACCGGCTGAGAGATAGTCGAGAGCCACCTCAATGATGTTCTGGCGTATTTTCTCGGGGTTGTCTGCATTGTCGGTCAAAGCCTGTACGTCGGCCATGAAAACAAACATCTTGTCGAAGTCGCCGGCATTCTGTAGTTGTACGCGGCGCTGAAGAGAACCGATATAGTGTCCCAAGTGGAGCTTGCCCGTAGGGCGGTCGCCTGTCAATATGATTTTTCCCATTTCTTTCAAGTTTATAATTTTTCGACAAAGGTACAACAAAATATCGAGATAATAGAAGAAATGGTATTGAAAAAAGGAATTTGCCGAAATACCCAATATATGCGAAAAGAAAAAGCGAGGTTTCTGGTCTTGAAGACCGTGAAGCCTCGCTTGTTTATATTATTTAATTAGAACTCAGCGTTCTTGGGTGTACGTGGGAACGGAATCACGTCACGGATGTTCTGCATACCTGTTACGAAGAGAATGAGACGCTCGAAACCGAGACCGAAACCGGCATGCGGGCATGAGCCGTACTTGCGTGTGTCAAGATACCAGGCCATATCCTTCATCGGGATGTGGCGGTCTTCTATCTCGCCCATCAACTTGTCGTAACTCTCCTCACGCACAGAACCACCGATAATCTCGCCAATCTGCGGGAACAATACGTCGGTACCCTGCACGGTCTGGCCGCTCTTGCCACCGAAGCCGCTCTCTTCCTCGTCTATCTTCATATAGAAAGCCTTGATGGCCTTAGGATAGTTGGTCATGATGACAGGCTTCTTGAAGTACTCCTCTACCAAGTAGCGCTCATGCTCCGAAGCCAAGTCGTCGCCCCACTCGCATGGGAACTCAAATTTCTTGCCCTTGGCGATGGCTTCCTGAAGAATACGGATGCCTTCAGTGTAGGGTAGATGCACGAAGTCAGAATCGAGCACGCCCTGCAGACGCTCCAGCAATCCCTTGTCTATCATCTTGTTCAGGAATTCAAGGTCGTCCTTGCAGTTGTCCAAAGCCCAACGGATACAGTACTTGATGAAGTCTTCCTCCAGTTCCATCAGACCGTCCATGTCGAGGAAAGCAACCTCAGGCTCTATCATCCAGAACTCGGCCAGGTGGCGTGGTGTGTTACTGTTCTCTGCGCGGAACGTAGGTCCGAAGGTATAGATGGCACCCAGTGCCGTGGCACCCAGCTCGCCCTCCAACTGCCCAGACACAGTCAGGGAAGTCTGCTTGCCGAAGAAATCGTCGGAGTAGTCTATCTTTCCGTCTTCTGTCTTCTTGAGGTTGTATAGATTCTTCGTTGTAACCTGAAACATCTGGCCTGCACCCTCGCAGTCGCTGGCTGTGATGAGAGGTGTGTTGAAGTAGAAGTAGCCATGCTCATGGAAATAGGTATGGATAGCCATCGCCATGTTGTGGCGGATGCGCATCACGGCCCCGAAAGTATTGGTACGTAGACGGAGGTGTGCATACTGGCGCATGTACTCGAAGCTCTGTCCCTTCTTCTGCATAGGATAGTCGCTGCCGCAGAGACCGTAAATCTCAAGGCTGTCGCACTGAATCTCCACGCTCTGGCCTTTGCCGAGACTCTTTACCAGGGTACCGACGACACTGATGCAGGCGCCTGTCGTAATCTGACGGAGCAGATTCTCATCGACCTTGGATGGGTCGACTACTATCTGGATATTATTAATAGTAGAACCATCGTTAAGAGCGATAAAATCGACAGCTTTGCTACTGCGATGGGTACGTACCCATCCCTTTACATTCACGATAGAGTCGTAGGCTGTGCTTTTGAGGGCATCTACGACTTTAGTTCTTTTCAGTTTTTCCATTATTGATACTTGTGTTTATCTTTACTCGAAGGCTCCCATACGCAGCATGTCCACTTCCTTCTCTGTGAGGAAACGCCAGTCACCGCGACGTACGTTCTTCTTGGTCAGGCCTGCAAACTGGACACGGTCAAGTTTGGTGACGCGGTAGCCGAGGCTCTCGAAGATACGGCGCACGATACGGTTCTTGCCGCTGTGTATCTCTATGCCTACCTGGCTCTTGTCCTCCTCATCGGCATACTCTACTGCGTCAGCTTTTATCTCGCCGTCCTCGAGGGTGATGCCGTCGCGTATCTGCTGCATGTCGTGTGCTGTTACATTCTTGTCGAGGCGTACATGGTATACCTTCTTCTTCAAGAATTTGGGGTGGGTCAACTTGGATGCCAAGTCGCCGTCGTTGGTGAGAAGGAGGACACCTGTCGTGTTGCGGTCAAGGCGACCTACGGGGTAGATGCGCTCAGGGCATACATTCTTGACAAGGTCCATTACGGTCTTGCGCTGCTGCGGGTCGTCGCTTGTCGTGACATAGTCCTTGGGCTTGTTGAGCAATACATATACCTTCTTCTCGAGAGAGACGGGTGCGTCGTGGAACTTCACTTCGTCGGTACGCAGTATTTTGGTACCCAGTTCGGTAACTACCTCGCCGTTCACGGTCACCACACCTGCCTGGATAAACTCGTCAGCCTCACGGCGTGAGCATACGCCGGCATTGGCGAGGAACTTGTTGAGGCGCAACGGCTCGTTGGGGTCGAAGTTCTCTTCCTTGTACTCGATGCGTTTCTTCAGACTGTATTTTGCATTGGGGTCATAGTCGGCAGTGTGCTGACGGTACCCGCCGTGGTTATTGTATCCTCCATGGTTGTTGTATCCTCCACGGTTATTGTAACCTCCGCGGTTGTTGTATCCACCCTGTTGGCGTGGCTGGTATCCGCCTTGCTGGCGTGGCTGGTAACCGCCCTGCTGGCGTGGACGGAATCCACCTTGCTGGCGTGGCTGATAACCGCCCTGCTGGCGTGGCTGGTATCCTCCTCCCTGCTCGTCATTGTTGTTGAAGCGTGGACGGTATCCTCCCTGTTCGTCGTTGTTGAAGCGTGGACGGTATCCACCCTGCTCGTCGTTGTTGTTGAAGCGTGGACGGTATCCACCCTGCTCGTCATTGTTGTTGAAACGTGGACGGTATCCACCCTGCTGACGGTTCTGATAGCCACGGTTCTGGTAGCCGCCTTGCTGGCGTGACTGATACCCTCCCTGCTGGCGGTTGTATCCGCCATACTGCTGATAGTTGTTGCGCTGTGGGCGTTGTTCGCCGCCTGCTGTCTGCAGATTGGCTCCGAACCCGTCGGGTCGGAATCCACCTTCTCTGCCGCTTTCGCTGCTATAGGCGCGCTGTGAGTTGATACGTGGGCGTGCGGGGCGTCCGTTGCTGTGGTAATTTTTCTGGTAGCCGTCGTTTGGAGTATAGCCCTCACGGTTATCCTCGTTCTCAGACGACTGGTTCTGAGGTTTGTTTTCGAATTCTGAATCCATTGTCATTACTTTCTTGAAATAGCCTCACGGCTGGGTTAATACTCGATGTTGATAAGATACTTGTTGTTTTGCTATAATTAATGTTTTGCTTTGATTTATGTTTTGCTTTGATTTATGTGTATATAAAATATGTGTTCTTTTCTGCTGAGTCTTGTTTTGTCCTGTTTACATTCCCGTATAGTTGGAAGGAGTGATGGCCATCAGTTCTGCCTTTACGCTGTCGCTCACGTCCAGTCCCTGTATGAACTCGTGGATGGTTTCTTCGGTCATGTGCTTGTTGGTGCGGGTAAGGGCTTTCAGTGCCTCGTAAGGATGGGGGTAAGCCTCGCGTCGCAAGATGGTCTGTATGGCTTCTGCCACCACGGCCCATGTGTTGTCGAGGTCTTCCTGTAGTTTCTCCTCGTGCAGTATCAGCTTGCGCAGTCCCTTGAGGGTGCTCTGTATGGCGATGATGCTATGGCCGAGAGGTACACCGATATTGCGGAGTACGGTGCTGTCGGTAAGGTCGCGCTGCAGACGGCTTACTGGCAATTTCTGTGCCAGGAACTGCAGTATGGCATTGGCGATGCCGAGGTTGCCCTCGCTGTTTTCGTAGTCTATCGGGTTCACCTTGTGGGGCATGGCACTGGACCCCACCTCTCCGGCCTTGATCTTCTGCTTGAAGTAGTCCATGGAGATATACATCCAGAAGTCACGGTCCAGGTCGATGATGATGGTGTTGATGCGGCGTATGGCATCGAATACCGAACCCAAGTGGTCGTAGTTGCTTATCTGTGTGGTGTACTGCTCGCGCTCCAGTCCCAGCTTTTCGCTGACAAACTTGTTGCCGAAGGCTTTCCAGTCGTATTGCGGGTAGGCTACGTGGTGGGCATTGTAGTTGCCCGTAGCACCGCCAAACTTAGCTGTCATCTTGCACGCTTTCAGGGTGTCGAGCTGTTCGGTAAGACGGTATACGTACACCATTATTTCCTTGCCCAGGCGGGTAGGGGAGGCTGGTTGGCCGTGTGTCTTTGCGAGCATGGGCACATCTTTCCATTCGTCGGCGTACTGCTGCAGTTGGGCAATGAGTTCTTCCACCTGTGGTATGAAGACATTGGCAAGTGCCTCCTTGACAGAGAGGGGCACGCTGGTGTTGTTGATGTCCTGCGATGTAAGACCGAAGTGGATGAACTCCTTGAACGCATCCAGTCCGCCAATCTTGTCAAACTCCTCCTTGATGAAGTATTCTACGGCCTTCACGTCATGGTTGGTCACCTTCTCGATGTCCTTGACCCGTTGTGCGTCGTTCTCACTAAAGTCGCGGTAAATGGTACGCAGGCGGTCGAAGAGGGAGTGGTCGAAAGATGCCAGCTGGGGCAAGGGCAGTTCGCAGAGGGTGATGAAGTACTCTATCTCCACCCTTACACGGTAGCGGATGAGCGCATACTCTGAAAAATAGTCGGCAAGCGGTTCGGTCTTCCCCCTGTAACGTCCGTCAATGGGGGAGATGGCAGTCAGCAAATCTAGATTCATAACCAATACTTATTATTTATAGATGTATATAGGGTGCAAAGTTAGGCATTTTCGTGGAGACTGCCGAACAAATAGTGATAAATTAGCTTAAAACAAAAAGAAGTCCCGCAAAAAGATGCGAGACTTCCTTGTGGGCGCTGAGGGATTCGAACCCCCGACCCTCTGCTTGTAAGGCAGACGCTCTAAACCAACTGAGCTAAGCGCCCTTACTTCTTGTAAGCGGGTGCAAAGGTACTGACTTTATTTTGTTCCACCAAATTTTTCTCCAACTTTTTTCACTTTTCCTTCAAAAAAGTTGTTTTGTATGAAAAAGTGCAGTGTGCTGTATGAAGAAAAAGGGCTGCAATCCTTCGTTTTGAGAAGAGATTGCAGCCCCTTATACCTTATTATATAAAGTCCCTACGAAAAGTGGATTCCGTCAAAAGAATCGTTCTTGTTACAGCTGGGCCAGTTCGATGACCTTGTCGACAGCAGCGTTCAGGCCGTCCTTGTCCTTGCCGCCTGCCTGTGCGTAGTGGGGCTGTCCGCCACCACCGCCCTGCATTAGTTTGGCTGCTTCTCGAATCATCTTGCCGGCATTCAGGTTGTGGTCCTTCACCATGTCGTCGCTGAACATCACACTGAGCATGGGTTTGTCGTTGTGGATGGTACCCACTACGCAAACCAAGTTCTCGGGCAATGCCTCGCGTACCTTGAATACCAAGTCTTTGGCTGAAGCTGGATCCATAGGCAGTACGGCGGTCACCACCTTTGTGCCGTTCACATCCTTGGCGTTGGCTACCAGCTTTTCCTTGGTGCGCTCCACAGCCTGGGCCTGGAATTTCTCCACATCCTTCTTCAAGGCGTCGTGCTCGTCGATATACTTCTTGATGACACCCTCCAAGTCCTTGGCGTTGTTGAAGAGACCCTTCAGGGAAACGATGGTGTCCTGCAAGTTGTAGATGGCCTCCTCGCAAGCCTTGCCTGTCAGGGCCTCGATACGGCGGATACCGGCAGCCACGCTGCTCTCTGAGATGATCTTGAAGAAACCTATCTTGCCCGTGCTCTTGGCGTGGATACCGCCGCAGAACTCAGCCGAAGGACCGAAGCGGACCACGCGTACCTTGTCGCCATATTTCTCGCCGAAGAGGGCGATGGCGCCAAGCTGCTTGGCTTCTTCTATAGGTGTGTCGCGGTGTTCGTCGAGCGGATAGTCGGTACGGATCATCTCGTTCACCATGTGTTCCACCTTGCGAAGCTCCTCATCGGTTACCTTCTGGAAGTGGGAGAAGTCGAAGCGCAGTGTATCCTTGTCTACGAACGAGCCTTTCTGCTCCACGTGGTCGCCCAACACTTGCTTCAGACAGTAGTCGAGCAAGTGAGTGGCAGTATGGTTGGCTGCACTTCCTTCACGGCTCTCGATGTCCACGCAGGCCATGAAGTCGGCGGTAATGTCCTTGGGCAACTCCTTCACGATGTGGATGCTCTGGTTGTTCTCGCGCTTGGTATCGATGACCTGGACAGTCTCGTTCTCGCTCACGAGCACGCCCTTGTCGCCTACCTGGCCGCCCATCTCGCCATAGAAGGGAGTGTTGTCGAGTACCAGTTCGTAGAAGCTGCTTTTCTTCTGTGTCACCTTGCGGTAGCGCAGGATGTGGCACTCGTATTCAGTATAGTCGTAACCGACAAACTGCTGGTCGCCTTCCTTCAGTACCTCCCAGTCGCCGTTCTCTACAGCGGCAGCGTTGCGAGCGCGTGCCTTCTGCTTCTCCATCTCTTCGTTGAACTGCTTCTCGTCTACTGTGTAGCCGTTCTCGCGGCAAATCAGCTCGGTCAGGTCGAGTGGGAATCCGTAGGTGTCGAAGAGGCGGAATGCGCTCACGCCGTCCAGTTCGGTCTGGCCGTGCGCCTTCAGCTCATCCATATCGCCATTGAGGAGGTTGATGCCTTTCTCTAGCGTGCGGAGGAAAGAATCCTCTTCCTCTTTCATTACGCGTGTGATAAGCTCCTGCTGGGCTGGCAGTTCGGGGAATGCAGCGCCCATCTGCTCTACCAATACGTTGACGAGCTTATACATGAATGCCTGTTTCTGGTCGAGGAAGGTGTAGGCGTAACGCACGGCACGGCGCAGGATACGGCGGATGACATAGCCGGCCTTGGCGTTGCTGGGCAACTGGCCGTCGGCGATGGAGAATGCCACGGCGCGCAGGTGGTCTGCGCAGACACGCATGGCGATGTCAACCTTCTCCTGTTCGTCCTTGCCTTCACCGTTCTCGCCGGTAGGCGTAGTAAAGCCGTATTTCTTGCCGGAAATGTTTTCGATTTCCTTGATGATGGGCTGGAAAATATCCGTGTCATAGTTGGAGTGCTTGTCCTGCAGCATGCGTACCAGACGCTCGAAGCCCATACCCGTATCGATGACGTTCATTGAGAGAGGCTCCAGAGATCCGTCAGCCTTGCGGTTGAATTGCATGAACACGATGTTCCATATCTCGATGACCTGTGGGTCGTCCTTGTTTACCAGCTCGCGTCCGGGCACCTTTGCCTTCTCCTCGGGAGTACGTGAGTCTACGTGTATCTCGGAGCAGGGACCGCATGGCCCCGTGTCGCCCATCTCCCAGAAGTTGTCGTGTTTGTTGCCGTTGATGATATGGTCGGCGGGCACGTGCTTGGCCCAATAGCCGGCAGCCTCGTCGTCGCGCTCCAGTCCTTCTTCCTTGCTACCCTCGAATACGGTAACATACAGGTCGGCGGGGTTCAGTTTCAACACCTCGGTCAGGTATTCCCATGCCATATCGATGGCACCCTCTTTGAAGTAGTCGCCGAAGCTCCAGTTGCCGAGCATCTCGAACATGGTGTGGTGGTATGTGTCGTGTCCCACCTCTTCGAGGTCGTTGTGCTTGCCGCTCACACGGAGACATTTCTGCGTATCTACGCGGGTTACATCCTTGCCCGGATCTTTAGTGCCGAGAATGATGTCTTTCCACTGGTTCATACCTGCGTTTGTAAACATCAGCGTGGGGTCATCCTTGATGACCATCGGGGCTGACGGAACAATCTTGTGGCCTTTTCCCTCAAAGAACTTCTTGAAGGATTCGCGCACTTCATTAGCTGTCATCATATCTGCTGTATTTTAACTTTTTGTTTTCTCTTGTTGTCATGTGCCTTGCATCGAAGAGGAGCACTTTGCGAAAGGCTTTGCAAAGTTAAGGCGAAAAAGTCAGATGAGCAAATTTTACTTCGCTTTTGTTTGTTGATTTTGTGCCAAAGCAGTAGTTTTGTTGTCCCGGCATGCTCTTTTACGCTCCACGTAAGGCATCTTGTCCTGTAAAAGTTTGGACAATTCGCTCGAAATGTGTAATTTTGCACACCATAATATTGCCCCTGCAAGCGCTGTTTCACGGTATTTTTTTGTGGGCATAGGGTAGGGGTGTTGGTATATTTAACACGAAGAGACATGGCATTGAAGACAGATAGAGTCCTGAAAGTATACTATTCCATCAAGGAAGTGGCGGCAGAGTTTGACATCAACGAGTCGACCTTGCGCTATTGGGAGAAGGAATTTCCCTTCCTCAAACCCAAAGTGAGCGGCAACAACGTGCGTCAATATACTGAGAAGGACAAGGAACAGGTAAAGCTCATCTACAATCTTGTAAAGGTGCGCGGACTGAAGATAGCCGCTGCGCGCAAGTATCTGTCCCAAAACCGGGACGGAGCAGAACGTTCGTCGGATGTGCTCGATACGCTCATCAGTGTGAGAGACCAGCTCAAGGAACTGAAGAAACAGATTGACGCATTGGTATAGAAAACGGAAGAAAGGAAATAAATCAAGAAGAAATGATGACATTTGCACAGTATTTCCCCATAACCGACCCTACACTGATCTTTTTCGTTGTACTGCTCATCATACTCCTGGCACCTATTGTCATGGGCAAGTTGCGTATCCCCCACATCGTGGGTATGGTGCTGGCCGGCGTGCTGGTGGGCAAGTATGGTCTCAACATTCTGGCGCGCGACTTTTCCTTCGAACTGTTCGGCAAGGTAGGACTTTATTATATCATGTTCCTCGCCGCCCTCGAGATGGATACGGAGGGTATGAAGAAGAGCAAGGTGCGCCTTCTGTCTTATGGTCTGCTGACCTTCTTCCTGCCTTTCCTGCTTAGCTATGGTGCAGGAGTGGTTCTGCTCGGTTATTCACAGAAGGCATCGCTCCTGTTGGGGTGCATCATGGCCTCCAACACCCTCATAGCCTATCCCATAGTAGCGCGGTACGGACTGCAGCAGAAGCCCAGTGTTACGCTTAGCGTGGGGTCGAGTATGCTCTCGCTGCTCTTCTCGCTGGTGTTCCTTGCTGGCTTGGTGGCTTCCTTCGGTACGCACGACGGTGTGCTGTTCTGGTTGTGGTTTGCCGTTAAGTTTGCTGCCTATTGTGTGGGCATGCTGATGTTCATACCCCGTCTGGCACGATGGTTCCTGCGCCGTTACAGCGATGCCGTGATGCAGTTTATCTTTGTCCTGTCCCTGCTTTTCATGAGTGCTGCCCTGTCGCAGGCTGTGGGCATAGAGGGGGTGTTCGGTGCATTCTTTGCCGGACTTATCCTGGGCAGGTACATTCCCCACGTGTCACCGCTGATGAACCGCATCGAGTTTATAGGCAATGCCCTCTTCATCCCCTATTTCCTCATAGGCGTAGGCATGCTCATCAATGTAGGGCTGCTCTTTCAGGGCGGGCGCATCCTTTGGGTGGTGTTCTGTATAGTCTTCTTCGGCACGCTGGGCAAGGCTCTTGCCGCCTATGCCACGTGCTTCGGCTGTCGCCTGCCGTGGAGCTCGGGACACATGATGTTCGGACTCACTTCCGCCCATGCTGCCGGAGCCATAGCCATGGTGATGGTGGGTATGCGCCTGGTGCAGGATGACGGAACCTATCTGGTGGGCGACGAGATGCTCAACGGCGTGGTTATTATGATACTCTGCTCGTGCATCATCTCCTCTATGCTTACCGACTGGTCTTCGCGCAAGATAATCCTGCGCGACAAGCAACTGCCTGGCGCCGAGGATGACCGCAAGGCCGATGACGAGAAGATTCTTGTGCCCGTGCGCTATCCGGAGTATGCCGACAACCTTGTGAGTCTCTCCATGCTGATGCGCAACTCCAAGTTGAACCGCGGACTGGTATGCCTCAATGTGGTGTACGACGACAAGGACATGCGCTACAACCAGGAACAGGGGCGCCGCCTCCTGGAGCATTGTTCAAAGGTAGCTGCTGCTGCCGACGTGCGCATGCAGACACAGGTGCGAATCGCCGTGAACATAGCCAACGGCATCAAGCATGCCTTCAACGAGTTTCAGTGTTCGGAGATTATCCTCGGCATGCACATGCATCCTGAAGTGTCGCAGAAGTTCTGGGGTGAGTTTCACCAGAGCCTCTTCAATGGCTTGAGCCGTCAGATTATCATGGCACGCATCCGCCAGCCGCTCAATACCATCCGCCGCATACAGGTGGCAGTACCGTCGAGGGCCGAGTTCGAACCGGGATTCTACCGTTGGCTCGAACGTTTTGCACGCCTGGCCGGCAATCTGGACTGCCGCATTGAGTTCCACGGACGCGAGGAGACCCTGCAGCTCATAGCTGAGTACGTGAAGAACCGCCACCACAAGGTGCGGGCCACTTATGTGGAGATGAAGCACTGGAACGAGTTGCCCCAGTTGGCTTCCGCCATAGCCGACGACCACCTCTTCGTTGTCATAACGGCGCGCAAGGGCACGGTGTCGTACAAGACTGCTCTCGAACGCTTGCCCGAAGAACTGACACGTTTCTTCTCGGGTACCAACCTCATAATAGTATTCCCCGACCAGTATGGTGATGCTTCGGGCGACACGCTGACCTTTGCCGAGCCGCAGCACCAGGAGGAGGTGAGTGCCTATGAAACCCTGAACCGATGGATAAAGAAGAGGGTAAGAAAAACAACATAGACAGAATGTATTTTTGGGGGGCGTAACCAAAAGTTTCTTAAATGGAAAAATAATTAGATATAAACATTTATGATAGATATCAAAGGAATAACCAAGAGCTTCGGCCCGTTGCAGGTGCTTAAGGGCATAGACCTGCATATAGACAAGGGGGAGGTGGTAAGCATCGTGGGACCGAGCGGTGCTGGCAAAACTACCCTGCTCCAAATTATCGGTACGCTCGACCGTGCGGACAGTGGTACAGTAGTGGTGGATGGCGTGGACGTAGAGAAGCTCTCTGCGAAGAAATTGAGCGATTTCCGCAACCGCCATCTGGGTTTCGTGTTTCAGTTCCATCAACTGCTGCCTGAGTTTACGGCGATAGAAAACGTTATGATTCCGGCCTTCATTGCCGGCAAGGGACGCAAGGAGGCCAAGGCTCGTGCCGAAGAACTGCTGGCCTTCATGGGACTGAGCGAGCGCGCCAACCATAAGCCTTCCCAACTCTCGGGCGGTGAGAAACAGCGTGTGGCTGTGGCAAGGGCACTGGTAAACAATCCTGCCGTCATCCTGGCCGACGAACCGTCGGGAAGTCTCGACTCCAAGAACAAGGCCGAACTGCACCAGCTCTTCTTCGACCTGCGCGACAAGTTCGGACAGACCTTTGTCATCGTTACGCACGACGAGGGACTGGCCGCCATTACCGACCGCACGATCCACCTCAAGGACGGAATGATTGAGAGTGAATTAAAGGCAAAAGAGTAAAAGAGAGTGAAGAGTGAAGAGTGAAGAGTGAAGAATCCAATTGCAAAGGTTGTCTATAGGAGGTACGGCCCCCGCCGTACCACTCAAAAGAAGCAAAAAGCAATGCCCCTCCTTGCTTGGTACAGCGAGGGGCGCTGTACCTCCTACAGACAACCGAGACAACTCTGACAACATAAACAACAAAGATGCTGCAGCGGCAGCACAAGAAAAGTTGTATAAGTTGTATTTGTTGTCTAAGTTGTCGGTTCGGACACCACATAGGCTGTTGTCTTTACTCCTTTAACTCCTTTAACTCCTTTAACTCCTTAACTCCATAAAAAAGAAAGAATATGAACAACAAGATAAAACTCGGCGATTATAATCGCCTGCGCATCATCAAGAAAGTGGATTTCGGCATGTACCTCGACGGAGGTGAGGCCGGCGAGATATTGATTCCAGCACGCTATGTTCCCGAGGGGACAAGCATTGGCGACGAACTGGATGTCTTTGTCTATCTCGACCAGGATGAGCGCATCATAGCGACAACAGAGACTCCTCTTGCCAGAGTGGGTGAGTTTGCCTGCCTCGAGGTGAAATGGGTCAACGAGTATGGTGCCTTCCTCGGATGGGGACTCATGAAAGACCTTTTCTGTCCCTTCCGCGAGCAGAAGAAACGCATGACGTTAGGCAATTCCTATATCGTGCATGTCCATATAGACGAGGAGAGCTACCGCATCATGGCATCTGCCAAGGTGGAGCGTTACCTGAGCGAGGATCATCCCCATTACCGGCATGGCGACGAGGTGGACCTGCTGGTATGGCAGAAGACGGATCTCGGTTTCAAGGTCATTGTGGACAACACCTATGCCGGTCTGCTCTACCAGGACCAGATATTCCAGTACGTCCATACGGGCGACAGGATGAAGGGCTATATAGGGCGTGTGCGTCCTGACGGCAAGATAGATGTCACGCTCCAGAAGACCGGTATGCAGCAGACTGCCGACTTCTCCGAGACGCTCTACCAGTATCTCCTCGACAACGACGGCGAGTGCGACCTGGGCGACAAGAGCGAGGCCGATGACATCTACGAACGTTTCCACGTCAGCAAGAAAGTGTACAAGCGTGCTGTGGGCGACCTTTACAAGAAACGCCTCATCACCGTCAGCCCCATGAGCATCCGCCTGGTTTAGCAATAGGCGTGTTCTAAAAATTCCACGCATTGTTAAATTACTTTTTTAGACGGATTGCTCTTTGTGTCTTTTTGATTTTATCCGGCATCTTTTCCTTCCTTCTTCAGTCGCATAGCCCGCTATGCTCCTTCAGAAAGGAAGTAAAATCTGCTCGGCTAAAATGCAAAAATCCATCAAAGGTAATTTTTAGAACCCGCCTAATAGCAAAACTTGCGTGGTACAGCGCGCTTCTCATTGGAATGGTGCAGCGAGGGCGCTGTACCTCCTACGGTTACCAACGCTTTACAGGAATGGTATTCAATAGGAGGTACGGCGCCCTCGCCGTACCAGTCAATCAACAAAAGGTAATGTCTTTTTTTGTTGTCTCATTACCACGTTACGCTCATGCCGAGGGCCACGCTGGCGTTGGAGCTGAGGGGTATGAACTCCTTGCTCGTCTTGCCCAGGATGTGGTCCATGCCGATGAAGAAGTTGTACCCCTTGGGGTGTATGTTGATGACGTATCCCATGCTTGCCGCAAAGCTGCTTGCCGCAAAGTTGATGCCGCCGTCCAACCACTTCAGCGGTTTCCAGTTGGCGCTCAGTCTTCCCTCCGTCCATGAGAACTTGCCGTTGATGCGTGTGCTGCTCAACAGTCCGAACGACAACTTGTCGTACTGGGGCAGCGTATATTCGCCTCCTACGTTTACCGTTGCAGCCAGCGCCGTGGTGCGTCCGCCCTGGTCGCCCACGTCCTTCAGGTTGGCAAAGTCCGCCATCTGGTCAGCATAGTCGTCTGCCTGGTCGTCAGCAGTGGCACCGCTCATTTCCTTTACGGCAGTGTCGTGGAAACCGTTGAAGACGAAGCTCTCGCTGCGGTTAACCGCCTTCATGTTGTTGCTCCAGCTGATGAAGCCCAGGTCCAGGACGGCAGCACTCAGCTTGAGGTGGTCGTTGAGGCGGTATTCCGCACCCAGGTCTATGCCCATACCGAAGCCGCTCAGTCCGGCACCGTCTACGTTCACGTCGTTTACATGTTCGTATTCGCCCTTGCCGGCATCGTTGTATTCACTCTTCTTGCTCTTGTATTTGAATCCCTTCATCGAAACCTGTGCGTTGGCCCTGCCGCTCACGATCCATTGGTCGGTGCCCGAGAGGTCTGCCCGCAGGTTCTCCAACAGCACATCGCCGTTGGCCACACCGAAGAGGAACTTCAGTTTGGCACCTATTCTCAGTTTGTCGTTCAGTTTGCGCGAGTGCCCCAAAGCCAGTTCGGCGTACGACCGTGCCCTCACGGCAATGTCGCCTATCTCGTAGTTCTTGTTGCCCGTGTTCTTGGCAAACTCGAACAGCGTGTAGGGCAGCGACACGCCGAAGGAAGCCTTGGCGTTCAGCTCGATGGTGTTGTAGCCGCCGAAGCCCTTGAATCCGGCAGAGAGGAGTGCAATGTTCACATCGCCCACGATGCGGTTGTTGCCCTTGCTCAGACCGCTCAGCGCCTCGTCGGTAGAGATGTAGGGGTTCATGAACGATGTCATTTTCTTCGCCCCCGCCACCTGTCCGTACTGCGGGTTGTTCATCACCACGTCCTTGTATCCGAAGTTGCCCTGCATGTTGACGCTTATGTTGCCCAGTGCGGGGATGGAAAAGTAGTTCTGTTCGTTGTCGAAAGCCGGGTTCAGGTCGTGGCGGAACTTATAGTCTTCCGTGAAGTACGCCGAGTTGAGGGTCTGGGCCGTTGCTGCCCCGCCAGCCATGAGGAATGCGGCTGCCAGGAGATGTCTGCATATATTGTTTTTCATATTCTTGGTCATAGTTATGTTTCCGTTGTTTGGGTTGTCTGTCCGTTACGTTCTCTCTTTCTTAGTTGAAGTCGCCGATGACGCGTCCCACTATCTTTATCTTGATGTCGCTGAGTTTCAGCGTGTGGTCTCTTGCGTTCAGCGTGATGCCCGTAACGGAGGTGCCGTCGTGCGTAGCTTCGCCTATTACCTTGTACTCCAGTCCGTCCAGTTTCTTCAGTGCGCCCTTCACCTTTTCGCGCAGCACAATCTCCAGCGGAGAGGTCGTGGCGGTCTTTCCGTCGGCCGATGCAGCCACCGTGCCCTGCCTGATGTCCACCTCTATGAGGCTGCTCATGTCGCTGCCTTCCGTGTCTATGGGCGTAGCCTCTACGGAGAGCGTGGCCGGTATCCTGTTCAGGGCAGTGGCGGTTATGGTGACGTATGCCCCGTCGGAGAGTTCAATGTCCTTGATGTCCTTGTTCCATCCGTCCCAGCTCTTGTCATACTCTATGACGGCATCCTCGTCGAATGCGATGGGAGCCTCTATGCTGTATGCGGGTGCCACGGTATAGGTATGTCCCAGCACGAAGGTGCCCGGTGTCTCGCTGTCGGCTTGTGCGTTGGCTTCGAAGGCTATCTCGTCGGGGATAGGCTCGATGATGTTCGACAGGTTTTCCACCTCCTTCACCACGATGCCGTCGCCCGTAGGCATGCCTTCGCCCCTGCGGCAGATGTATGCCCGTGTGGTCTGTTCAGCCCCGATGGCGATGTCGCTGACCTCTACCACTGACGACAGGCCGCTGCTCTTGTGTCCCTTCAGCGTGCCCGTAATGGAGCCTCCTATAGGCATGTCGTTGCTCACGTCCAGTTTGATGACGGGGTTGTACAGGTCTACGGTAACGTTCGAGCCGCTCAGAAAATCGGGAATGCCCGTGATGCTCACCTTGCCCAGGTCGTTGAGTTTGATGGATGGGTTGAACCTTCCCGTTGCGCTCTCCACGGTCACGCTGCTCATCGTCAGACTGTTGTGTAGTGTGGCAGAGGTCGCGCTGCCTGCAGTAAAGCTGCTGGCCTCGGCATACATGTGTACCTTACCGTCCATCTTTATCTGGTTGCCAGCCACCAGACTGCTTCCGCCCTTGGTGAAGTCCAGCCCTGTAATCTGCACATTGAGCTTCAGCGTGCTGGCGGTAGACACGTCGGTCAGGGTTAGCGTGTTGCCTTTGAGTGTGCCCTTGTCGCATGTTATCTCCATGTATTCGGGGAAGGTAAGCACCAGCTTGTCCAGTTTGGTGACCATCGCCGAGAGCGCATTGAGGTTCACCTCCATCTGTATGTCGCTGCTTACAGCGGCGTGTGTCAGCTGCACAACGCTTTCCGGTTTGTCGCCTATATAATTAAAGGTGTAGATGTCGCCTTCTCCGTGCAGCACAGGGGTGGATGTATCACTCCTTCCTTTAGCAGCGGCACTTAGGCTCATGGTGATGTCGCTCGAAACGGCTCTTTGCTCCGTGATGACGATTTTGTCGATGTACGGATGAACTGGGGCGATGGCTTCACCGTTGCGGCGGAAGACATACGAACTGTCCAGCGGGTCTATCACGACACAGCCGTTCTCTTCCAGTTCCAGAATGTCCTTCAGTGGAATGTTCATCGTGCTGCTTGCGGGTATTTGCAGTTCGTTGCCGCCAAACCCCATTGTAGCGTCGATTTGCTTGAAGTCATAGTCACTGTTGGTACATCCGGCAACAAGGAGTCCGTCTGCCACCAACGATGCCATCAGGAGCACTGCTCCCACGTGTCTTTTCATAATAGTCATAAGCGTAAGATGATAAAAGTTCTTAGTAATCTTTGGCAAATATAGTTTTTTTTTTGCAGATATGGGGTAAAAGGAATGTTTTTTTTCTCTTTTTGTCGTTTTCCTTGCATAAACGGCCGTCAGGTGTGCCTGGATGGGGGAGTGTTAGTCGTATGTCAGACACTTCCTGATGTCCGTATTGGCGAAATAGAACACATGATTTACATCGCCATTCCCACGTTTTTTGCGGCATTGGAAAAAAAAGTGATAAAAACTGGCACGGGGTTTGAGGGAATTTTTATATCTTTGCCTTTAGTTATGCAAATTTCACCTTCTACAGCTGCCGCAAGCAAATGCTTGCCAAAGGGCATACACGTTATCGGGACTGAAAAACTTTCGGGTCCGAGTGTAGAAGGAATGTCCCCGCGCAACTGGACAGAAAGGAGGAAAGACCCGTCCGCCGACCCTACATCATGGAGCTATCTCTTCATTCTTCACAAGACAGTGAGAACGGTGGAAAGCTGGCTTAAAGCCTATAATGCCAAAGAGGAAAACAAGGACAAACAGCAACATTATTTTATCCACAAAACCCTTCGTTATTCCTACAAGGATAAAGAAAGACAGCAAGGGGTGAAAAAGACTTTGGAGCAGTCCATCAGCGGACTTGTCTTCTTGCAGGGAACAGTAAAAGACCTGCAAGCATTCCTGAAGGAAAATTTTCCCCAATATCATTTAGTCAACGACCGTTGTCTGGGGCGGCCTGCATCCATTAGCGATTCCATCATGCAACCCTTCATGAATGTGATGAAGACACGCCCCGAACAGGTTACATTCCTTCGGGATGCTTTCGAAAAATTCGCCAAAGACCATGTGAAGCTACGTGTCCTCACCGGGCCGTTCAAGGATTATGAGGGCTATATCGTCCGCATAGACCGCGACCGCCAGCTTGTCTTCGACTTCGGGGGCATGGCCGTGGCTATCCGTGGTGTGCACAAAGAGGACTTCGAGGTGGTGGAGGAATGAACATAATTTTTTTGATCGGCAAAAAGACAATGATAGAGCTATGGCAATAAGAGAAAGAAAGAAGCGCATTTACCGCAAGCGAATCCCCTACGGAATGCAGAACTTTGAGGATGTCATCAAGGAAGACTGCTACTATGTCGACAAGACTCCCTTCATCGAGGAAATAGAAGAATCCAACAAGTATTTCTTCTTCATCCGCCCTCGCCGTTTCGGCAAGAGCATCACCCTCTCCATGCTCGAAAATTACTATGACATCAATAAGAAGGACCAGTTTGACACCCTCTTCGGAAAACTCTACATCGGGGAATACCCGACACCGGAGCGCAACTCCTACCTTGTCATCCACCTCAACTTCGCCATGATTGCGGCAGGGCTCGACAACTACCAGAAGGGCATGGACTCCCATTGTAACATCAAGTTCTGCAGTTTCTGCGACAAATACGCCGCCCTGCTTCCTCCCTGCATCAAGCAAGAGATGAACCAGAGAGAGGATGCCGTCTCACAGCTTACCTATCTTTGCGAGCAATGCGCGGCGGTAGGACAGAAGATATACCTCTTCATCGACGAGTACGACCATTTCACCAACCAGATTCTCGCCCATAAGGAACACGAGAAGAGATACCGCGAGCAGACTCACGGCGAGGGATACCTGCGCCTTTTCTTCGACACCATCAAGGGTGCGGCAGGAGGAGCCTTGGGACGCGTGTTCGTGACGGGCGTAAGCCCTGTGACCATGGACGACCTGACGAGCGGTTTCAACATCGGCACCAACTATTCCTTAGCACCCGAATTCAACGAGATGACGGGATTCACGGAGGAAGAAGTAAAAGAAATGTTAGGATATTATGCCAGCGTGCTGCCCTTCAACCACTCTGTAGATGAGCTGGTGCAAGTAATGAAACCCTGGTTCGACAACTATTGCTTCGCCATCAAGAGTTATGGCAAGACCACGATGTACAACTCCATCATGGTGCTCAACTTCATCGACAATTACATTCGCAACGAATACGACATCCCCGACAAGATGGTGGAACCCAACATCCGCATCGACTACGACAAGATACGCATGCTCATCCGCCACGACAAGGAGTTTGCCCACGATGCCAGCATCATCCAGGACCTCGTGACCAAGGGATTCGTAACAGGCAAACTCGTGGAGAACTTCCCTGCCGAGCGCATCAACGACCCGGACAACTTCTTGAGTCTGCTCTTCTACTTTGGCATGGTGACGATAGACGGCACATATGATGGAGCCACCAAGTTTGTCATTCCCAACGAGGTGGTACGCGACCAGATGTACACCTACCTATTGGACACCTACAAGGAGAACGACCTCACTTACGAGGCATACGACAAGGGCAAGCTGGAAAGCCAAATGGCCTACCATGGTGCCTACAAGCCCTACTTCGACTACATCGCCGACTGTCTGAAACGTTATGCCTCACAGCGCGACAAGCAGAAGGGCGAGGCTTTCGTGCATGGCTTCACATTGGCCATGACGAGCCAGTGCCAGTTCTACCGCCCCATCTCCGAGCTGGACAACGACGGCGGCTATGCCGACATCTTCCTCCTGCCGCTCTGCGACATCTACAAGGACATGACCGACTCCTACATCGTGGAACTGAAGTACTGCAAGTCGTCCACCACCGACGACCAGATAGAGCGGCTCTTCAAGGAAGCCTCCGCCCAGATTTGCCGGTATGCCGACAGCGACATCGTGCGGGAGTCGGTGAAGACCACTACCCTCCACAAGCTCGTGGTCATCTACCGGGGAACGGAGATGGCGGAGTGCAAGGAGGCGGAAGAGTAAGGGAGGAACAACTTGCTTTTCTTTATTTCTCAAAGTGCTGGTAGTCCTTGCGGTTGGCCCATTCGCCGCCCCAGCGAAACCCCTTGGCCTTGAAGAGACGGTAACAGAGGTCGCCCTTCACTATCTTGTATGGAAAAGAGGCTGAGCGGTCGAGGTAAGGCTTGCCGGTGGCAGGCTCCGTCACCACCCTGCCGTTGGGCAGCGTCTTGTGGTAAGGGTTGTAGAGCGTGTTGATGTCTATGGCCATGCCCTTGCCGTGCTTCGACACCTTGGTGGTGTGCGAGATGAAGCGGAAGTTGAAGCATGAAGAGTTGTTCATGCGCATGGCACGCTCGTCGTCTGCATCCCAGTAGTCTATGAGGCGCATGCGCTCTATGGGGTATGCCGCCTCGTAGAGCTGGCGGAAGATGCCCAGCACATCGGCAGCCACACGCGCGTTCACCACCATCTCGCCCACGATGATATTGCCGTCCTTGTCGCGGTGCAGGCATCGCAGGTAGCGCAGACTTTTGCGCGGCACGGTGCAGTTGGCCTTGTAGCTCCTGCCCCGCATCAGGGCAAAGATGCTGTCGGGTATGGCCGTACAGGTAAAGAAGCCGTCCGCCCCTGTCCTGTCCACTACCATCTGGGGCACAGTGTCGCCGGGTTCATACCTCCGTTCGGGTACAGACACCATGGCAGGACAACGGTCGCCGCCGTGACCGCAGGCGCATGCCGCCAATGGCATACCGGCAAGCGACATGCCGAGCAGCCACATCTTCGCATTACCTGCCCGCCACCAAGCGGCCCTATCCCGTCCCCTCCTTGTGGAGGCGAGAGCAGACCGCAGATGGACTATCAGGCTATTTCCTCTTCGTAGGCTTTCCCTTCGGCCGCCGAGCGTTGCTTCTTCTCGCTTCATCCTTTTCTCCTTCAATTAGCGTTGGCTGCAAATATACAAAAAATAAACATACCTAACAAAAATAATGGTAATAATATACTTTTAGGCACAAACTCTTGAATTACCCGCATCTGTTTTTGTTGTTTATGTTGTCTGAGTTGTCTCGGTTGTCTGTGCACTTGGAGTTAGAGAAGTTAAAGGAGCTAAGACAACAGCTTTTGTGGTCGGGTGTGGGTAGCTGTAGAAGGTGCAGCGCCCTCGCTGCACCAAACAAGCGGGTGCTTCCTTGAGAGGTACGGCGGGGCGCCGTACCTCCTATAGCATGCCCTACACGATGGTGAGCCATATCTTTTCGCCCTTCTCCTGTGCCTCGGTGATGCGC
>CAVFRG010000009.1:0-56630 GCA_963624905.1 Oscillospiraceae bacterium
GCGAGCAGATAACCCAGCAGAGCGAGCAGATAACCCAGCAGAGCGAGCAGATAAAGTCTATGGCACAGGCGATGCTGAAAAACGGTCTGAGTATGGACGTTATTGCAGGAGCTCTGAACAAGAGCGTCGAAGAAGTGGAAATATTGTTGGGATAATAGGCTGGTTTGCTACTTATGGACAAAGTACATTTTCTAATATCAAACCCCAAACGACAATTCATAGCCAACTATGAAAAAAGGACCTATGCAAGAATCATATGATTAAGTGGAGGAACATACTTTGTGCTTAATAGTGGGTAAATCAAATCGGACACAGCCTACTTCTTTACGACATAATTCCATTATTTTCATCTCTACACGCTATAATTGCCATTTATTTAGTACCTTTGTAACCCACATAATCTACTAAAGCTACAAAAACTAAACAAATGAGACAACGATTTTTGACATTTTTGGCATGCACGTCCGTATGGTCTAATGCTTGGTGCGCCTACCCAGATTTACCCGATACCCATGGTCCATCCACCATTCCGGAACGTCCGAGAATCCTTATCACCACAGACATAGGAGGTACCGACCCGGACGACAACCAATCGATGATGCACTACCTACTCTACAGCAACGAGTTTGACTGCGAAGGACTTGTGTCGTCACCATCCTACGGAGACGGAAATGACAGAGAAATAGTACGCATGATAGGTCTATACGAACAAGACCTTCCAACACTGAAGCAACATGCCGAAGGGTGGCCGACAGCCGACTACCTGCGCTCAGTCACAAAACAAGGACGACACGGGGCAGCACCCTTATGCGGCTATTCTACCTCCACAGAAGGTTCCAAGTGGATTGTAACGAGTGCAAGGAAAGCGGACAAACGACCGCTCTACTTACTGGTATGGGGCGGTCTGGATGACGTGGCACAGGCTCTGCACGATGCACCGGACATAGCAGACAGGGTACGTATACACTGGATAGGAGGCCCCAACAAGAAATGGAGTCTGCCAAGCTATTGCTACATTGTAGAGAATTTTCCCAACCTCTGGTTTATCGAAAACAATGAATCTTACCGAGGATTCATAGCCAACTACAAGAACAAGGACAAATACTACGCAGGGTTCTATGAGAACTATGTAAAGGGAGCGGGGCACCTGGGTGCTGACTTCTACAACTACAAAGAGGGACTTCCCAAACTGGGCGACACACCCACCCTACTCTACATGATGGACGGTAACCCTTCCGTGCCTGAAAGAGAGTCATGGGGCGGTTCGTTCGTAAAAATCAGTCATAGCTCACGCGCAGTATTTACCCGCCCCACAACCGTCAAAGACACCATACAGCGCGACGGCATCATAGAATGGCAATTCAATGGTCCGAAACTGAAAGCCGGCACATACCATCCGGTAAAGGCCCAATGGGCTTCAGGAGCAGACAACGAGGTAGGGTTTCTCACCGTGGACAAACAGAAATGGCCAGTGTACTATCTGGGAAAGGGACACTACATGTGCCGTTATGCCACCTACAAGACAGGCATTGCCAGCTATACGATAGAGGCTGACATAAATGGCTTTCCCACACAAAAGGGCGAGTTCTACGTAGAAAATGTATTCCCCGGCAAACAAAGGGCTACCGACTACAAGGTAGGAGCTACATGGTGGAGTGACCGCACCGAGCCTTACCTCTACAGCAAACGGGGCAAATGCCAAGGAGCCGTAACGGTAGAAAAATGGCGCGAACAGATAATGGAAGACTGGGGAAAACGCTGCGGCTGGTTAAAGTAATGTAGGATGTCGCAAAAAAAACGAATCTCGCTTCATTGGGCATCGAAGCTAGCTGCGTTTTTTGCATAGTAGAACATCCTGCGCCTACACTTAATGGAAGAACAAAAAATCCCAAACGTCGAAAGACATTTGGGATTTTCATTTATGATGTTGTTACGAAAGTTCGTCACAATTACTCTGCTGCAGGAACTTCTTCCTCTGCAGGAGCTGCAACCTCTACAGGTGCCTCAACAGCTACAGGAGCCTCAACGGGAGCGTTCTCAGGTACAACATTGACAGCAACCTTGATTTCAACCTCCTTGTGGAAGTGAACAGTAGCCTCGTACTCACCTACCTTCTTGGCATCCTTCATGGTAATAATCTTGCGATCCACCTCGATACCCTTCTTGGCAAGTTCCTCAGCAACAGTAGCGGCATTAACCGAACCGTAGAGCTGACCTGTAGCGCTCACCTTGGCAGCAATGGTAAGAACCACGCCTTCGAGAGCCTCACCCTTCTTTACAGCCTCAGCCTTGATAGCCTCCAGCTTGTGAGCCTGCTGCTTCAAGTCTTCAGCCAACTGCTTCTTGGCAGAGGGAGAAGCGATGACAGCTTTGCCAGTAGGGATAAGGAAGTTACGGCCGTAACCACTCTTGACATTCACGATATCGTTCTTGTATCCAAGACCGATAATATCTTGCTTAAGTATAATTTCCATTGACTCTTTCCTCCTCAAATTACTTCATCAAATCGGTTACGTAAGGAAGCAAAGCGATCTGGCGTGCACGCTTGACAGCCTGTGCTACACGGCGCTGATACTTCAAAGATGTACCTGTGATACGGCGGGGAAGGATTTTGCCCTGCTCGTTCAAGAACTTCTTCAGGAACTCAGGATCCTTATAGTCGATGTACTTGATGCCGCTCTTCTTGAAACGGCAATACTTCTTCTTCTTTGTATCGATAGAAGGAGCGGTCAAATAACGGATTTCTGATTTCTGATCTGCCATGATTAAGCCTCCTCTTTTTTACCAAGCTTTGCACGACGCTTCTCTGCGTAAGCGGCAGCATACTTGTCAAGTTTAACAGTCATGTAACGAATTACTTTCTCGTCGCGGCGATAGCCTGTTTCGAGCTTGTCGATTACTGTTGGCTCAGCCTTGAACTCAATCAAGTTGTAGAAGCCTGATGTCTTCTTCTCAATGTTGTAAGCCAACTTCTTCAGACCCCAAGCCTCTTCATTCAAAATCTCAGCACCGTTATCGGTGAGCAGCTTCTCGAACTTAGCGACCGTTTCCTTCATCTGTTCATCAGACAAAACGGGAGTCAAAATGAAAACGGTTTCGTATTGATTCATACTACTTTGATAAATTAATTGTGTTATAAATTCACTATGCTATCCCGCAAGAAAACGCTCCTAAATGAGCACTTTTGCGAAACGCGGTGCAAAATTACGGCTTTTTCTTGAAATAGCCAAATATTTTTGTGTACTTTTGCAGAAAATATTACCGGCATGAATAGAAAACACTTAACCAAGACTCTGAAAAAGCATGCGGACACAGCCGCTATCATTTGCATTGTTGCAGGAGTACTGCTCTTTGCCGCAAGTTTTACACTGCATATAAAAAACAACATCCTGCTATTCGCTGCACTACTGTGTGTAGTGGCTGGAACAGCAGGATACGTATGGTCGCTAAGCCAGACTAATCGGCATTGGGAGTAATCAGCTTGTACCCCTTGCCATGGATATTGATAATCTCTATCTGCGGGTCTTCCTTCAGATGCTTGCGCAACTTCGTGATATACACGTCCATAGAGCGTGCATTGAAGTAGTTGTCATCTATCCAGATGGTCTTCAGGGCAAAGTCGCGCTGAAGTATCTCATTGGCATGCGAGCAGAGCAGAGCCAAGAGTTCATTCTCCTTGGTAGTAAGTTTGGTCTGCTTGTCACCGATGCTGAGCAACTGCTTCTGGGTGTCGAATGTAAACTCACCGATGTGGTACAGTGTGGACTCCTTGCTCTTCTTGCCACGTACACGGCGCAGAATAGCCTCTACGCGCAGCACCAGTTCTTCCATGGAGAAAGGCTTGGTAATATAGTCGTCCGCTCCTATCTTGAAACCCTCGAGAATGTCCTCCTTCAGCGTTTTGGCCGTCAGAAAGACAATAGGAATCTCGGCATTGGCCTGACGGATCTCCTGAGCCAAGGTAAAACCGTCTTTCTTGGGCATCATAACGTCGAGCACAGCAACGTCAAACTTGGCCTTGGTGAATTCTCGGTAGCCGACTTCTCCGTCAGGACACAAAGTGGTATCGTACCCCTTGGCCACCAAATACTCGCGAAGCAACATTCCCAGGTTCTCGTCATCTTCGCAAAGCAAAATCTTAACTTTTTCTTCCATATTCTTGTCGTTTTTATTGTTAATATTCCTTTTCGTATTAGCTTAATCATGTATGACAGGCAACTTGACGGTAAAGGTAGTGCCTTTTCCAAACTCGCTCTCCACCTTGATTTCACCGTCGTGCAGGTCTACCATCTTCTTGACGTAGGCCAAACCGAGGCCAAAGCCTTTTACGTCATGCACATTACCCGTATGTACACGGTAGAACTTGTCAAATATCTTCTTCAGATTTTCTTTCTTCATTCCCATTCCCGTATCAGAAATGGAAAGGTAGAGATGTTGGTCATCGTTCCATGTCTTCATCGTAATGAAGAGCGCCGTATCGGGCTTTCGGTACTTCACGGCATTGTCCATCAGGTTGAAGATGACATTCTGGAAATGCACCTCGTCAACGAAGATGGTAGAATCGACAGCCTCTATGTCCGTATACACCTTGCCGCCCGTATGCTCCACACGAAGGGAGAAAGAATTAGCGATATTCTCGACCATCTCATTCAGGTCGAGTTCTTTCTTCTTAAACACCGCCTTCTTTCGGTCGAACATACTCATTTGCAACACCTTCTCGACTAAGAAGCGCAAACGTTTGGACTCATCGTTGATGACACTTCCCAGATGCTGCTGCATATGCTCGTTTTTCGATATGGAGCTGTCGTTGAGCATCTGTGCGGCAAGACTGATGCTTGCAATAGGCGTCTTGAGCTCGTGGGTCATGTTATTGATAAAGTCATTCTTTATCTCCGTATACCGTTTCTGCCGGAATATTACGACAATGGTAAAGACGAACGTAACCAGAAGCACGAGCGTGAAAATGATGCTGGGTATCATAAACCGCACACTGGAGAAGATATAGTTGTTCATACTGGGGAAATGGACATTCACCACGCCCATCTTCGACTGAGGGTCGTTGCGGAACAGCACTTGCGTATAGTTGTACTCCTCGCCCTCGTCAGTATAGTCTGGACAACGGTACACCTCACGACCGTCTTGTGTACACACGGTAAAGTGGTAAGGTATGTTGATGCCGTTGTTCATCATCTCGGCCTTCAAGTCCTGGTCCAACTGCTTAAAGTTGATACGTTCCTTCAGAGGTTTCTCCGAAGCGGAATAGAGTATGGAATAGACCACTTCATCGAGCAGGGCCTTCTGGTAGATATAACGGTTTTTCACTATCTCCTGCAAAGATTTCTGCGTTTCGTGCAGAGAGTTCTTGTCACTGCGCAGTATCATGGCCTTTGGAGTCTGCGCGGGGTTGGTGGATATAGTCTTCAGCTCAAACGAGGAATATACCGTACCGTCCTTACCCGCTACAGAGAACTGGTGTGACTGCTGCAGGGAACCGTCTATCTGCCCACTGCGCGTACCGGCAGAGTCACGGCGCATGGCCTTGCGCTCTGTCTCATTGACGTCTTTCTCAAGATAGCGTAATGTCTCGTTGAGTTCCAGGTTGCGTGATGCCTGGTATAAGGCCCGGTTGACAGATTCGTCAAACTGTTCCTTCTTCATCTCTACCATCTCCTGGATATAGCCCAACTGGAGGAAAAGCAGAGCGAGGAACGAAAAGCCCATTATTACAGCTATTGTCCAAATCGTTTTCTTCTTCATGGGAGCAAAGGTATGATTTTTCTTAATCGCTTAACACTTTTGCGTTAATTATTTACACGATGTTTTATTTTATTAACTATTTTGCATATTTATAATGCACCATAAGATACTACAACAAAAAAAGGAAGTGCTTATACACATAAAAAAAAGGAAGCACATCCACCAAGGACACACTTCCCTTCTTCTGGAGTGCCGTGCAGGCACAGCACCTATTATTCTATACTTTCATCAGAGTCTGCGTCAAAAAGAAGACGTCTTTCGTTACTCCGCATCCTTTGCGACCTCGGCTTCGTGCTCAGCTATCAACTTGCCCTGAATGTCGTTGGGAACAAGTTCGTAGCTTGCAAACTTGGTGGTAAAGGAGGCTCTGCCACCAGTCAGCGAACTGAGCGAAATAGAGTAGTTGCTCAACTCCTTGAGAGGAATCTTGGCACTCAGCTTCTGGTATCCAGCCTCGCTGTCCATGCCCATGATGAGAGCACGGCGTCCCTGCAGGTCGCTCATCACATCGCCCATAAAATCGGCAGGAACATATACCTCCAAGTCGTAGATGGGTTCGAGAATCTTGGGACCAGCCTGCTTGAAGGCATCGCTGAAAGCATGGCGTGCCGCAAGCATGAAAGAAAGTTCGTTGCTGTCTACAGGATGCATCTTTCCGTCGTAGACGATGACACGTACGTCGCGTGCATAACTGCCGGTAAGAGGCCCGTGCTCCATACAGTCCATGACCCCCTTCAGGATGGCCGGCATAAACCTTGCATCGATGGCACCGCCCACTACAGAGTTGAGAAACACAAGTTTGCCGCCCCATTCGAGACTAACCTCTTCACGGCTCTTGATATTCATCTTGAACTCCTGGCCGTTAAAGTTGTAGGTCACAGGATCGGGCATACCTTCTGCATAAGGCTCCACTATGAGATGCACCTCACCAAACTGTCCTGCACCGCCACTCTGTTTCTTGTGCCGGTATTCGGCACGTGCCTTCTTAGTAATAGTCTCTCTGTAGGGGATACGTGGTTCTTCGAAGACGACATTGAGTTTCTCGTTGTTCTCCAGACGCCATTTCAGCGTGCGCAGGTGAAACTCTCCCTGTCCACGCACTATTACCTGACGCAGTTCCTTGCTCTGCTCCACAACCCATGTGGGGTCTTCCTGGCGCATCTTCAGGAGCGCAGCCATCAACTTCTCCATATCCTGTGCATTGACAGCTTTCACGGCACGCGAATACTTTGGGTTGGGATACTTGATGAAATCAAAACGCCACTCCGTATCCTTGCCGTTTAGCGTATTGCCCGTCTTCACATCCTTTAGCTTGACGGTACAACCGATGTCGCCGGCCTCCAGTTTGTCTACGGGGATACGGTTGGCACCCGCACAGGCATATATCTGTCCTATGCGTTCCTTAGAGCCTCTATCGGCATTGGAGAGATCATCGCCCGGTCTTACTGATCCGCTCATTACCTTGAAGTAGCTTACCTCACCGATATGCGGCTCTACACCCGTCTTGAAGAAATAGATACTCTCCGGGCCATTGCTGTCGGGAACGATTTCCTCACCACGCGTATTGTGCAACTTGGGCATCTCGCTGACAAACGGCACAACATTGCCAAGAAATTCCATCAGGCGATGTACACCCATCGACTTGCCTGCACATACGCAAAATACCGGGAATATGCTGCGCGTAACAAGTCCCTTACGTATACCCTCACGCAATTCATCCTCTGTAAGACTCTCGCTCTCAAAGAATTTCTCCATCAGTCCCTCATCGTTCTCGGCAGCAGCCTCAACAAGTGCCTTATGCAGTTCCATCGCCTTGTCCATCTCCTCTTCCGGAATGTCTTCTATGATAGGAGCGCCTCCTTCCGGTTTCCAGGAGTACTTCTTCATGAGCAGGACATCGATAAGAGCATTGAATCCCGGCCCCGTCTCTATGGGATATTGTATCTGTACACACTTTGGACCGTAGATTTCGCTCATCGTGGCAATGATATTGTCAAAGTCACATTTATCGGAATCCAACTGGTTGACTAGGAAGATGACAGGCTTGCCCAACTTCTCTGTATAACGGAAGTTATTCTGTGTGCCCACTTCAGGGCCATACTGTCCATTTATAAGTATAACGGCCTGGTCGGTAACGTTCATGGAGGTAATGGCACCTCCTACAAAGTCATCGCTACCAGGGCAGTCAATGATATTCAGCTTTTTGTTGTTCCACTCAACATGAAAGACAGTGGGGAAAACAGAGTAGCCGTACTCCAATTCGACGGGAAAGTAGTCACTCACCGTATTCTTCGCTTCTACAGAGCCTCTACGCTTGATGACACCTGCCTCAAACAACATACTCTCGGCAAGTGTAGTCTTGCCGCTACCCGCACTGCCCAGCAATGCAATGTTCTTGATTTCGTTAGTCTGATATACTCTCATGACTTGTTAGGTTTAAAGGTTTAATATATCTATTGTTAGGTGTGGAGGAAAGGTGGCATGACACGCTCCCAGCCCTCAAGATTGCAGGAAAGACAACATGCATGTTACATTGCCATGTCTTTCGAGCCTCTAAGTTAGTCTTTTTTCTGCAAAAACGCAAAAGTTTAGAAGAAAAATCACCGTCATTTTAAAACATATTAGTAATTTTGTACATACTTAAAACGAAAACAAAGGCATATACCTTATTATATATAAGGAGCAACCTTATATAAACAAAAAAAACTGAGAACATGGCTGGACTTTACATTCACATACCCTTCTGCAAGAGCCGCTGTATATACTGCGGCTTCTACAGCACAACTTCACTCGATATGAAAGATGCCTACGTAGCTGCCCTATGCAGAGAAATGGAGATGCGCCCGGTACAGCCTGGTCCAGAAGGAGACGCCACCATAGACACAGTCTACATAGGAGGTGGTACCCCCAGTCAACTTACGGCAGAACAACTGAAGAAGCTCTTCCGCCAGATAGAGTGCGTCTACACAAATAAACAGAAGGAAAAACCAAGAGAAATCACACTGGAATGTAACCCAGACGATATAACGGACGATTTCTGCGACATCCTTAGGCAGTTGCCCGTCAACCGCATCAGCATGGGCGCGCAGACATTCGACAACAAACGGCTCCGTTTTCTGCATCGACGTCACCATGCTGAAGACGTTGCGAAAGCCGTCGAAAGGCTCAGACAAGCAGGCATAGCCAACATCAGCATAGACCTCATGTTTGGATTTCCTGACGAAAGCCTGCAGGAATGGCGACAGGATATCAAGGAAGCCATCACACTAGGCGTAGAGCACATATCGGCATACAGCCTGATGTACGAAGAAGGTACACCGCTCTACCGGCTATTAGAAAGTTCACAAGTAAAGGAAACAGACGAGGAAACCTACAGACAGATGTACGAAACGCTCATAGACCGTCTGACGGAAGCAGGATACGAGCACTACGAAATAAGCAATTTCGCAAAGACCGGATACAGGTCTGCACACAACAGCAGCTACTGGCAGGACGTGCCCTACATAGGCATAGGTGCCGCGGCACACTCCTACACA
This sequence comes from Oscillospiraceae bacterium, assembly GCA_963624905.1. Lineage (GTDB taxonomy): Bacteria > Bacteroidota > Bacteroidia > Bacteroidales > Bacteroidaceae > Prevotella. Next base: position 9,294 of record CAVFRG010000009.1, read on the forward strand.
AAAGGAGCGAAGACTACAAGAAGCTGGAACATTGCCGACATCGGGCAATATACCGAAAGCATAGACAAAGGGATTCTTCCTGCCGAGACCGAAGTGCTGGACACAAGGACAAGATACAACGACCTCCTTACCACCGCCCTGCGTACATGCGACGGCATAAAACTGGCAAAATTGAAGTCGGACTTTGGGGAAAATTACTTCCGCGAAACAATAAACGAAGCAAACAAACACATCAGACGCGGCACCATGCAAATAAAGGAAGGCCGCCTCTCGCTGACAAGAAACGGTCTTTATATCTCTGATGATATCATGAGCGACTTTATGATGGTATAGCCTTTACATTCGCCACACGTCAAGCGATTCTATGTTTCCGCTTTTTATATAAATATTGTAATAATAGGTCTTGATGCGTCCTACCACTTGGGCTGTAGTCTTTTTCTTGGAAACAAGAGGCTTCAACATTTGCAACAAGACGAACAGCACAACAACGACAACTACCATAATAAGCCATGACAAAATTTCGCTGTCTACATGGAAAAACGGGAACAACCCTATCCCCACGGCAATGGGCAAGACAAAGCACAGCCAGTCCAAGGGAGTATCGAGCTGTGTAGACTTCACATACTCGTCACGCAATTCTTTAGGTGCATTCAGAATCAACTGCTTTTGGTACCTGTCCCAAAAATCATTGAAAGTTTTCTCTATATCATTATTCTCCATACTATATTCTCAAAACACATTACTCCACCGCTACCTTTTGCCGGCTATGGAGCCCATCTTTACTCTTACAGGGATTCAAATAATCTTTTTGCAAAGATAACTACAAATCAAAAACTGCCCAAATTACCCCCCCCCATAAAAGCTACCATTTAATAGCTTTTAACGTTACAGAACACTATTTTTACACAGACACGCTTGTCCTTTTTGTATTCGAGGCATAAAACAGTACATACACACCCTTCACATTTTCCTTATACAATCTATCGCTACCGCCAGGCAGCAGACACCGCTTCGGACAAAATGCGCACAGCATTTTCTACTCGTTCGGCTGAAGGCGGCATTATATCCCTTAGCGGATAGTCAATGCCGAGTTTCTCATACTTGTAGATACCCATAGTATGATAAGGCAAGACATCTATCCGTTGCACATTGTCCAATGTCTTAAGAAAATCTCTCAGGCGTTCCAAACATTCGTCCTTGTCGGTAATGCCGGGAATGAGCACATGCCGAATCCATACGGGAATCCCTATTTCGCTTAGATACCGTGCACAATCGAGTATATTACGGTTCGTATGCCTTGTGAGTTTACGGTGTTCCGCATCGTCTATATGTTTGATGTCGAGAAGAACCGTATCGGTAGCTTTCATCAGCCGTTCAAACTTTTGGAAGAAGTCCCCCTTGCGAGTGAAAGGCTGCGCAGAAGTATCAAGACAAGTATTGATGCCACGCTGGTGAGCTTTTTCGAACAACTCGACCAGAAAGTCAATCTGCATCAGGGCCTCGCCGCCACTCACGGTGATGCCGCCCTTGTCACCCCAATAGGAACGGAAACGTTCTGCCTTGTCAAGGAGGTCATCGGCCGTCCACTCCTCCCCCATTCCCGCCTTCCACGAGTCGGGATTGTGGCAGAACTGGCAACGCATGGGGCATCCCTGAAGGAAAATCAGGAACCGGATACCCGGTCCGTCAACGGAGCCGAAACTCTCTATGCTGTGAATGTAAGCCGTCATTTCTTAGCCGCATAATAATAATAATCGATAAATAAACTTATCCCTAATAGCAAAAAGGATATGAATGCAAAAAAACTACTAAACCAATCCCTATCATCTTTTCTGTTCCTTTCTTTTATTTATTCTTGATTGACTATTCAGCCTTCCCTCATTTTGCGTTTTCTTTTTCGCTTTTGTAAGGAAATAAAATCCTCAACAACACAAAAACAGGACTATAACAATTCCAATACCAATAAGAAGCAAAGGGTCCAAATCCTCTTTGACTATACTTGCCAAAACGATGCCTCCAATGATTACTTGGCTACATCCAGAGAGAACTTCCCTGCTTCATCATTTAGCTTTCTGTATCAATATTGAAATCCATGCTGCAATTTTAGCAAAATATTCCAAATCTTGTTCTCTTTTGCAGTTAAAGAAGTTAAATTTACCCGCTAAATATTTCTTAACGAAAAATTTAGCGGGCAAGGTTTATTATCAACAGAGGTAAGAGAATTCTTCACTCTTATCTCTTCGTTCTTCACTTTTTTACAGTCTCTCGTGTGCCTGACGTGCAATCACGTCGAGCTGTTGTTCACGGGTCAAGTCGATGAACTTGACTGCATAACCACTCACACGGATGGTAAAGTTCTGATATTCTTCCTTCTCGGGATGCTCCATAGCATCCTTGAGCTTCTCTACGCCAAAGACGTTTACGTTGAGGTGATGGGCACCCTGGTTGAAATAGCCGTCCATTACACCTACCAATGTCTGCGCACGTTCCTCGTCATCATGGCCAAGGGCACCAGGGCTGATGGTCTGAGTATTCGAAATACCGTCGAGGGCATACTCGTATGGCAACTTGGCCACAGAATTCAACGAAGCAAGCAATCCGTTCTTTTCTGCACCGTAAGACGGATTGGCACCCGGAGCAAGAGGAGCGCCTGCAGGACGCCCATCAGGCATATTGCTGGTATACTTGCCATATACCACATTTGAGGTGATGGTAAGGATAGAGGTGGTAGGCTCTGAGTCGCGATAAGTATGATACTTCTTGACAAGTGCCATAAAGGTCTTCAAGAGCCATACAGCAATCTCGTCAGCACGCTCGTCGTCGTTGCCATAGCGTGGGAAGTCGCCCTCGGTCTTGAAACTGAGAGGGAAGCCAGTCTCGTCGCGGATGATGTTCACCTTGGCATACTTGATGGCTGATATCGAGTCTACTACGTGGCTGAAACCAGCGATACCCGTCGCGAAGGTGCGGCGCACGTCTGTATCGATGAGCGCCATCTCGGCAGCCTCATAGAAGTATTTATCGTGCATATAGTGGATGAGGTTCAATGTCTTCACATAGACACTGGCGAGCCAGTCCATCATATCCATGAAGCGTGGCATGAACTCCTCGTAAGTCACCACATCACCCTCGATGGCACGGTATTTAGGGCCACACTGTTCACGAGTCTTAGAGTCTACACCACCAGAGATGGCATAGGTCAAGCACTTTGCCAGGTTGGCACGGGCACCGAAGAACTGCATCTCCTTGCCAGTCTGTGTAGCCGACACGCAGCAGCAGATGCTGTAGTCATCGCCCCATACCGGACGCATCACGTCATCATTCTCGTACTGTATGGAACTGGTCTTTACGGAAATCATTGCTGCATAGTGCTTGAAAGCCTTGGGCAGACGGGAGCTGTACAGCACGGTAAGGTTTGGTTCTGGCGATGGCCCCATATTCTCCAAAGTGTGGAGGAAACGGAAGTCATTCTTGGTAACCATAGAACGGCCGTCCTGCCCCATACCGCCGACTTCGAGCGTTGCCCAGACAGGGTCGCCGGAGAAAAGTTGGTTGTAGGAAGGGATACGGGCAAACTTCACCATACGGAACTTCATCACCAAGTGATCGATAAGTTCCTGCGCATCTGCCTCAGTCAATGTACCCTCCTTGAAGTCGCGCTCAAAATAGATATCGAGGAATGTGGAGATACGGCCCACCGACATGGCTGCGCCATTCTGAGTCTTCACCGCACCGAGATAGCCGAAGTACAACCACTGCACGGCCTCACGTGCATTCTGGGCAGGCTGGGAAATATCGAAGCCGTAACTTGCTGCCATCTCCTTCAGTCCCTTGAGGGCCTTAATCTGCATAGACACTTCCTCGCGAAGACGGATAACCTCGTCTATCATCTCGCGGTCGCCCATTTCTGCCAAGTCTTTCTGCTTCTCCGCGATGAGGAAGTCTATACCGTAGAGGGCCACACGACGGTAGTCACCCACAATGCGGCCACGGCCATACGTATCAGGAAGACCTGTGAGGATATGATTGTGGCGCACTAGCTTCATCTCCGGGGTGTAAGCGTCGAACACGCCATCGTTATGAGTCTTGCAATAGTTGTGGAATATCTCATGGAGTTTCTCTGATGGCTGATAGCCGTAGGTCGTACAAGCCTGCTCTGCCATCTTGATGCCCCCGTAGGGCATGAAGGCACGCTTCAACGGCTTGTCGGTCTGAAGGCCCACTACCTTTTCCAGTTCCTTTGTTCCCTCGCCTATATAGGCAGCACCGTAAGCCGTAAGTCCAGACACCACCTCGGTCTCCATGTCGAGCACACCTCCCTTGGCCCGCTCCTGCTTCTGGAGTTCCTTCAGCATACCCCAAAGGGTATCGGTAGCCTGTGTTGGTTCAGCCAAGAACGACTCGTCGCCGTCGTAGTTAGTGTAGTTGTCCTGAATGAAGTCACGAAGACTGACTTCAGTTTGCCACTTGTTTCCCTTGAAACCTCTCCACTCTGTTCTCATAAGTTTTTTACCTTAAAATATTTATACTGATACAAAACTGTTATTTGCGCTTTGCGGCTGCAAAGTTAATTATATTTTTCCAAATTTCAAACAAGAAGATTGTATTATACCATAAAATCATTATTAATGATGAGAATGGGCATAACGGCAGGAATACAGTATACAGCCGGCAATTATCAGTTTACGGTAATGTGGAAGCACCCCTGCTTCACCTCATACTTTACATAACAGCGCTGCTGTTCACGCATATCGCGCAACACTTCGCTCAGCACCCACTTCAAGCTGTCGTTACGTACCTCCCGGCGCGGACAGTCTTCCGTCTGCACCGTTTTATAACGGTTGTAGCAGATATCGAAGGTAGTACCGTAGAGGTGGCATGAATTTACCGTGGCATTACTGTTGCGTACACGCAGTTTTTCCACATCGTCCTTGGAACGGAGAATACTGGTAACGATAATCTTGTGCAGGGGGATGCCCTTTATCTGGAGGGAGTCGAAAAAATTGCGTCCTATATCTTGGAGCAACACTGCTGCACGGGGCACCAGATAGGGAATACTGCTCTTCAGGTTGTCCACATAAAAATACGGATTACTTGCCATATATACCAGTTTCCCCTTGCTCTTTTCGGCCTCGACAGCATTCTGTACAGGACTGACACCGTACTTGACGGCAGCCATCAGCTGCACGTCGTTCTGGTCGGGGAATGTATTGCCGAAATGGGGCACACTGTATATACGGTTCTTCACTTCCCTTCCGTCGGCACGCCAGAATACGGGAGCTTTGCCTTGCTGCGGAACCAATGCTACGGAATCTGCCGTCTGTACGTCTGCGTCTTTACAGGAAGCACCGCCACATGAGAACACAAGCCTTACGACCCACACCAGCAGCAACACACACACCACGTCTATCGTTATCTTCTTCTTTGATATCTTGCGTTTCATTTCCTCGTCGTTTTGGGGTACAAAGGTAACAAAAAGAAACGGTATAGAGGAAAGGTATCTTCTAAAAAAACGATAATAGGAGTTGTTTTTGACAGGTTTGTCATTTTAGGCACATATTTTACACGCGAAAAAGATTTAGCAAACTTAAATTTGTTCATGTCAGGGAAAAGTATTACTTTTGCATCGTGTTATAGGAATACATTTCTTTGAACTCATTTTAAGGCAGAAACATTTTGATAGAGAAGCATATCGTACTCGAAGACATCGACCCTGTGATGTTCTACGGTGTCGGCAACAGCCATTTGCAAATGGTGAAGTCGCTGTACCCCAAACTACGCATCGTGGCACGTGACAATGTGCTACGGATACTCGGCGACGAAGAAGAAATGGCCAAGGCAGAAGAAGACATAGAGCGCATGAGAAAGCATCTGCTGAAGTATAACACACTCACGGAAGAAGACATCCTCGACATTGTAAAGGGCAAACAGACCAAAGCGGATGCCATCAAAGACGTACTAGTATACAGCATAGGCGGCAAGCCCATCAAGAGCAGAAGCGCCAACCAGCAGAAGCTTATAGACGCCTACGAAAAGAACGACATGGTCTTTGCCGTAGGTCCGGCGGGAACCGGCAAGACCTATCTCAGCATCGCCCTTGCCGTAAGAGCCTTGAAAGACAAAATGGCCAAGAAGATTATCCTCTCGCGACCAGCCGTCGAGGCAGGAGAGAAGCTCGGTTTCCTGCCCGGAGACATGAAGGACAAAATTGACCCCTACCTGCAACCCCTCTATGATGCGCTCGAAGATATGATACCCGCCGTCAAGCTACAGGACATGATGGAGAAGCGTACTATCCAGATAGCCCCCCTCGCCTTCATGCGCGGACGCACATTGAGCGATGCCATCGTCATTCTGGACGAGGCACAGAACACCACCTCACAACAGATACGCATGTTCCTTACACGCATGGGCACAAACACCAAAATGATTATCACGGGCGACCTGACGCAGGTAGACCTCCCCCACGAGCAACGCAGCGGACTAAAGGAAGCCCTGCACATACTTGACGGAGTAGAGGGCATCGGCGTTGTACACCTGGCCCAAAAGGACATTGTACGCCACAAGCTCGTGACAAGAATCGTCAACGCATACGAACGCCACGACAAGGAAAGGACGGAAAGGAAAACAAAAGACGAGGAGCACATGTAACCACAAAAGCAAGAGGATAAAGAAAAGACTGGGACATTTGTCCGAAACAAGAAAAAGAAATAGTTTAAAATTCTCAAAGTATAAAAGCGATGAAAGCATTAACCAAAACAGAGTTCCATTTCGATGGACAGAAGAGTGTCTACCACGGCAAGGTACGCGACGTTTACGACATTGATGACGACATTCTCGTTATGGTCGCCACCGACAGAATATCGGCTTTCGACGTTGTGTTGCCCAAGGGCATCCCCTTCAAGGGACAGGTACTCAACCAGATTGCAGCAAAATTCCTGGACACTACCACAGACATCTGTCCCAACTGGAAACTTGCTACACCAGACCCCATGGTTACAGTAGGTCTGAAGTGTGAAGGTTTCCGCGTGGAGATGATTATCCGTTCCATACTTACAGGAAGCGCCTGGAGAGAATACCAGAAAGGATGCCGCGAGCTATGCGGCGTGAAACTGCCCGAAGGGATGAGGGAAAACGAACGTTTCCCCGAACCGATCATCACTCCTACCACCAAGGCTGACGAAGGACATGACATGAACATCTCGAAGGAAGAGATCATCGCTCAAGGCATTGTCAGTGCAGAAGACTATGCCGTCATGGAAGACTATACCCGCCGCATCTTCAAGCGTGGCCAGGAGATAGCCGCCAAGCAGGGACTTATCCTAGTCGACACAAAATACGAGTTCGGCAAGCGGGACGGAAAGGTTTACCTCATCGACGAGATTCACACTCCCGACTCCAGCCGTTACTTCTATGCCGATGGTTACGAGGAGAAGCTGGCCAAGGGCGAACCGCAAAAACAACTCTCCAAGGAGTTTGTGCGCCAATGGCTCATAGAGCACAACTTCATGAACGAACCGGGACAGCAGATGCCGGAAATAACCGACGAATATGCCGAAAGCGTATCCGACCGCTACATCGAACTGTACGAGCACATCACAGGCGAAAAGTTTGACAAGGCCACCGAAGAGGGCGACATCGCTGCACGCATAGAAAAGAATGTGGGCGAGTGGCTCGCCGCAAACAGAAAATAGAAGACTGCAAACATATGGTTTGGGAGGAAAGAAGCACACACTTACGCCTCCCAAACCATATAGTTATTGATACGGCGACAAGGATGTCCCTGTTGCTTAATATAATATAAGGTACGCGCGAATGTATGAACAGGAGAAGATAAAACCCTATGAGGGCGAAGGGGAAAAGGGGAAACTTGTAGAAGAGATGTTTGACAACATCGCTCCTACCTACGATACACTGAACCACCGCCTGTCGTGGGATATCGACAAGAGATGGCGCCGCAAGGCCATAGAAATGCTGGCAAGCCACAAACCAGCAAAGATACTCGACATTGCGACAGGAACCGGTGACTTCGCCATCCTCGCTGCCAAGACTTTGCATCCGCAGCAACTTATAGGTGCCGACATTTCCGAGGGCATGATGGAGATAGGGAGGAAAAAGGTAAAAAAGGAAAAACTGGACAGCATTATCTCCTTCCACAAGGAAGACTGCCTGCACCTGTCGTTCGAAGAAGAAACCTTCGATGCTGTCACCGCAGCTTTTGGCATACGCAACTTCCAGAACCTGGACCAGGGGCTCAAGGAAATGTGCCGCGTACTGAAAAAGGGCGGACATCTATGCATCATAGAACTGACCACCCCCGTCAGTTTCCCCATGAAGCAACTGTTCCATGTCTATTCGCATACCGTCCTGCCCATATACGGCAGACTGATATCAAAAGACAGCAGTGCATACAGATACCTCACTGCTACCATCGAAGCGTTTCCGCAGGGCGAAGCCATGATGGAGATCCTCAGGAAAGCAGGATTCAGCAAAGCCGAATTCAGAAGACTCACTTTCGGCATCTGCACCATGTATTTTGCCACTAAATGAGCACACGGACTGTAAGGCAGCAACAAAAAGAACAAACTTAACAAAGCAACCAGTATGGACAAATATGGACTTATAGGATATCCGTTGGGACACTCCTTCTCGAAAAACTACTTCAACGAGAAGTTTGAAAACGAAAGCATAGATGCCAAGTACATCAATTTCGAGATTCCGCGCATCGAAGACCTCGCAGAGGTACTCGACACCAACCCCGAGCTGAGGGGACTGAATGTCACTATACCCTACAAGGAAAAGGTTCTCAGCTACCTCGACTTCATCAGTCCTGAGGCAACAGCCATCGGTGCTGTCAATGTCATCAAAGTTGAGCACAAAGGAAAGCAGACCACCCTTAAAGGATACAACAGCGACGTTATCGGCTTCACCCGCAGTATAGAACCGCTCATCGAGGCATGCCACAAGAAGGCGCTCATCCTCGGCACAGGCGGAGCATCGAAGGCCGTAGACTACGGGCTGAAGTCGTTGGGATTGGAAACGGTATTCGTAAGCCGCTTCGAGCGCCCCGGCACCATACAGTACGATAAGATAACACCCGAGGTGATAAAGGAATACAATGTCATCGTCAACTGCACACCGGTGGGCATGTACCCGCATGTGGACGAATGTCCCAAACTGCCTTACGAAAGCATGGACAGCCATACACTGCTCTATGACCTTATCTACAATCCGGACATGACACTCTTCATGAAAAACGGCAAGAAACATGGCGCCACCGTGAAGAACGGATTGGAAATGCTGCTGTTACAGGCCTTCGCCTCATGGGACTTCTGGCATAATGCCGAATAAGGAAACCACTAAGAGAAGTCAATACAGGTTCATACACATGCACCAACCGACATATATTCAAGCATAACACATACACTATCCAACAAAGTGACTATGGACAACAGATACATGATGCGCGGAGTAAGCGCTGCCAAAGAAGATGTGCACAACGCCATCAAGAACATAGACAAGGGTATCTTCCCGCAGGCTTTCTGCAAGATTATCCCAGACATACTGGGCGGAGACCCAGAGTACTGCAACATCATGCATGCCGACGGAGCCGGAACAAAATCGAGTCTCGCCTACATGTACTGGAAAGAAACGGGCGACCTCTCCGTATGGAAAGGCATAGCTCAGGATGCGGTAGTGATGAACACCGATGACCTGCTGTGCGTAGGTGCCGTGGACAACATACTCGTCTCATCCACCATAGGCCGCAACAAGATGCTGATTCCCGGAGAAGTAATCTCCGCCATCATCAACGGTACAGACGAACTGCTGCACGAAATGCGGGACATGGGCATAGGCATCTACCCCACGGGGGGCGAAACGGCAGATGTGGGCGACCTCGTACGCACCATCATTGTTGACTCTACCGTTACCTGCCGTATGAAGCGCAGTGATGTCATAAACAATGCCAATATCCGTCCGGGCGATGTCATCGTGGGTCTATCCTCTACGGGACAAGCCACCTACGAGAAAAAATACAATGGCGGCATGGGCAGCAACGGACTCACCTCTGCACGCCATGACGTCTTCGCAAAATATCTGGCGGAGAAATACCCCCAGAGCTACGACCATGCCGTGCCCGAAGAACTGGTATACAGCGGCAAATACAAACTCACCGATGACGTGGAGGGTGCTCCCGTCTGTGCCGGAGAACTGGTCCTCTCCCCCACCCGCACCTATGCACCGGTTATCAAGCAGCTGCTTGACAAGATGCGCCCGGAGATACACGGTATGGTACACTGCACGGGCGGTGCGCAGACCAAAGTGCTCCATTTTGTAAGCGAAGACTGCAAGGTGATAAAAGACAACATGTTCCCCGTACCACCACTCTTCCGTGCCATACACGACTGTTCGGGTACCGACTGGAAAGAGATGTACCAGGTATTCAACATGGGACACCGAATGGAAATATACGTGCGCCCAGAAATGGCAGAAGAGGTCATCAACATCAGCAAGGGCTTCAACATCGACGCGCAGATTGTAGGACATATTGAGAACGGGGAGCGCAGCCTTACCATCAAGAGTGAGTTCGGAACATTCGAATATTAGGCGTCTAAAAAACAATGACAATGGACAACAATAACATATTACAGAAACTAGACGGCCTTGAGAGTCGATATGAAGAGGTAAGCACCCTCATCACAGACCCCGATGTCATAGCCGACCAGGGGCGCTACGTCAAGCTAACCAAGGAATATAAAGACCTGGGCGACATTATGGATGCCCGCAAGAGATACATAGACTGCCTCAATTCCATTAGGGAGGCCAAGGACATTCTGGCCAACGAGAGCGACCCCGACATGAAGGAAATGGCTCGCGAAGAACTGAACGAGAACGAGGCGCTGCAACCCAAGTTGGAAGAGGAGATAAAGATTGCCCTTGTTCCCAAAGACCCTGAAGATGCCAAGAACGTACAGATGGAAATCAGGGCTGGTGCGGGAGGCGACGAGGCTGCACTGTTTGCCGGCGACCTCTTTGCCATGTACAAGAAATACTGCGAATCGAAGGGCTGGACTGTCAGTGTCACGTCAGTATCCGAGGGTGCAGTAGGCGGATTTAAGGAAATAGACTTTGCCGTGAGCGGAGTTGACGTGTACGGCACGCTGAAATACGAATCGGGGGTACACCGTGTGCAGCGCGTGCCTGCCACCGAGACACAGGGACGCATGCACACCTCGGCTGCTACCGTGGCCGTACTGCCCGAGGCCGACAAGTTTGAGGTAAATATCAACGAGGGCGACATCAAATGGGACACATTCCGCTCCAGCGGTGCTGGTGGTCAGAACGTCAACAAGGTAGAATCGGGCGTCCGACTTCGCTATCCTTGGAAAAACCCCAACACCGGCGAAGTGGAGGAAATACTCATAGAGTGTACCGAGACGCGTGACCAGCCCAAGAACAAAGAGCGTGCCTTGAGCCGTCTCTACACATTCATACACGACCGCGAACACCAAAAATACGTGGACGACATCGCCAGCAGGCGCAAGAGCCTGGTGTCTACAGGCGACCGAAGCGCAAAGATACGTACCTACAACTTTCCGCAGGGACGCGTCACCGACCACCGCATCGGTTTCACGACACACGACCTCAACGGTTTTCTCGGCGGTGACATACAGGAAATGATAGACGCACTCACCGTAGCAGAAAATGCAGAAAAACTGAAGGAGAACGAACTATAGTACCAACACCAAGAGTACAAAGAAATGAACAGAAAAGAACTGACCGAACAGATATTCAGCAAGAAGAGTTTCCTGTGCGTAGGACTGGACACAGATATCAAGAAGGTGCCCACCCACCTCGCCCGGAAATATGACAAGACGGAAGATATAATCTTCGCATTCAACAAAGCCATCATCGATGCAACAGCTCCGTATTGTGTGTCGTACAAGCCCAACCTGGCGTTCTATGAAAGCATGGGAATAGCCGGCATGGTTGCTTTCGAGCGAACCATAGCCTATCTCAATGACAACTATCCCCACCACTTCGTTATTGCCGATGCCAAGCGGGGTGATATTGGCAATACATCCAAGATGTATGCCCGTACATTCTTCGAGGAATACAAGCTCGATGCCCTGACCGTGGCACCCTACATGGGTGAGGACTCAGTGAAGCCCTTCCTTGAGTATGAAGGGAAATGGGTTATACTCCTTGCACTCACAAGCAACAAGGGCAGCCATGACTTCCAGCTCACGGAGGACTGCAATGGCGAGCGTCTCTTTGAGAAAGTGCTCCGTAAAAGCCAAGAATGGGGAAACAGCGAAAACATGATGTATGTGGTAGGTGCCACCCAGGGCAGCATGTTTGCCGACATACGCAAAGTGGCCCCCACCCACTTCCTGCTTGTTCCGGGCGTAGGTGCACAGGGCGGAAGCCTCCAGGAAGTGTGCAAATACGGCATTACACCAGACTGCGGACTGCTCGTCAACTCTTCCCGCGGCATCATCTATGCCAGCCAGGATGAAGACTTTGCTGAGGTAGCCGGACAGAAAGCCAAGGAACTTCAAGAGCAGATGGCAGAAGAACTGGCTAAACTGTAGCCTGCCCGCTCTTGCTAATTTATCCCTTAAAAATACCGGTTGTCGGCATGTTTCTGCCTAAAAACCGGTATTTTTTGTCGAAATAAGCCATTGTTTGCATTAAAAAGGCAAAAATATTACAAGACTTTTACAAGGTATGAATCTTTTTTGCTATATTTGCAGACAATATTCAGACATATAAGCTAACTACAAGTCACACCGAATGTCATAAAACGGACATAAATACACATATGGAATTTACAGCTCAACAGATAGCCCAGTTTGTAGAGGGCAAAATAGAAGGTGATGAGAACGCAACCGTCAACACCTTTGCCAAGATAGAAGAAGGCAAGGAGGGCGCCATTTCGTTTCTCTCCAATCCAAAATACACACACTACATCTACGACACAAAGTCGAGTGTGGTGTTGGTAGACGAGAGCGTGGTACTGGAACATCCTGTATCCACTACCCTCATCCGCGTAAAGAACGCCTACGAATGTGTGGCAAAACTGTTGCAGGTGTACGAGTCCATGAAGCCCAAGAAGACCGGCGTAGACCCACTTGCCTTTGTTTCGCCCAAGGCCAAGGTGGCAGAAGATGTCTATGTGGGTGCATTTGCCTATATCGGCGACAGTGCCGAGGTGGGGAAAGGAAGCCAGATCTATCCTCATGCGTACATCGGTGACGGTGTGAAAATAGGAGAAAACGCTCTTGTCTACCCCAATGTCAGCATCTACCATGGATGCCGTTTGGGCAACAATGTCACGGTACACTCCGGCAGTGTCATCGGTGCCGACGGATTCGGATTCGCACCATCGGCCGAGGGCTATGACAAGATACCCCAGATAGGAATCGTTACCATAGAAGACAACGTAGAGATAGGTGCCAACACCTGCATTGACCGTTCTACCATGGGCAGCACCTATGTGCGCAAGGGAGTAAAGCTCGACAACCTGGTACAGATTGCCCACAACACCGACATCGGCGAAAACACTGTCATGTCTGCGCAGGTGGGTATAGCCGGAAGTGCCAAGGTAGGACAATGGTGCATGTTTGGCGGGCAGGTAGGCATTGCCGGGCACATTACCATCGGCGACAAGGTATTCCTCGGTGCACAGAGCGGAGTGCCTGGCAGTCTGAAGGGCGGACAGGAACTTATCGGCACCCCACCGATGCCACCACGTTCCTACTTCAAGTCACAGGCCATCTTCCGCCGTCTGCCCGACATGTACAAAGAACTGCAAGACTTGAAAAAAGAGATAGAAGAATTAAAGAATAGCAAATAGAAACATCATATAAGGTACGGATATATAAGAATAATCATATAAGACACTTACAATCTGCGCCTAAAAAAAATAACAAACAACACGGACATCCGTGCCCAATGAATATAAACAGCACGAAACCCGTGCCTAAAACATAAACAACATGTCAAAACAGAAGACCCTGAAAGGTAGTTTTTCGCTGTGCGGAAAAGGATTGCACACAGGTCTCAGCCTCACGGTAACCTTCAATCCTGCCCCGGAAAACACGGGCTATAAGATACAGCGTATCGACCTGGACGGCCAACCCGTTATCGATGCCATTGCCGAAAACGTAATAGACACCCAGCGCGGCACCGTGCTGGGCAAAGGAGACATACGCGTGTCCACCATCGAGCACGGCATGTCTGCACTCTATGCGCTGGGTATAGACAACTGTATCATCCAGGTAAACGGTCCCGAGTTTCCCATACTTGACGGTTCGGCTGCCATGTACGTGGAAAAGATAAAGTCGATAGGTATAGAAGAGCAGAATGCCGAGAAGGATTATTACATCATCCGTCACAAGATAGAGGTGAAGGACGAGGCGACAGGCTCAGTCATCACGATACTCCCCGACGAGGACTTCAGCATTACAGCCATGTGCTCATTCGAGAGCAAATTTGTCAACAGCCAGTTTGCCACACTCGACAAGATGAACACCTATGCCGAAGACGTTGCCGCAGCGCGTACCTTCGTCTTCGTAAGGGACATCGTTCCCCTGCTGCAGGCCAACCTTATCAAAGGCGGTGACCTTGACAATGCCATCGTCATCTACGAGCGTCAGATTGCCCAGGAACAGCTCGACCAGTTGGCCGACACCTTGAAGGTACCTCGCATGGACGCCACCAAACTGGGTTACATCCAACACAAGCCCTTACAATGGGAGAACGAGTGTACACGCCACAAGCTGCTCGACATCATAGGTGACATGGCGCTTATCGGCAAGCCCATAAAGGGGCGCATCATCGCCACACGTCCGGGTCATACCATCAACAACCAGTTTGCACGTCTCATGCGCAAGGAGATAAGGAAGCATGAGATACAGGCCCCCATTTACGACCCCAACGAGGCTCCCGTCATGGACAATATCCGCATACGCCAGCTCCTCCCCCACCGCTACCCCATGCAGTTGGTGGACAAGGTAATCTCCATGGGACCTACCAGTATCGTGGGCATCAAGAACGTAACAAGCAACGAGCCATTCTTCCAGGGCCATTTCCCCGAAGAGCCGGTCATGCCCGGCGTGATGCAGGTAGAAGCCATGGCACAGTGTGGCGGCCTGCTGGTACTCAACCAGTTGGAAGAGCCGGAACGCTGGAGCACTTACTTCATGAAACTCGATGATGTAAAATTCCGCAAGAAGGTAGTTCCCGGCGACACGCTCCTCTTCCGTGTAGAGCTGTTGGCTCCTGTGCGCCACGGCATCAGTTCGATGAAGGGCTATATGTTCGTGGGCGACCAAGTGGTGGCTGAAGCAACATTCACAGCACAGATAGTAAAGAACAAATAAAAAAAGTAGAACATATATAATTTATGAACCAGATAAGTCCTTTGGCATATGTCCATCCCGAGGCCAAACTCGGCGACGGCAACATCATCGGTCCGTTCTGCTATATAGACAAGGACACGGTAATCGGCGACAACAACGTATTGCAGAACAGCGTAACCCTCAATGTCGGAACCCGTCTTGGAAACAACAACGAGATATTTCCAGGAGCCAGCATCTCCACCAAGCCGCAAGACCTCAAGTTCCGCGGTGAGGACAGCACATGCGAGATAGGCGACCACAACAGCATACGCGAAAATGTAACCATCTCGCGCGGTACAGCCTCGAAAGGAAAGACTGTAGTGGGCAGCAACTGCCTTCTCATGGAGAACATGCATGTGGCACACGACTGTGTCCTTGGCAACAACCTCATTATCGGCAACTCCACCAAGTTTGCCGGCGAGGTAACGGTAGACGACAACGCCATTGTCAGCGCAGCCGTACTTACCCACCAGTTCTGCCACATAGGCGGATATGTGATGATACAGGGCGGATGCCGTTTCTCGCTCGATATTCCTCCCTATGTCATTGCCGGCAAAGAGCCTACACGTTTTGCAGGACTTAACCTCGTGGGTCTACGCCGCCGTGGTTTCAGCAATGACCTGATACAGCACATACACGAAGCCTACCGTCTTCTCTACTCGAAGGGAGTGCTGAAGGAAGGCCTTCAGGAGATAAAGAACACGCTGCAGATTACACCGGAGATACAATACATCATCGACTTCGTGGAGTCGTCCAAACGTGGCATTATCCGATAAAGCCAAAACGAAAAAAAATACACTGAGAGCATTCTTGCTTAGGAATCCAAACGCCCCAAGCAAGAATGCTTTTTTAGTAACTAGGGAATGCACCAAGTTGTGTTTTAACGATCCCTATACAATACGTGAAGAGAAAGAAATTATGACGAAGACATTAGTAGTTGTCCCCGGCCCTACGGGCGTGGGCAAGACCGACCTTTGCCTTACACTAGCCGAGCACCTGGGTACCCCCATCATCAATGCCGACTCACGCCAGATATTTGCAGAAATCCCCATAGGCACGGCAGCGCCTACGCCTGAACAGCAAAAGAGAGTGGAACATTATTTTGTGGGCAACCACCACATCGAAGACTATTACAGTGCCGCCCAGTACGAGGCCGATGTTATGGCCCTGCTGCAAGAGGAAATATTCCCCCACCACGATGTTGCTCTGCTCACGGGCGGAAGCATGATGTACATCGATGCCGTATGCAAGGGCATTGATGACATACCTACCGTAACAGACGACATCCGTGCATGGATGAAGCAGCGGCTTGAGGCCGAGGGACTGGAGGCACTGGTGGCTGAACTGAAGGAGAAAGACCCCGAGCACTGGGCTGTCGTGGACAGGAAGAACCCCCGCCGTGTGGTACATGCCCTGGAGATATGCCACCAGACGGGCAAAAGCTACACCTCCTTCCGCACCGCAGCCAGGAAGGAACGGCCTTTCAGCATCGTCAAGATAGGACTTAACCGTGACCGTGCCGAGCTTTACGACCGCATCAACCGGCGCGTTTTGCTGATGATGGACCAAGGACTGGAGGGCGAGGCACAAAGCGTCTATCCGCACAGAGGTCTCACATCGCTCAGGACAGTAGGCTACAAGGAGATGTTCGCCTACTTTGACGGTGAGACAGACCGTGACGAAGCCATTCGCCAGATACAGTCGCATAGCCGCGAATACATGCGCAAGCAAATCACCTGGTTCAAACGCGACCCCGACATTACGTGGTTTCACCCCGACAACATTAAAGAAATCATAAAATATGCCGACACCAGGCTGCAAGACAGATAATTTTACTACCTTTGTACCGATAAAAAATACAACAACATCACTAAAAACACAACATGAGCAACATCAAGAGACTCCCCTCGTGGTTATGGCGTAAGACGCGCGGCTTCTGCACATGGTACGCCAGCCTCTACCGCGGCAGGGCATGGTACACTAAGACGGCAGCCGCCATCGTGAGCTGCATCATAGCCTTCATACTGTACTTAGGAGCCGTAGACGTCAATTTTCTCTGGCTCTTCGGCAAGTCGCCCGGATTCTTCTCAGGCATCAGAAACCCGCAGACGAGCGAGGCTTCCGAAATATACAGTGCCGACGGCAAGCTGATAGGCAAGTACTTCAACGAGAACCGCACCCCCGTAAAATATGAGGACGTGGCCCCCGACTTCTTCAAGGCACTTGTCGACACAGAGGACGAGCGTTTCTACAAGCATCTCGGCATTGACCCCATCGGCTTGTTCGGTGCTGTAAAGGACGCCCTGCTGCACCACGACGCACGCGGTGCCTCCACCATCACGCAGCAGCTGGCCAAGAACATGTTCCGCGTGCGCTCACAATACTCCACCGGTCTGCTCGGCAAAGTGCCCGGTCTGCGCATACTTATCGTAAAGAGCAAGGAGTGGATCATTGCCGCCAAGCTCGAAGCCATCTATACCAAGAAGGAGATAATCACCATGTATGCCAACACGGTAGACTTCGGTTCCAACTCGTATGGCATCAAGACCGCAGCCAAGACCTACTTCAACGTATCGCCCGACCAGCTGACCACCGAACAGGCAGCAGTGCTTGTAGGTATGCTCAAGGCCACCACTTACTACAACCCGAAAAGCAATCCCGAGCACAGCCTGGCACGCCGCAACGTAGTATTGATGAACATGGTGACACACGGCGACCTCTCCCGCGAAAGGTACAACGAACTGAGCCAACTGCCCATTAAACTCGACTTCAAGGTGGAAGAGAACTACGACGGACAAGCCAAATACTTCCGCGAAGCCGTGGCCGACTATCTGGCCGACTGGTGCCGTGACGAAGGCTACGACCTCTATTCCAGTGGTCTGAAAATATACACCACCATCGACACCCGCATGCAGAAATATGCGGAGGATGCAGCCCGCAAGCAGATGAAACAGGTTCAGCAGAACTTCAACAACCACTGGGGCATCAACCGCAAGCAGGAGAAGGGATGGCTCCGCCAGGAACCCTGGCAGGACGAGAAGCACCAAGTCATACCGGGCTTCATACAGGGCATAGCCGAGCGTCAGCCCTTCTACAAAGCCCTTGTGGCCCGCTTCCCCAACAACCCCGATTCCGTGGCCTATTACTACCGCGAGTGGGTTCACCCTGTCAAGGTGTTCGACTACGACAAGGGTTCTGTTACCAAGATGATGACATCCGAAGACTCCATCAAGTACATGACCACCTTTATGCACTGCGCCTTTGTAGCCATGGAACCTGAGACGGGAGCCGTAAAGGCATGGGTGGGCGACATCGACTTCGACGCATGGAAATACGACAAGGTAACGGCACAACGCCAGCCCGGTTCCACCTTCAAGCTCTTTGTCTATACAGAAGCGATGAACCAGGGGCTCACGCCCTGCGACAAGCGGCGCGACGAATACATCTCCATGGAGGTGTACGACAAGAACAAGCACGAGATGGTGCGCTGGACACCCTCCAATGCCAACGGCTCCTTCTCGGGTGACTCCATCCCCCTGAAAGGTGCATTTGCCAAGAGTATCAACTCCGTGGCAGTGCGTCTAGGCCAAGAGATGGGCATAAAGCGCATCATAGAGACAGCACAGAAGATGGGCATAAAGAGTCCGCTCGACGACACCCCGTCGCTGGCTTTGGGCTCGAGCGATGTCAACCTGCTGGAGATGGCTTCTGCCTACAGCACGGTGGCAGCAGGCGGCAAACACCATGCCCCGGTACTTGTAACCCGCATCGTAGACCGCGACGGCAAGGAAGTATATTCTGCCCCTACCGACGAGGAGCAGGTCATCCCCTACAAGTCGGCATTCCTCATGCAGCAGCTGCTACAGGGCGGTATGCGCGAACCGGGCGGCACATCACAGAGCCTCTGGGGCTATGTAGGCAACTTCCGCGACACGGAGTTTGGCGGAAAGACGGGTACTACGAATAACCACTCCGATGCATGGTTTATGTGTGTCAGCCCCAAGCTCGTGGTTGGCGCATGGGTGGGAGGTGAATACCGCTGCATCCACTTCCGCACAGGTGCCCTGGGCCAAGGGTCGCGAACGGCACTCCCCGTATGCGGATACTTCCTGCAGGCATTATTCTCCGACCCTAACTACCAGAAATACCACGGCAAGTTCGACAAGCCGCACGACGATGACATCACGCGCGACATGTACCAGTGTGCCAGCTATGTACCCAAGGCAAAAGTGGACACTACTGCAGTAGACAGTCTGGCCATGGAGGAAGTGGACGAGAACGGAAACATTATAGTACGTGAACCAGGCTCCGAGCAGGGCGAGGCCAACACAACAATAGAACACAGCAATAGACAGGGCGAGGAACCAAGCCATCACGAGAAGCCCAAGGCCCGGCCCAAGGAAGAAGCCATCAACTTTGACGATTTGTAAATGTAAATCTCGCATTTATACAAAAAAAGAGAACCGGGGCGCACCACCATTACAGTGTGGTACGCTCCGGTTCTCTCTTGTCTGCATTTGGGGGAATTCACTCCGCAGCAGCGTCATCCCTTCGGCAGTTTCTTCCTCGAAACCTTGAAACGGTCAAATCCGAGTCCATAGACACCGATGACGGCACTCTGACTGACAAAAGCGGTGGGGTCTATCTCGTCTATAAGGCGGAATATCTTCTGCGACTCGCGCTGGCGCGCCAGTACAAAGAGCATGTGCACGTCCTTGCCGCTGTATCCGCCATGGCCGTCTATCACGGTACATCCGCGGTCGGCAGTGGCATTGATGGCGGCACTCAGTTCCAGATACTTGTCCGACACGATGAAGAACTGCACCGAGCGGCGCAACGTACCCACCACATGGTCTACGCAGAGCGAAGATACAAAGAGACACACATACCCGTAAATGACCATCTCCCAGTCACGCAGCACCCAGTAGGAACTGGTAATGATGAGCAGGTCGCATATCATAATGGCATGTCCCAGCGAGATGTTGTAGTACTTGTTTACCATGGCTGCCACGGTGTCGCTTCCTCCTGTAGACCCGTTGCAGGAGAGCCCCAGTCCGGCACTGCCCCCCATGAAGAAAGCTCCCAGCACCGTCGCCATGAAGGGCTGGTCGGCCAGAAGCGTAATGTTGCCTCCCGTCTGGCTCTCTATCAGCCTCGTCACTACGGCAAATACACCTACCGCATATACTGTCTTTATACAGAAACGCCAGCCCAGCGCCCGGTAGGCCAGGGCAAGCAACAGGATGTTCAGCCCGAAATAGGACACCGATACGGGTATGCCGAATCCCCAATAGAGAATGGAGGCAATACCTCCCACCCCACCCATGGTAATGTGGTTGGGCAGAAGGAACAGGTTGAGTCCCACACTACCTATGATCATCGCGAAAGCTATCAGCACATAGTCGCGTATTTCGTGAATCTTCGATTTTGTCGTCATATGTTCTTTTTTTTTTAAGGAGTTAAAGGAGTTAAAGGAGTTAAGACAACAGCTTTTCCTGTTTGCTTCTTTGCTTGAGTGGTACGGCGAGGGCGCCGTACCTCCTACAGTTAGCTTTGCCGTTGGATTCTTCGTTCTTCACTCTTCACTCTTCACTCTTCACTCTTCACTCTTCCGGCGTATGCCCTCTTTTTACCTTTTTACTTTTTTACCTTTCTACCTTTTTACCTTTAATCAGTCTCTTCATTCTTCTTTTTTTTGGAATATTTCTTGCTCAGTCCCTTGGCGAGTCCACCCTCGCTTGTCTCCTTGTAGAGCGACGGCAGGTCGTGCCCAGTCTGGCGCATCACTTCTACCACTTTGTCGAACGACACACTGTGATGTCCGTCAGAGAAGGAAGCATAGAGGTCGGCATCGAGCGCACGCGCTGCGGCAAAAGCATTGCGCTCTATACACGGTATCTGCACCAGTCCGCACACGGGGTCACACGTCATGCCGAGATGATGTTCCAACCCCATCTCGGCAGCATACTCCACCTGTGCGGGACTCCCCCCAAAAAGCTGGCAGGCAGCAGCAGAAGCCATGGCACAGGCCACACCCACCTCACCTTGACATCCTACGTCGGCACCACTGATGGACGCATTGTGCTTTACCACATTGCCTACAAGACCTGCCGTGGCAAGCGCCCTCAGTATGCGCTGCTCGCTCATCTCGTGGGCTTGCTGCATGTGGTAGAGCACAGCAGGCACCACGCCGCAGGCACCGCATGTCGGAGCCGTAACGATGATTCCGCCCGACGCATTCTCCTCACTCACGGCGAGGGCGTATGCATAGACCAGCCCTCTGCTCTGAAGCGAAGAACGGTATCCCTTGGCCTTGGTATAGTAGTTGGCTGCCTTGCGCGGCAGGCAGAGCGGCCCGGGCAGTACGCCCTCAGCGTCCAGTCCGCGGCGTATGGAAGCCTTCATGGTCTGCCATATCATGTCGAGGAAGTCCCAGATGTCTCCGTCCTCACAGGCGTCCACATATTCCCACAGCGACCTCCCGCTGCCGTAACACCACTGCAGGATGTCACTCAGCGTGTCAAGGCCGTACACGTCCTTGGCCCCCAGCTCGCCGCCCGCATCCTTGCCATCGGAGAGGGCGCCTCCGCCTGTGCTGTACACGGTCCACTGGTCCATGATGTCGCCGTTCACGTCCTTGCCCACAAAAGTCATGCCGTTGGGATGGAATGGCAGGAACACCTGCGGTTTCCATATGATGTGCACCTGATGGTGGGGCTTCAGTACCTCCTCTATGGCTACATCCGTCATGTGTCCCTGTCCCGTAGCCGCCAGACTGCCGTAAAGGGTCACCTCGTAGAGCGAGGCGTTGCCGCACCGCTCCAAAAAGATGCGCGCTGCACGCTGTGGCCCCATCGTGTGACTGCTCGACGGTCCTTTGCCCACCCTGTAAAGTTCGCGTAATGATTTCATTGCCGTACCTGTTTTCTTCGTCCTGTTATTTTCTGTTATCCGTTTTGCTGCCCCCGACAGACATGCCCATCGTGTAAAAACATGCCTTCCAAATTTGCAGGCAGCCGTAATTCTGCTGCAAAATTACAATATTTATGCCGAATAAATGCAAAAGGGAAACAAAAATCCTTTCGCTACTTTCGCCATTGCCATGCGCATAATAGGACAAATAAGCGAGGCATGCTGCAGACAGTCCGGCTCATCCATGCTGGAATTATCGGCAAAATGAAACAATACGAAACGTATTGGTTACATTAAAAGAGGAATATTCCGTAGGGAATCGGTAATTTTGCAGCACGTTTTCAACACTAAGGACCTATGAAGAAATTAGCTATTTTATCACTTTCGCTGTTGCTTGCCTTTGGGGCACAGGCGCAGACTGCCACATTCGACTATTTCAAGTATTCCGGCAATGACGGGCGGTTCCGCACCGCCATCGACAAGAGCCGCCAATACTACAACCCCATACTGGCCGGCTTCTACCCGGACCCTTCCGTCTGCCGGGTGAACGACACTTATTATATGGTAAACTCCTCGTTCACGTTCTTCCCTGGCGTTCCCCTGTCCACAAGCAAGGACCTGGTAAACTGGACACCCGCCGGGCATGTGCTCGACCGTCCTTCGCAGATTCCGCTGAAAGGGCAGCACGTGTCGGGAGGCATCTATGCCCCTGCCATCAGCTACAACAAGAAGAACAAGACATTCTACATGATTACAACCAACGTGGGGTCCGGCAACTTCTATGTGAAGAGCCAGGACCCACACAAGGGATGGAGCGACCCCATTTATCTGCGAAAGATTGACGGTATCGACCCCAGTTTCTTCTTCGACGACAACGGCAAGGCGTATATTGTCCACAACGCGCCGGTGGTTGGCAAGGCTGAATATGAAGGTCAGCGTGCCATCCGCTGCTTCGAGTTCGACGTGAAGGGCGACTCCATCAAGGGCGACTTCAAGGAAGTGCTCCGTGGCGGCACGCATGTAGAGAAGAAGCCGATATGGATTGAGGGGCCCCACATGTTCAAGAAAGGGAAATTCTATTACCTGATGTGTGCCGAAGGAGGCACCGGCAGTTGGCACAGCGAGGTAATACTGCGTTCCAAGAACCCGATGGGTCCCTGGGAGGAATGTCCGGGCAACCCTATTCTCACACAGCGCACGGGTCTCTCCCCCGACCGTCCCTACCCTGTTTCAAGTGCCGGCCATGCCGACCTTGTGGAAGACGGCAAGGGAAACTGGTGGGCTGTATTCCTGGCATGCCGCCCTTACGAAGAGGACTTGTACAATACGGGGCGAGACACCTACCTCCTGCCTGTTACATGGAAAGACGGCTGGCCCGAAATCCTGCCCTCGGGCACACCTATAGTCCCTATAGGCGAAAAGCAGGGACTGAAACCGCTACCAGAGAACGAATATTCCGGCAACTTCAGTTATACGGACAACTTCGAAACGAGCCTATCTAACATCGGGCTAAAAGGTTTGCACACCCGTTGGATGTTCCTGCGCACCCCGTCCGACTGCTACAAGGTGGGAGACGGCAAGCTGAAGCTAAGCCTTCTTTCCGGCAACATCTACAGGCGTGACCCCGTCTCTGCACTTTGGGTTCGTCAGCAACACGGAACGTTCACTGCCGAGACATCCCTCGACTTCACACCTCGAGGCGACAAAGAGATTGCGGGCATTGCCCTTCTGCAAAAGGAAGACTACAACATCGTTCTGGGCAAGACGATGCTGAACGGCAAACTCGCCGTTACCCTGACCCGTGCCGAGAAGAACAAGGCATTGATAGCCTCAGCATTCATCAAGCCTGGAACACTGCGGCTCAAGGTTGAGGCACACGACAGGTATTACGACTTCTACTACGCAGAAGAAGGAGGCACCTGGCAACTACTGGCCCAAGGCGTAGATGCCAGCAACCTCAGCACACAGAAAAGCGGAGGCTTCATCGGAGCCTGCATCGGCCTATACGCCTCTTCCTGCAAGGAGTAATCCTCGGTAATAGTAGTCAACTAACTCCGTAAAACGATATATTGTTGCCTTTTCCTACTCTGCGCATATTGCCATTTCGCGGTTTGCTGATGCCGTTACGCAAAAAGACTGCATACCAACATAGTAATTTTGCAGCCGAAATTGCAGAAAAGCGAAGCAAAAGCATATTATCTGCATAAAAATGAGTATCTTTGCAGCCGAATTGCAGAACAAGCAAAAATAGAACAAGCAAGATGAATACATCTTTGAATATCCATAACAACGCCAAGCATCAAGGTTATCGCAGCTTTGAGCGGAGCAGCCATGCCTCTCGGCATAGTCGCTCACATCAGCGCATGTTTATGGGAATGTTCCGGCAAGAGTGTTCATCTTGGAAGTCAGACTGCAGTTATACATAAAAACACCTGACAAACATATCCACCAAGAAGATAAAGGAGAAGTCGGAAGGCCCACACAAGTGCTTTCCGACTTTTTTCGTGTGCCTGCCGGCACTGAACGTTTCCTTTATCACTGGCACGGCACATCCGTTAACACAATATCCGAATGGACACAACAGATTACAACCATGCCAGCAAACAAGAATGCGTTGATACGCTACAAGACAATAGACAAATGCCTGAGAAACAGATTCAGAAGATGGACCATCGACGACCTTGTCGATGCTTGCTCTGATGCACTCTACGATATGGAAGGCATTATGAAGGGCGTTTCCGTTAGAACTGTACAGGGCGACATCCAGATGATGCGTTCTGACAAACTAGGGTTCAATGCTCCAATAGAAGTTTACGACAACAAGTTCTACAGATACGCCGACCGCGACTACTCCATCAGTGACAATCCGCTGAATGCGGATGATTACGAGTTGGTAGCGAAGGCAGTTACGCTTATCAATGAAGTTCCAGAAGACAAGACGCTCATTGAGCTAAAGGCCGTGCTTTCTAAACTGAAGGGAAAGTTGATGTTTGTGCTTTAAGGCGATAAATCAATATATAGGGGAAACACCAAAACCTTCCAAAGCATTTGTTTAACGATGCAAACATTTCGACCTGTACGGTTGGATTCCTTTCGACACGGATACATGTCGAAGACCCACTGACCAACGGGAGGTAACATTCTTGCTTGGCACGACTTAAGCCCCTTCTGTATTCTGAGGTAGAATAAAATAGCTCAAGTTTCGGATTTGCCCCACTACTTGGTACAGCGCCCACTCTAAGTACCACTCAAGAAAAGAGTTCTCAAGGGGGCGGCGTTTCCGCTGTATCAAGTAGGCCTTTTGACATGGATAACTCTATGAGTTAGGCAGCGTAAGTATACCCCTTTTCACCTCTATCAAAGGGCCTGAACCTTTGTCCCACTTTGTCACACACTGTCCCAAAGTGTCTCATCTCGGAAGTGGGACAAAAATATACTTAACTATCAGCAATACAAACAGATAGCTGTCCCAAAACTGGGACAAAACTTCTGTCCCCAAACATTTTACTGTCCCACACTTGGGACACTTTAACTATCTAATTATTAATATATTATATATATTTGTCCCAAAAATTAAAATGGGACACTTTGGGACACCTGCTTGATACATCTGTCAGCAGGACAGCATGCGTCAATGTTATCAATAGGAGACTTGCGCAAAACCATCAGAGATACCCTGTCTCTTTGGATACATCAATTTGGACACCCTAGTTTTTGATGCAGATTTTTTCCAATAAGGTGCAAATAATTTCTTCTACGCAGAAAGACTGCGGAGTCGTATTGTACCTTTGCAACCGAAAACAAGAAAAGGTGGTCAAGGGAGACTTGCCACCTGATTATATATGGCTGCGGTAACTCTGTTGGTAGAGTGCATTGTTTGTGTGTGGGAATTATCTCCGTTGGCAGGTCAACTCACGCATACTTCATTCCAGTGAACATTCGTGTCGCAGGTTCGAATCCTGCCCGCAGCCCTTCATATTAATTTAGGTCAAGAGGGACTTACTGCATGACATCAGATTACGGTTCTGAAAAGTTTGAGTTTCTCCACTACCTTATTAAATATTCTATACGATTATGGATGAGAAGAATTTGCAGAAGGTGGCATTGAGATACAAGGCTCTGTATCTTGACATCAAGAGAGAGGACATCAATATGTCTTCAGAGATTACCCCTGCCATTTATTCCTTTGCCGAAAAGTTGAAGAAGGACGGATACTGCATGAGTGAGGAACTTCTGCATGCACTTATTGCCGTTCCTTTAGATACTATGGCTGATATTGTCGCATATATAGAGAAAGTGTTAGGCATGAAACTCAACTGGGCACCTCTGGTCAAGGGATGGAACGTGGCAACGGGTGAAACACTGTCTGACCATTTTGTTACTTGGATTGCAAATATACTTACAGCCCATCAACAAATCAAAGGTACCACATTACCTTGCGGCCACCTTATTCCTACCGGAACTTTTCCTCTGGAGAGATACAATGGTTGTCCCTACTGCGGAAAGCCTTTTCGTACTGCCGACTATGTGTTTCAAGGCCAGGAAAACAAACTCAAGGAACTCCGTCTCTTTACAGTCTCCGACTTGGAGGCACTCTTTCTCTCGTTACTCACCTCGGCGACTCCACTTGATTCCACACAGAAAGATTCCCTTACCTTGCTACTGGATGCATTCCGCATCCCTAAAGGTACAGAAATCACCATGAAGGAGACGCTTATGGTAGCTATCAGATACTGGACAACCCATGGAGAGGAAGACAGAGTCATGGACTACTTCAAGACGCCGACAGACATCCTGCGCTATCTCTGGTACGAGAAGACCGGTTATGTGCAGATTATACCGCCATCGGTTCTCATAGCCAATGCCCGAAGACTTGGCTGCCACATGAACATGTCATGTGATGAGGGTGACACCTATGCCGAAAGGATGAAGAAGCATATTCGCCTGAAGTATGACAGGAAGATGTGCAAGACCGTGAGCAGATGGCTCAACTCCCTAACGCTCCCTCCCGTAAAGATGGTGGAAGACATGAATGCCAAACGTGGTATGTGGGTGAGGTTCATCCGTGCTCTGCGACTGGCGGAATATGCACGCCGGAAAGGGTACAGAAAGTTGGCGGAGATGCTGGATATTTTCTACAACCAGAACTACACCACCTGGCAGGGTGCTGCGGACAAGGCGGTTCAAAACCGTGAGGACGACAACCTGCTGGAGCTTCTTAAGACCCGACCGGGAGCCTTTGCCCGTTGCCTCTTTGCCACCATGCTCAGACTGGGTAGCCGGAAGACCTTGGAGGCGTTCAACGAAGTGTCAGATCAGTTACCGGCCCGTTTGCTGATCTCATTGGACAATGCTGCAGAAAGATATTTTGACATCTCATCGATAAGGTCGGTGAGTACGATAACCGGTCTGCGCAAGACAATCCCACACAACAAACTTCTGGAACTTTACAGCCTTGAGGAAAGGGAGAGAATGACAGAAGAGGTGACCCGTCTCTATCGTGATTCCATGGCAAGAAGATTCCGACAGCAACCTACAGAGAGCAAGACCATCTACATAGACCCGATGCTCTTTGACATTCCGGTGAGTGTGGGTGACCGTTCCACCACAGTACAGGATACAGGCTGTACCCTGACGGGAACCCGTTTTCATGTTGATGGAGATGCCGTGCGCCTCTTTCTGCAGTGGGGAAAGGGACTCCATGCACAACATCTGGACATGGACCTGAGTGCCCGCATCTCGTATGACGAGAAGATAGAGGAATGCGCCTTCTACAACCTTACCTGTACGGGAGCCAAGCATTCCGGTGATATCCGATGGATACCAGAAATGGTGGGTACGGCAGAATATATTGAACTGTCGTTGCCGGAACTGGAGGCTGCGGGGGCAAAATATGTCACCTTCACTTGCAATGCCTATTCTTGCGGAACTTTGTCACCCAATCTCGTGGTGGGCTGGATGAACTCCGCCCTTAAGATGAAGTTGTCCGAGAAGGATGGTGTGGCTTACGATCCCAGTTGCGTGCAGCACATGGTGAGAATCAGCAATGGCAATCTCTCCAAGGGACTCGTTTTTGGTGTTCTTGACATTGCCACGCGGAAAATCATCTGGCTCGAAATGCCACTTGCCGGACAGACGCTCCGATCTGCCAGAAGCAGTGACATTGAGGCACTGCTCAACAAATTGCAAAAGAAACTCAAACTCGGCGAACTTCTCTCCATAAAGGCCGAAGCGCAGCAATTGCAGACGGTGGGAAGTGCAGAACTGGCAGACGAGAGTTACACCTATGAGTGGGCGCTGGATGCGGCGGCAGTGAGCAAGGTGCTGTTTTAGTAATTTATTCGAACAAACAAAGAGGAGATTCAAGCTATGAAAGAATTCATCATGGGACACACCCCCGTAAAAATGTGGGCAAGCGTTTGCGATGCTACAGCGTGGAGACAGATAAGCAATCTCTGCAGTTTGCCATTCATATACCACCATCTGGCACTGATGCCCGATGTGCACGGAGGCAACGGCATGCCTATCGGCAGCGTTCTGGCTACCAAGGATGTCGTAGTACCCAATGCAGTGGGTGTTGACATCGGTTGCGGCATGTGTGCAGTGAAGACGAACGTTAAGGTAGAAACCATTGAGCAGGATGTGCTGCGCAAGAAAATCATGCGAGGCATCCGAAAACAGATACCACTCGGAATGGCGCATCACAAGACGGAACAGG
Organism: Oscillospiraceae bacterium; assembly: GCA_963624905.1. Taxonomy (GTDB): domain Bacteria; phylum Bacteroidota; class Bacteroidia; order Bacteroidales; family Bacteroidaceae; genus Prevotella. The sequence goes on from CAVFRG010000009.1 coordinate 38,331, forward strand.
ACGGGCGCTATATGCCGCAGGGCATGGACATCGATGCCACCACTGTCGTCAAGCGACAATACCTCTCCGCAACCAAGCAGGTGGGTACTCTTGGCGGCGGCAACCATTTCATTGAACTTCAGAAGGACGATGAAGGCTGGCTATGGATAATGATTCACTCCGGTTCGCGCAACCTCGGCAAACAGGTGGGCGATTATTACAACCGTCTGGCAGCACTGCTCAACGAGCGGTACTTCTCTTCCGTCAAGCCCGAACTGAACCTTCCCTTCCTGCCCCTCAGGACGAAAGAGTTCAATGACTACTGGCGTGAGATGGAATATTGCATCGCCTTCGGGCTCTGCAACCGACAGTTGATGATGGACCGCATAGAAGAAGTCATTGCTGATGCCCTGCCTGATGTGGTCTATGAGCCAATGATCAACATCGCACACAACTATGCAGCATGGGAGACACATTTTGAACAGAAATGCATCGTTCACCGCAAAGGTGCCACCAGTGCCCGAAAAGGCGAAATTGGCATCATTCCCGGTTCGCAGGGAACAAGTTCCTACATTGTAGAGGGGCTCGGCAATCCGCTCAGTTTCATGAGTTGCTCCCACGGCGCCGGACGTACGATGAGCCGTACGGAAGCAGTGAAGACACTCTCTCTGGAAGAGGAAATACGCAAACTTGACGAAAAGGGAATCGTGCATGCCATCCGCTGCCAGCAAGACCTGGAGGAAGCATCCACTGCCTACAAGAACATAGAGGAAGTAATCGGGCAGGAACTGGATTTGGTTAAAATCAAGACCCATCTGCAGCCCATTGCTGTCATCAAGGGATAAAAAAGCATAAAAAACAGACACTCCGCAAACAAACTGCGGAGTGTTTTCGTACATTTGCACAAACGTATAAATATCGCCTATGCCAGCCAACAAGAATGCACTGATCAGGTACAAGACCATAGACAACTGTCTTCGCAACAAATATCGCCGTTGGACGATAGAAGACATAGTGGATGCATGCAGCGATGCCCTTTATGATATGGAGGGTATCACGAAAGGCGTGTCACTGAGAACTGTGCAGGCCGATCTGCAGATTATGCGCTCCGACAAACTCGGCTACAATGCACCCATAGAAGTTTATGACGGCAAGTACTATCGCTATGCAGACCCCGACTACTCCATTTTCGACATGCCTTTGTCGGAAAACGACTATGAGGTGATGAAAGAAGCGGTTGAGATGCTTCGCCAGTTGGAAGATTTCGACCATTTTGCAGAAATGGCAGATGTGGTGGGGCGCCTGCAGGACAAGCTGTCAATCAGTCACGGCAACCGCAAGCCCGTCATCCATTTTGATTCCGTGCCCAATCTGAAAGGCTTGAAATGGCTTAATCCCATATACAACTACATTGCCGGCAAGCAGACAGTGAGGGTAATGTACCAGTCGTTCAGTGCCCGTCAGCCGGTGGAGTTCCTGCTCTATCCCCATTTGCTGAAAGAATACCGCAACCGCTGGTTCCTTTTCGGAACACGGACGAAGGACATGGTGCTTTACAATTTGGCATTGGACAGAATCATGAGCATAGAGCCTGTCGATATACCTTATCATGATAACCCGGCATTCGACAGTCTGCATTTCTTCGACGACGTGATAGGCGTGAGCAAGAACGTTAACAACAAACCGAGAACCGTCACATTCTGGACCACCCCAGAGCAAAGCAAATACATCGCCACAAAACCGGTACATCACAGTCAGAAGCTTCTTTGCAGGAAAGATGATGGATGTTGTATCTTTGAGATTTCCGTGGTGCTCAATTACGAATTTTATTCCGTCATGATGAGCTACGGACCGGGCATAAAGGTATTGTCACCCCGTGTGGCTGTTCGCTTCATGAAGGAGAAAACTAAGGAGATGGCAAAACTCTATGAAGAGACAGGAACAACTTGAAGCCAAACAAAACAACATTAGGCTTTCAATACTGTTTTGTCAAGCAGGAAAGGGAGTGCAATGGGATTCGAACCCATGACCACCAGAGCCACAACCTGGCGCTCTACCAACTGAGCTATACACTCCATGTTACATTGTTCCAGCCGGGCTCGAACCGACACCTCCCGATCCAAAATCGAGTATGCTGCCATTACACCATGGAACAATGGGTACGGAGGCTAAAGGAGTCTGTCGGTTTTCAGGACAGATGTAACCGACCGGCTCTGCCAAACCTCCATTTTTATGTTTTGTGATGAGGGTGGGATTCGAACCCACAACCTGATGTTCCGTGGACATCTGCTCTGATCCAATTGAGCTACCCCACCAATCTTTTGCGGAAGTATCAACCACTCGCCCATACTTCCTTGTTTTTGTTTGACGGTGCAAAGGTACAAAGCCGTTATGCAGCCTTTTTGCATAACCAAAAATATTTTCAAAAAATCATTGAAAAGTGGCTACTGGCCAAGCTGCATGAGATAATCGGTTGCCAATCCGAACGGTGCTGAGACTCCTGTCGGTGTTTGGCTTGATGCAGACGCTGCTCCTGTAGCCGGAGTGACCAAGACAGGCAGACCACAAGTAAAGCAAGGTGGCAAGGGTACACAAGTATGCCGCAGATAACGATTATCAAGATGAAGCCCATGCAGAGGGTGTCAATGCCAACGGCAAGTATCAGCATTCCTTGGCTGGACTGAAGCATCTGCCCACTGACGGATACTATATGTATCGTACCAATCCTAATCCCGAGACCGACCCTTGGGTGATTACTGGCGCGATGAAGGTGAACCGTATCTTGACCAGAGCAGAGCAAGCTGACCTTGTGAAGAAAGCCGGACGTGAGCCGCAGAAGATACAGGATGGTGACATCGTGACTGACGAAGTGGTGAACAGCCTCAATCAGAAGATAGCCGATACGCCCAAGTTCTCGCTGAAGAGTAATGTGGACAATCAAGGGAATCCATTGAATACAGATGGTTCATTGAAACTTGACAAGATTAAGTCTGTTGATGAGTTGGCAGACAAGGACTTCACCGATGCCACACGTAATGTTCAACTTCCTGCAATTCCAAAGAATGTGGATGATGCTATTGGTGCTAATGGCAAGCCAGTTATTATCAAGAAGAATATCTTTGAGAAGAATTGGAATGCGCATAAGTTCACACCTGCGGAAAGTCGAAAAGTCTTGAATAATACTTTATACAACACAGACTTAGTAGGTCGCTCTCAACCGACAAAGAAACCTAATCACTGGGTTGCAATCAAGTTGGATGAGAAAAGTCCAATTACAGTATTGGAAGTAAACGACAATAAGGATAATGTTGAAGTTGTTGGTTGGTACACCCTTGATGAAAGAAATCTTGGGAGAATAAAAAGACAAGCTGAGCGAAATGGCGGCGAACTCATTATGTTATCTCCTAACGACAAGGTGGAAAGCCTTTCCACTCCTTCGCTCAACTCTGCTGCAAAGATAGACAATTCCCCCGAAACCGACAAGGGAAATGCAGAAAAATTCTCGCTGAAGGATGCAAAAGAGAAGCTCTCTGTCTACGGGACATTGAGCGAAGACGTTACCGATATTGCAGACCTGCCTACAGATATGGCATATCGTGAGACCGACATCAATGAGTTGAAAGACTTGTTGGAGACCGGCTATATGCGAAGTCTGCCTGATGGGAAAGTAGTAGAAGGAGCAGACCATAAGGTCAATACCAGAAGAGGTCGTTCATTCCAAATCGGCAAAGGGTACGGTCAATCTCACGGTGGCAAAGGGTTCGCAAAAGGCGCACCATGGAGTATTATTGGAGGTACTCTATCAACAGGCACAGCAACAAAGGTTATCATTGGTGTACCAGGTAACATCATAGACTGGCAGGTCGGTCACCACAACAACTATAGCGAGCCTCAATCCTTTGACGAGATAAAACATGGCAAGCCATTGTGGGTGCCGTTTGACGAAGACGGAGACGTTACCGACATCGGAGCAGAAGATGTTCGTGCATGGGTGGCAGACGCAGAAGGCAACTATCATGAGTTTATTCCATCAGAGAATGATACACCCAAGTTCTCTTTGAAGACAAAGCCAAATTCAAACTTGGAGTCGGCATCCCTTGCCGGGGAAGTTGACATCCATCCTATGCTTGATGCCATCCATACTCTCTACACCAAGGGTAAGGACTTTGCGGCAAAGCTTTTCAATATGAAGTACTTTGATGTAGCAAAAACACCAGACTTCATGAAGGAAGTGGGCTTGACTGGCGACAAGTTCACTGTGCGATATGGCGTAATGTCTCGACACTTCGGGAAGGATGGTTCACACAACTTTACAGAGGAGGAATGGCAACAATTACCAGGGGCTATCCAAAACCCATTTGCAATTTCTAAATTGAGTGACAAGAAAGATGGTTATCGCATATACACAACATTGAAGACCGAAAAAGGCGAATATGTTGTTGTCGGTGCTGACGTTAAGAACGCAGGGAGAAATCTCGAAGTAAACTCCATTGCTACAATCTTCGGGAGACGTAACGATGCTAACTTACCTAAGAATGAGAATGTTATCTACAAGAATAAAGAAATAACTCCTGAACAAATGGCACTTCTCAGTCAGCCCAATTCTGACCAATATCCATCCACTCAGGAGTTATCTGCTGCAAAGATAGACAATTCCCCCGAAACCGACAAGGGAAATGCAGAAAAATTCTCATTGAAGGATGAGAAGACCCTCGTCGGAGTGCATAACATCACGGAGGATAAGTTGAGAAAGGCATTGAATCAAGGCGGTTTAGCCAATCCTTCTGTGGCTATTGTCGATTCGGCAAAGCAGATCCATGAAGGTTACGGCGGTATTTCGCTTATCATGCCAAATCAGATGATAGCCAAGCGTACAGGACAGAATGCTGGAACATTCTTTGGTGATGCGTGGACACCAAGTTATCCCCATGTAGAGCGTCAGTTAGGCAAGAATGGGGATAGTGCAATGAGAGAAGACATAGACAAATTGCCTTCTGGTATGCAGTCTTTAATGCAAAGTGCCATGCAGTCTTATTTGGACGGCAGAAACGAGGATGGTTTGGCGTACATGTTCTTAAGCGAGACTGGGCGCAAGCCGGAAATGGTAAAGAGGGAGTCAGAATATTCTGATGAAGAGATAGCGAAAGTCGGTGAACTGACAAATGGCACCTACGACACAGAAGGGTTGAGCGAAGAGAGCAAGCAAGCCTTGTTTGATTTGTATCTGCAGCACAAAGGCAAGACCAGAAAGGAGTGGGACGAAAGTGTAGAGCCGATGAAGGCCAATCTGCGTGAAACATTAAAGAATAACAAGGAAGGCTCGTTTGCCCATAATCGTGCCGAAATGAACCTTGCCCAACTGGAAGAGTATGGATATTTTCCGAAAAACGTCAATGCTTTAGTAAACGGAGTGCGGACTGCCAAGGCAATCTCTGGTACTGCGGACTATTATGGCACGTCTGATGCTGCTATGAAACGGGTAAGAGAAGATGGGCTTACGAAAGAATACAATAATTGGCTTGCTGAAAAGGATGAGCGTTATGGTATTAAGGAGGTTATATTTGACGGCTACACTCCAAGTGGCAACAGAAAGTATGTACCGAATGACTTGAAGCATGTTTCTCAGCTCATGAAGAAAGCAGGGCGAAACGGAGCAGAAGGAAGTGGTTTCTCTTTCAACAGTTTCGTGGCTGAAGCTCTGCAGTCTACTGGCAACTTGGATAAAATCCGTGCAAGAAAAAGCCAGTTGACAAACAACCAGGCGGACGTTGATGCATTCACAGACAAATGGGGCGATACTTACATACATCTTGCAAGTGCTGTCAATCCAGAAGGTGGAGACGTGTTCAATGACACTGGATACGCACGTTTGAAAGAGATGGCCGGCCAGCGCAACCCGATAGCTTATGCCAAGAAAGAATATGGAGTATCCTTGTCGGAAAAAGATGCCAAGCAGTTCAATGATCTGTTGGCAGCGATAAGAGAAGAGCGTCCTACCATGTACTTCGAGACTAAGTTTGAACGTCCTGTCACCTTCAATGAGTTCTCTGCTGCTGTAGTACCTTCTGATATGGATGCCGATGTTCGCAAGGGGCTGGAGGCAACTGGCTTGCGCCTGTACGACTACGATGCCAACAAGGAGGGCGACCGCCAGCGTGCCTTCGTTGAGGCTATCCATAGCGGTGACAACATCCGTTTCTCCATCAAACAATTTGGCACGGATATTGCAAATGCTTCGGATAGGATTAAAGATATAATGAACAATGAAAAGATTATCAGCCGAAGAATTGGAAGCCGAGCACAAGCGCAAGGCAGAGTTCTTGAGACAATATCAAGAGCATCCGATGAGTTTAGAGGAAGTAATAGAGCATCAGCGAAAAGTGGACAAGATACTTGGGAGAAAGACAGAGCACTTGGGCATGTCATTCAAGCAAGTTATGGAACTGGCCCGTTCCTCACGGAAGATGAAATAGCAGAAAACACGCGATATTCCGGCATTACGAAAATGGCGAGAGCGCATTTAATGCAGAAGACATTAGGAACATCTATGCCACACTTGAACGAGGTGGTCGTAATCAAGAAGGAAACAAAATTGTCTATACTTATACGCACAGTAATGGCGCAGAATACACTGTTATAGCAGAAAAGGACAAGGGAAAAGAGAATTTCGTTACTTTCTATACAAACAGAAAAGCATCCGACAGTGGTGTGTCTGACACGCTACGAAGCGCACACGCCAATCTATCTGATGCTTCTGATGCTGCAAAGATAGTAAAAGATTTCGAGAATCCAAGCGTTTCGGGAGAAAATTCTTCAAGCGAGCCTAAATTTTCCCTCCGTGTCGACCAGTACCAGCACGACCTGGCGCAGTGGAAGAAGGACAACAACCTGCCGAAGGATGCCGAGAGACCTGCCATCCCTGTGCGCGAACCGAACGAGACTGCCGTGGACTTTGCCAAGAGGGTGAAGGAGTATCGCAGGCAGATGGCTCTTTGGAAGACTGCACCTCAGTATGAAGACCACCTCTTGACCGATGACACGGCGCAGGGGCAGTTCAACTTGGAGCTGCAGCGTGGTTCCGTGTTGGCCCGCATCGCCCTTCAGGACAGTATGCTTGCCGTTCGCAAGGCGCAGGAGGCCATCATGAAGGAGGTGGGTGTGGACAGACTCAACATTGCAGAGGATGCCTACACTGCCGAGAACCGAAGTCACGGCAAGGGCAAGAACGAGTTTGAGGAGTACAATGACGAGTTCCTGCAGCCGCTGCGCAGGGCTTACAACAGGATGATGAAGAACCTGGGCAAGAGCTACGACAAGGTTAAGATTTATTTAATTTCGTTTTTGATTATATCAAGACGAGGTTTGCCCGCCTAATGTTAGGCATACAGAACGTACGTGTGATGCCTGACACACGTACGTGCGATGGGCAACGCACGTACGTGAGACGGCTAATGCACGTACGTGCGTTTATAATAGATGAATGATTAGGTATTAAAAAAGGGGTACTCTCCCGAGCACCCCTATTTATTATACAAAAACATTCTACACAATACGTTTGATATTCATAACTACTTGATAATACATAAGTTACAAATCAGTATAGACATTAAAAACAACAGACGGGTAACAAAACAAATGTTAATTAATTGAAGAAAAACCTATCCCGCATAGGAGGAGATATTCTAATGAATATATTTTAACAAAGCATAACTATCTTTAATACTATATACCTATTATATACCTATTATATACCTATTATATACCCACAACAACTTTTCGCTCATTGCGGCAGGATAGGCGCATTTGCATGGTTCGCGAATAAGAGCTATCTTTGCACCAGTCAATGTTGCAGATTGGTAATTCACATTGTCTCCATTCGTCGGCGAGCGAGCTGATGTTCATTATAGTAGAGACCCGAGCCTTGCTGCAACCAGGGTTTCGGGTCTCGTTTTTTCCGATAGATATGCAGTACACCAACATTACCATAGAGATATTACAAAAGTATTCTTCGTCCAAGAGGATGAAGGAACTGCTTGCTGTGGCCATCTGGATGAAGATGCAGCACAGCAACAGTGTAATGTGGAATGTGACGGAATACAAGCTCCGCACACGACTGCATATAGGCAAGGCAAAGGCTGAACGCATCATCCGCGAAATGAAGGAGAGCGACCTGTTTTCCGTTGAAGGGAATAAGGTTACTGTTGCCTCCTTCCGTGACAAGCAAGACAAGTGGACTCGCAAGGGCATGGTATACCATGGTGCTATGGTATGCAGATTCGCCCATCAAGAATACAGACTCAACGAACTATACAATCTCATCAACGAGAAGCTGTTCGAATACCAGATATGTGCTGCCGAGCATAAGGACTGTTGTTTGAATGAACAGAAACCTTCCGGTGCCAAGGGCAAGGCAATCACAATCAAGCAATTCAAACAGGCTCTCAATATGGGTGCAGCCTCAGTCGTTAGAATCAAGAAGAGACTTATAGCTAACGGCAAGGTTAACTCATCCATTGCAGAGATACACTCATTCGACATGAGGAACGAAGAAGAGCAAAAGCGAACACTGCAAAGGACTGGCAAGCGTAAAGCGGACTTCGTTGCTGGCCTGCTTGGCTTCGTTGTACTCCCCTGCCTCTATTCGGTAGCGGACAGGAGTGTAACGGACAGCTTCCGGCATCTTATCTACGGCAAGCAGCACAAGGCCGTAGCAAGTCAGTCGGTTACTGTCGCCTCATTGCCGGACTTTTTTGTCTAATTATGTACAGTTGGGAAATATACTTTGAATGAATGAACTATATGTATGATGAGTATAAGTACTATAAGACAACATAAGCATAAAAAGGCTATAAAAAGGCTATATTGCATGAAAAAAGCTCTGATTTGGCATTTTTTGTCGTTTTTCGTCCTATATCAAGTGCTTTTTTTTGCAGTTCGTGGTCTACTCAACACCATGATAGCCGCAATGGTTGCCGTACTACTGGTTGATGTGGCCTTGTGTGCTATGCGCGGTCGCTCTACTGATAGTGATATCCTATTGGCTGACATCCTGGGATTGGTAGCCGGGATATATCTTGTAGTACTGGTTAGTATAATTAATACAATCATCTGACTATGGTAAGTACATCCGCAGAATACTATCGCACACATCCGGCAGCAAGGGCAAGAAAAGCGGCCTACGACACGAAGTTCGAGAGCAGTCCATCCCAGAAGGCGAAACGTAGGGAATTAGCAAGGCACAATGCTGAGCATGACAGACTGTATGGTGCAGCATCTCGTAGAGGCAAGGATGCGAGCCACACCAAGAACGGCATAAGATACAAGTCTTCGTCCGCTAACCGTGGAAGCAAGAGTGATATGCCTGGAGACAGAAGGGCAAGAGGAAAGAAATGAAAAATAAGGAGTAAGCAAGATGCCTACTCCTTATAAACTGCCTTGATTATCCGCATTGTATCCGTGATGTACTTGCTGCCTCCATGCCTTGCAATCCACTCATGCACGTCATCAGGCAGGATATACTGTCTCTTCTTGCCCTCGGCAGATGGTCTGCCGGGGCGGTTGGTGTTGGTCTGCTCCATCTTAGTAATCCTTATCCAAGACAAATGTACCAGCATTGCCGTTGCAGAACGCATAGATGTGCTTTACCTCGTCATCCTCATCGATGTCCAGCTTAGCCTTGGCATCGTTGATGTCATCCTCGTCCGTCAGTTCGGTAGGATTGCCGCCATTGATAGTCTCTCCCCATGAGCGTGCGTCCTCGTCCGATTCGATGCGTGTAGGGTCGGAGCCTTGCTCTACCACAGCATCAAGCAGTGTAAACCAAGGGAAAGGCTTCTCGGTCTCCTCTCTTATGTATTCAGCCATCACGTTCGCTACGCCATCGATGTCGCCGTAGAAGTCCTCATTGCCAGAATCATCCAATACTGGGACACCTCCGTACATAAGGCGGTAGCAGTTGTCATCGCCGATAGTTGCTTCAACGCAGAATGTGTAACCGTTCACTGTAATCTCTTTCGTCATCATGTTTATTGCCCGTCATGCCGATAGCGAAGCGTTAATGTTAGTGTTCTTGTTTTCTGTTTGCAAATTTAATAAATGTGTATTAAACCACCAAATTATTACACATAAATTAATTTTTACTATTTGATTTTAATATATTTTTACAATAATAGGGAATGCGTGAGCACTCCCTATCACAATAACTAATAACCAAAACAATCTTATTACCTATGAAAAACTACATTAACAATCCTTGCCTAATGCCAAGTTCCGCAGTCTCTCCGTCAAGTCGTTGGCAATACCCTTGGTATTCTCCAACGTGACGGACTGGAGCATCGGGAGGTTGAACTTAAGCGACTCAAGGTAGAATCGGCAGAAGTCCCTTGGCTCACAATCCTTCATGGCTTCGCAGAAGTTTGCGAAGTTCTCCCGAGAGAAATCTGCCATCATCTCGCGGAATTCCTTCTTGACAGGAGATTCATAGCCTTTCTTCATGCCTCCGGCTTTCTCATGTCCTTTTTCGAATTGTCCTTTTTCGTTTCTGTTTGCCATTGATAGATAGTTTGTGCAAAGGTAACAACAGTTGTGCAATAATCAATTATATCCGTTTAACAAGCGATTCCGTTCGGCCCAAGTTAAACTGATAACACACACATTATATATAGTATATCTATCTTTGCCATAATATTAACACTAAATACATAATTATGTGGGGAGCAATTATAGGAGCAGGACTATCGCTTGCATCGTCGATAGCCGGAGGCATAGCCAACCGCAAGGCAGCGGATGCGCAGAAGGCACAACTGGAACGCCAGAAGCAGGAGAACCAGGCATGGTACACACGGAAATATTACGAAGACCCAACCAAGCGTGCCGATACGCAACGTCTGCTTACGCAGATGCATGAGCAGATAAGAGACCGCAACAGAGCAGCCAAGGGACGGCAGGCAATCATGGGAGGTACGGAGGACTCGACCACTGCCGTCAAGGAGGCAAACAACAAGACTATGGCAGACACCGTCTCACAGATAGTCGCCAACAACGACAGCCGGAAAGACCAGATAGAGCAGCAGTATCGCAGCAACATGCGCAGTATAGAGGGACAGCAGATGCAACAGAATGTGACTGCCGCCGCCAATACTGCCAACACCGTAGCCGGAATAGCCGGAACGGCATCGAACATAGCAAGTGCTCTTGACTCTGGTATGAGCAAAACCAAAACAGCTAAAGCATAGCCTATGGGAGCATTGGATATACTATCACGGCAGAACGGACTGAAGACAACGCAGAACGTACTGACCAAGCAACAGAGCGGACAGGATGCAGCCCAGAAGGCTGAGCCTCAGACGGCGCAGCAGATGAACACGAACACAGCCAAGGCTATGATGCAGGGGAAGACCGTCAACCCGGCACCACCGAAGGATGCCCATGAGCAGGCAGAGCGTCAGAATATGCAGACCGCAGAAGGTATAATGAACGGCCAGATACCTGTCGTGAAGAAGGAAGAGAAGCCGAAGCAGAAGAGCTATGCAGAGATGTACAAGGAGCTGTTCGGTGACGGCAATAATCCCGAGCAGGATGCCAGGCAGGCACGAAGGGAGCGCACAAGGGCAGTCATCTCTGCCGTAGGTGACGGTCTACGTGCGCTGTCGAATATGTACTTTGCCTCCAAGGGTGCCATGGTCAAGCATGACCCCAACAGTGACTTGTCTGCAGCAGTAGTCAAGAGACGGCAGGAGATAGACTCCATGCGCGAGAAGAACAAGCCCTCGTGGGTATCCGGCTACCAGAAGGCTCTTGCCCTGGATGAAGAGCAGCGCAACAACGAAGCCAAACTCGCTGAGACTGTACGCTACCATGACCAGTTGGCAAAGAACCGGGAAAGAGTCGGCGACCAGACCGATACGAAGCTCGACCAGAACCAACAGAAGATAGACTTGACGAAGCTGAAGTATACCACTGATGCCGACTACAAAAACCAACTGCTTGACATAAGGAGAATGCTTGCCAACGGCCAGATAAGCCATTGGGCTGCACAGGATGCCATGGCAAGACTACGTGAGCAACGGCTTGCAGCCAAGGCGGACAGTGCTTCTGGAGGCAACAAGACAACTGCCGGATACTGGTACGAATACTACGACATGATGGACTCTCCGGAAGGGCAGAAGAAGATAGGCGAGCTGCAACGGAAGCTGAGAATCAAGAAAGTGACGCAGAGCAATGTTCGCTATCTGATGGACAGACTGAAGGGCAGACATTCGGAAGGTGCTCCTGCTGATAGTGTTGGAGGCAAGGCGAAGACTCCGCAGAAGAGTAGTCCGGCACCCAAGAAGGGCAAAGGCAACGCAAAAAGTAACTTCTCAATTCATAGGTAATTATGGCAATTAATAGCAAGGTAAAGAAATTATATGATGCCCTTAAGGCAGATGGGGGTGATGTCGGCACACCAGAAGAATTCAACTCCTGGTTCTTCAAGCCGGGCAAGGAAGGATATCACAATCGAAAGTCTGTATATGACACCTTTAAGGCTGACGGTGCAGATGTAGGCAAGAATTATGAAGAATTCGGCCAATGGCTCGGTCTGCATGCTGTCAATCAGAAGCAACCACAGCAGAAGCAGACGAGCACACCGATGACTGCCGCAGACCGTGCAAGTTTTACTCTCGGCGCACAGGCTGTGAGGATGGATGCCGGAAAGTATTCGGCAGGTAATGCCAACCGTTACAACGACCTCAAGCAGCGCAATAAGAAGCAGCAGTCTGACTTCGGTCGAGTTACCATTGGTGCCGACCGCACACCCTTCGCCAACGAAGACAATGTGGTGAAGGACGATGCACTCGGTACATACGTAACCTCTGACAACGAAGAGACCACCAATCTTGGCGAGGCACAGCAGAGACAGGCTGTACTGGATGAGTATGGAAAGCAGTGGAGTGAGGCTGTCAAGACAGGTGCAGTGCCGTCCGCATTGGATGAGATAGACCCGACACTGACTCCTACTGATGTAGAGCTGAGACAAGCAGACAGGCAGGCAGATTACATTGCCAGCTTATTCAGACCTTATATAGATGAGGCCGAAAAGAAAAGCGACAATCCATTCTACAACATGAGTAGAGGTGGAATAGGCGCTCTCACACATAACGCTGCCACTGGTAACGGATTGTTGACCGATGAAAAGGCACGGCAACTGATGGCAGCAGCCAACCAGAACGCACAGCGAAGAAGACTTCTTGAACTGGAGAAGGACACGCAGAACGGCAGTACATGGAACAATCACTCCTTCTGGAGAGGATTCAGTGATGCGTTGAATGATGTTAACTTCTGGACTGCAGGAGTTAACAATATGCTTGATGCAGGTGCTCTGCTTGCGACCAAGCAAGACTTGGATAGAGGCAAGCGAACTACGGTTGGAGATGTCTTGATGCAGGCTCACATTGACAACGCAGATGCCCAGAGCAAGTATGGCGATAATACATCATGGGTATATGATGGCGGTATGATTACTGCCAATATGGTGCCGTTTATCGCGCAGATAGCAAGTGCCGGATGGTCGGAGGCAGCATCGCAGGGTATAGGCAAGCTCGTACAAGGAGCTGCCAGCAATATTGGCAAGGGGACGATGACCAAGGCTGCAGGTATCGTTGGGACAACTGCCGCCAAAAACATTGGCAAGATGACAGGACTGACCACTAAGGCATTCGGCAAGGCGTTGCAGTATGGTATAGTCGGAGCATCGCAGGCTAACACGATGGGTATATCCAATATTGCCGCAGATGTTATGGGTAGATATACCGGGCAAGTATACCAAGACGAGAAAGGTAACTACAAGTTCGGCACATTCGACAATGAAGGTAACCTTGTACATGAAGGAGGTGAAGACTTCTTGACTTCACTTGTCAAGGGAGAGTTGGCTCAGACTACTGAGTTCGCTACGGAGCTTGCAGGTGGTGGTATCGATGCGGTCGGCAAGTATCTTGCCAAGGGAGGCAAGAAATTGCTGGAAAAGTTCGGCATGCAGAACGTGACGAAATACATCGGTGCTCTCTTTGACAACCGTGTGACAAGGGCTGTAGACCGCACGCTTGGCAAGGTAGAGGTGAACAGTATCATCGGTGAGTCGATGGAGGAAGAACTGGGCATCATCGCCAACACTATATTTACCGGGGATAACCAACTCTCAGACCTGTGGAGCGGCAAGCAGCAGGCTCAGATATGGGGTGGAATGTTCCTGAGTATAGGTTTGATGAAGGCTACAGTAGCACCATTCCACGCCTACAATGCCGCACAATATTATCGTTACAAGCATAAGGTGGATGTAGCCGACGCCAACCTCGGGCAACTTCTTGGCGAGGATAAATGGAACGAGTTGCGAGACCGCATAGGTAGTACCGCGAACGAGGACATGACTGGTGTCATACTGGATGTTCTACGCGATGCCAACCTCGGCCAGAACAAAGGACAGGTACTTGACTATATCAAGAACCTCTTGACCATGCGCGGTTATAATATTGGCACGATGCTCAATGCACAGAATGCTGTCAGCAACAACGGACAGGACATTCCGGCGACAGACATGGCGCAGAACCAGTCGTACCAGCAAGGCCACAACGCCGAAGGAGCAGACACCCACACCATCCAGCTCGAGCACAACGAGTATGCCACTGCACTTGCCGGAGAACTGGGCATCTCGGAAGAGCAGCTGCACAATATGAGTGATGACGAACTGGAGGCTATGACCGGGCAGAATGACAAGCTCGACAAGGCCATATACGACTACCAGATGGCAAGCGCACGCTACCAGGGTGTGATGGACAATGCCAACGACAAGGTGGATATGGCCGCAAGACAGGCAGCTATGCAGGTAGACCAGCAGACGGATGTCACACGCGGCACCGTCCGTAATGCCACCATCAAGGGAATGAAGGGCGAAGAGGACTATGGTGTGTACATCATCAGCGGTAATGTGGCGACACACGATGACGGTACCATCGACATATCCGGAAGCGACAAGATGATACTCTACTACGACCCGAAGACTGGACGCAAGGAGTATGCCGATGCAAGCAGGTTTGCCTCGCTTGATGAAGAACTACCTGCTGACGAATACAAGGCACAGGCGGTGAACGAAGCCAAGGAGAAGGCTATCCGTGAGGTAGCAGGAATAATAGACGGCAAGGTTGATGTCGGCAGTCAGTTTACCGTCACCGACGAGCAGGGCAACCAGCATACCTACGAGATACTCGCCGACAACGGTGACGGCACGGCTATGATAACCATAGACGGCAATGTACCTACGCAACTTGTAGACGGAGAGACTGTGCAGATACCTATGTCGTTCGATGACCTGCAGCAGCTCAAGGATGCAGAGGATGAGAGGACGATGGAGGCAGCAAGACAACAGCGAGCAGAACAGGAAGCTCAGCGTGAGCAGCAGAAAGCAGAAGTAGAACAGAAGCAGGAGCAAGACGAGAACCATCTGAGAGCGCAGTATAACAATCTCCTGAATGATGAAGGGAAGGTTGTGATGGGAACTGTCCACGATGGCAAGTATGATGACTTGCAGGCATTCATTGTTGGAGTGAACCAGAGCAACAAGAAGCCTTATGTAATCTTCCTTAATGAGGATGGCACCTTCACTAAGCCTAAGTCGTTCAATGCAGACCAGGTGGAAATTGGCGAGAGTGTGGACTTCGAAACCTTCAAGGCGATGATGCCGGAGGTTGGGGAAGATGAAGAAACCACTGACGTAGTGGAGAATAGTGGAGATACTGCTGCTGATACCGAGCTTGGGGATACACTGCCGCCATTGCCGGACAACACATCATCTGAGACTGCCGCACAGGAGACTGAACAGGCATCAATCACGCTGGCTGACGGCACCGTTGTACCTATCAAGGAGGACGGCAATCTGGACACCTCACAGCTTACTGCACAACAGGTGGCAGAACTGTATGAGACCCAGTTCGGAGAGGATGCAGAAAGTATCATCAGTAGTTGGGTATCCGAGTCCAAGAAGGCTCTCGACAAGGCAAACAACATGACTGTCAAGGGCAGCAACTTCGTGGAGCAGAAGGCAAGCAAGGAAGCCAAGGACAAGGCTATTGCCGATGCGCAGGAGAAGTACGACTCAGCCAAGGCTATTGCCGATGCATACCAGGAGAGGCAGATGGCGAAGGAGGAAGACTCCCCCGAAGGCCGCAAGACTATCATTGAAAAGGCAAGACGGAAGTTCAACCGCATGAAGAGCGGACTGAGCCAAGGTGCAGTAGCCAAGTTATATAATGATGTGGTAGGTTCCGTCCTCCATCGGCTCTATGACAGTACTGGTATAGATGTGCTTGATGACACCCCGATGACTGCCGAAGAGTATGTGGCAAGCAATCTCGGTGCATTCTCGCTCAACTATGAGGGTACTGAGACTGCCAAGGGAGTGAAGCAGGAGACTGGTATGTCAAGGGCAGACTTCGCCAAGACAAGACTGCTGGCAAGTGACGGCAAGGGCATGACTATGGATGCAATGGTACACAGCCTGTGGGAACATCGTCCAGAACATCTCCAGAACCTTGATGACCAAGATATACGCAAGGCTCTGATAGATGTCATAACAAGCGGATTCAATGCCAAGGAGGCGAAGGAGTACGTGCAGAACCTACGCATTGCACAGGCTGAGAGTATCCTCGAGGAGCAGAAACGTGCAGCAGAAGATGCAGCCTATGCTGAAGAACAGAGGAAGATAGCAGAAGAGGAAGCGAAGAATGCAGAAGAGAATACACCTTCTGAGACCTCTACTGAAGAGACAACCGAAGGGACGGATGAACCTGGTACTAAGCAGGAGCAGAACGAAGAAGGCAATTTAGAAGTGACGGATGATGCCACTGCCGACAAACCTCTTGGGGAGCAGTTGTCTGATGATGAGCTGCCCTTCTCTGCCAAAGATGATGCAGAGGCTGAGACTCCCGAGCAGCGTGCAGCCAACGTAGAGCGCAACAGGGTGGACAATATCAAGACCGTTGATAACATCGTGGGCGAGAAGACTCGCAAGGCTCTGGAGCGCATTGTCAAGATGATGGGTGCCAAGATTCAGTGGCAGTACACCGACAGTGTGGGCAATGGCTGGTACGATGCCGATACTAATACTCTCTATCTCACCTTGGACTCTTCCATTACCGAGGGAGTGCAGTTCATCTTCGGGCATGAGATGACTCACGAGATTAAGATGGCAAACCCTGCCGCCTACGATGAGTTGAGGGAACTTGTTATAGATATGATGGGCGAGGATGTCTTCAACGCCCAGACTGCCGCTACGCAGCAGAAATACAATGATGCCGGAGTGATGTACTCCGAGGGCTTGCCTGCCTACGAGGAAGAAGTGGTGGCAGACCAAATCGGCTATTGGCTTCGTGACCTCAACTATGTCCATACACTTGCCTTGAAGATGAGCCATCCGCTCCTTGCCAAGATACATGAGATAATCAACCGCATTCGAATGGCATTCCATGGCACGGAATACACCGACACCGCCAAGATGATTATGCGCTCTATCGAGCAGGCGTATGTGCAGACTGCCAACGGCACGTTTGTGGATTCCGCTACTGGCGAGAACACAAGGTACTCGCTTCGTCAAAAGCCCGAGCCTACCAAGAAGGGTATAGGATATAAGGTGTTCGTCTTGAAGAATGGTAAGCTCTATCCTCCCAAGGTGGCGAATCCCAATGGCGCGGAGACTCCTGTCGGTGTATGGCTCGATGCTGATGCCGCTCCTGTGGCTGGAGAGACCAAGACAGGCAGGCCACAAGTGAAGCAAGGTGGCAAGGGTACGGAAGGTGGTAGCGGCAAGCTGGCATACCGTCCGGGCTGGCATCTTGGGTTAATTCCCTATGCCCTGCAGTTCAACCGCAAGGACGCAGAAGGAAAAATGACTCTATTCCCTGCTAACTTCGTGTTTGCAGAGGTGGAGTATGCTGCCGACAAGGACTATCAAGATGAAGCCCATGCAGAAGGAGTCAATGCCAACGGCAAGTATCAGCATTCCTTGGCTGGACTGAAGCATCTGCCCACTGACGGATACTATATGTATCGTACCAATCCTAATCCCGAGACCGACCCTTGGGTGATTACTGGCGCGATGAAGGTGAACCGTATCTTGACCAGAGCAGAGCAAGCTGACCTTGTGAAGAAAGCCGGACGTGAGCCGCAGAAGATACAGGATGGCGATATAGTTACCGATGAGGTGGTGAACAGTATCAACCAGAAGATATCTAACAACACTTCTGAAACTTCCAAGGAAAACGGAGAAAAATTTTCGTTGAAGGATAAAGAATA
>CAVFRG010000010.1:0-55723 GCA_963624905.1 Oscillospiraceae bacterium
CAAAACATTCCTTGCCAAATCTTTTCAAGACCGATGTCTTTCCCACCTGTCTTGCCCCAAGCATCATCAGAGGTTTCCTGTCCTCTTTCGCCTGCCATTCCTTCAGTTGAGCTATTATTTTCCTGTCAAACATATCATCCTATTTTATTATCGAAGTGTCGAAAACGTGATATTCCACACATTTTTGATACCTGTTTTGTGCAAAGATACACATTTCCAACACATGAAGCAAGATTTCATGCTTTTATCGCAGGGATTTAAGTTTTATTAAGTCAAGGCGTTGTTTTTTAATCATTACATTGTTTTTATGATAGTCAATAATATGGTACGGGAGAGAGAGACCATGAAAATGCACGTACGTGTAATGCCCGATGCACGTACGTGCGATAGGCAATGAACATACGTGAGACAGCCAATGCACGTACGTGCGTTTTTGGATGAAGTTAGCTTCGTTGCCCGATAAAACTGGCTTCGATGACTGATGAAGCCTACTTCTTTTGCCGATAGTTTTTGGGCAGATATAGGACGAAAGGGAAGAAAACCAAGTGAAAATCGTAGGTCTGGATCCGACAAACGGAGATGTCTATATCTTTGTCGGACGCACGCGTAAAGTGATATTACTATACCCTATTATATATTTTACACATGTCAGATATAGCTTTTGATGCATCAGTCGCTTTCTGAATTCTATGCAAAGGTATATCGGAAACAAGTCGTTTCAAAAAGCGTTCACTTCCCGCTCACTTCCCGTTCATAATTGTTCACCGTACGTTCATTTTAGAGCAGAAAACAAGCAAGGAAACGGGTAGACAAGCCACCACCAAAATCATGTCGTACGACTATGCACCCTCATGTCGTACAACCATACCAACTCATGTCGTACGTTCATAGCACCTATGGTCGTACGACATGACAACGTCATAAAAACAGCAACTAGGATGGAAGATAAATCCAACTGCATTTTCAACATAAGCGGCGAGGAAGAACGAAGAGTGAAGAGTGAAGAATGAAGAATGAAGAATGAAGAAGCAATGTTCGGCGGCCGAAGGGAATTGTAACCATGTGTTTTCACGCAATCCAACGATGCGCTTTTATGCACCCTCATGATGCGCTTCGTTAGGTGTTAAGGAAGCGCATCGTTAGTACCTGACGATGCGCTTCTTTGGAGTTCGTTAAAACAGGACAACGGGGTATGTAGGTGGCGGCTATTCAGCGCGCATTACCACAAGGTGACCTTTCCAGCAAAGGGCTATGTGCCGTTTTTTACAAACGTACACATAGCCCTTTAAGTTATACTGTACTCTCGAATATTCCTACACCATGCCTTAATACATCACGAATGATTTTTCCACAGTGTGTGGATATTTTGTATTATCCTCATCGTCACTGAGTTGTTCATCCTGTCCGTCTACGAGAGACACACTTATTTTGACATGTCTGAAACGTAAGTAATAATATTCTCGCTGCAGCCAGTGGTAAATGTGCTGAGCCAGTCCCCTGCCATGGAAGAGCGGGAATGTGGCGTTGGCAATCTTGTTGTTCACTTCCGTTTCCGCTTCCTCAATCACGTTGCTAATTTCCTGGCTCACGTTTTCGTCGGTAACACTTATCTTCGCCGTCCAATAGTATGTTGGTTTCTGCGCCAGCTCGTTTTCGTTACCCCAATAGAAGAGTATATCATTGTCAAAAAGCGTATTTTCTGTCCATATAGTATAGTCATCCATTTCGTGCTGTTTCAGGAAATTAACCCATCCCGTAGCCTTGTTGAATGCCGACCCCTCAAGGTTGGATAAATATTTTGCATCCAGATCCATCATGCGCAGGGTAAGTTTACATGGCCAGGTTATGCCCATACTCACTCCGTTCATCGTACTGGGCGGGTTAACACATCCAGTGGCTACTGTCATCTTCTTGAGCGTGTTGTCGATGAGCGTAGCATATCCCGAAAGAGCCCCGTCAAACTTGTAGTTTGATGTCAAAGCGCAACGCTTCAATGCTGTAACCAGATCGGTGCTGCACGCAGCTCCACTACCAGCATAGCTTTCTTCGACATCCTTTGGGGTACTGTTTTTTACATTGTCTATAAGGGGGGCAAACACGTTTTTCACCGGGAAGACCTCCGTACAGCGATAGTGCCAATAGAGATAGTTCTGCATGGCGTCAAAGTCGTCTGTTCCCTCTTCAGCATCGGGTGTACGCAGTTCGTTCTGCCAGCGTATCAGTTCGTCAGTAGCCGTCTTGATATGCGCATTCAGTTCGTCCATGTATGTCAGGTCGAAGCAGGAAAGGTCGTGAAATGTGGTTTCTCCAGCTTTCCAGTCGCTTATTACTCCTGGTACGTATGCCTTGATGGCATCCTCTATGGAGTCATTCTCCTGCAGGCTGTTCACGAGCTGCGCATAGTTTCCACCCTCGCCAGGTGTAAGGTTGATGGCTCCCATGGCATAGTGTGCCACATCCTTCAGCTGGGTGTATGTCTCTGCCATACCCATGAGGCATACGTCGAAGTAAACGAGGTCTATTTTATCACCAGTGTCCTTGATAGCTTTCTCCAGGGCAAGGGTAGAGAGGCTCGGCTTACCGGAAATATTGTCATCGTAGATGGCGCCTCTTGCCTTCGCACCGTTTTCAGGATAGCTGTCCTCTACAGGACCGTCATCCGGCCCGAACACATCGCCATGGTTCCAGATGACAAGGACATACTTGTCAGCAGGCATCTTCTCCTTGGTTTCTTTGATAAACTCGGTAAGGTGGGCAGGGTTGTCGAGCCGGTAATTGGCATCGTGCGCCTGCACTTCTGTCAGCCCCTTGTCTTCGGTCATGGTAATGAGAGTCGTGCCCGGGTGCTTCTCCTGGTTTGTACCGACAGAATACTTCACAAGCGCCCTGAAGTTGACACGCGACTTCTTGCCGGCAGCTTCCAACTGCTTGAGATTGTAATTTAGGGGACCATCGAGACTACTACCGGCACATCCATACAACATGACGGTGTAGGTGGTGGGCTTAGCGACCGATTCGGGTGTGGTCTGTGACGTATCGGTACTTACGTCATCCTTGGCGCAGGAAGCAAACAAGGAGACAAAGCACAATATGGCAACCACCCAGAAATCAGTGATTTTGTTTTGTTTCATACGTTGTCAATTTATGTATTTCTATATTTTTACCTTTTTACTTTTTTATCTTTTTACCTTTTTACCTTTAAGAGGCTTCTTTGAGTGGTACGGCGAGGGCGCCGTACCACCTACAGTTACCTTTACCGTTGGATTCTTCACTCTTCGTTCTTCACTCTTCACTCTTCTTTTTACCCTTTTACCTTTAACATGTCGCGCTTAGACTTGCTCTTTACCACGAGCCATACTCCCGAGAAGATAAGCACAGCCGCCAGAGCCTGCGTACCCTTGAAGACGGCCAGGCCTGCCAGCACGCTCACCGTGACAGATACCAGGGGCTGAACGTAGTTGTACACCGACACAACGGTGGGGCGCAAGGTCTTCTGCCCTATCATCATACAGATGTAGCCCAGATAGGTACCGAAGAACACGACGTAGCCCGCTTCCCACCAGGTAGACACGGGGACGTGTGCAAAATCGATGCTGTCAACATGTCCGATGGTGAAAGGCCAGATGAGCACGGTGGCCCAGGTGAACATCCACTTGTTGACGGTAAAGAGCGTGTACTTCTGCACCAGCGGCTTGAAGAGCGACAGATACAAGGCGAAAGACAACTGGGCTGAGATGCAGAGCAGGTCGCCCCAGATGTTGCCTACCTTGGCGTTGCCCGCCGTGGCACTGGCCAGGATAATGATGACAGCACCGCTGCACCCCATCAGTACGCCCACCACCTTTTTCCACGTGATAGGCTCCTTCAGGATGAGGAAGGAGAGTATCATGGCGAAGATAGGCATGGAGGTGGTCATGATGCTGGAGTTGCTGGGCGACGTCATGTTCAGGCCGATGGTGTACGAACACTGGTTGAACACAAGGGCGAAGATGCCGGCGCCAGCCAATTTGAAGATGTCCTTTACGGGTACGTGTTCCTTCTTGGTAAAGAACGAGGTAATCCAGAAGAGCACTGCTCCGCCCAGAACGCGGAAACTGACGAGGTCGATACCGTCTATGCCGTTGAGCATGGCATCCTTGCCCACAGGGGCCATCAGTCCCCAAAACGCACCCGCACAGAACATGCACAGGTGGGCTATAAGTGGTCGTTTGTTATCCATTTTACTTTTTTGTATATAAAAATCGGGTGCAAAGTTACTAAATTATGCTGAAAATGATTATATTTGCGCAGTGTTTTTTAACGGATATTACTTATGCAGAAATACGCAGACTACATCAAGCAGATAGAGATAGAATCGCTCTGGAGTGGCACCAAACATATAATCTGGGACCTCGACCGTCACGTCAACATCCTGAGCGGTGTGAACGGTGTGGGCAAGAGTACGATACTTAACAAGGTGGTGAAAGGACTGGCTGCCGGGGGCGAGTTTCCCAGCCATCTGCTCAAGGGCGTCCACCTGCAGGTGGAACCGGCCGAAGCCAAGTGGATACGCTACGACGTGATACGGTCGGTAGACCGCCCGTTGCTCAACGCCGAAGTCATCAGCAAGGTAGACCTCTCGCTCGTCACCGAACTGGACTGGCAGCTCTTCCAGCTCCAGCGCAAGTATCTTGACTATCAGGTCAACATCGGCAACCGCATCATCGCCGTACTGCAGAGCGGAGTGGCGGATGCGGCACAGAAGGCACAGGCACTGAGCGAACCCAAGAAGCTGTTCCAGGACATGGTGGACTCCCTCTTCAGGGATACCGGAAAGACCATCGTCAGGACAGCCAACGAGATACGCTTCCTGCAGATGGGGGAAACGTTGCTGCCTTACCAGCTTTCGGCGGGCGAGAAACAGATACTTGCCATCCTGCTTACTGTACTCGTCGAGGACAACCAGCCGTATGTGCTCTTTATGGACGAGCCGGAGATAAGCCTCCACTTCGAATGGCAGAAACAGCTCATCTCACTCGTGCTGCAGCTCAACCCCAACATACAGCTCATCATGACTACACACAGCCCCGCTGTGGTAATGGACGGATGGACGGACAGAGTAACGGACGTGGCAGACATCACCATCAAGTGAAGAACGGAGAGGAGAAACAGAGTTATGGGCAAGCGACTGACCGACAACATCAACAGCCAATACTTCGAGACCGTCAACAGGATGGCCCCGAAGAAAGCACGGCGCAAGATAGTGGCGTACGTGGAGAGCTACGACGACGTGTTCTTCTGGCGCTCCGTGCTGGGACGTTTCGAGAACGACACCCGTACCTTTGACGTGATGCTCCCCACACGCGGCCAGCACCTCGACCGCGGCAAGAAAGCGGCCATAGCAAGTATGCTCAAGGGCGTGGGCAAGGACATGATAGCTTGTGTGGATGCCGACTACGACTATATCCTGCAGGGCGAAACAGAGCTCTCCAGGCAGATACTGGACAGTCCCTATATATTCCATACCTATGCCTATGCCATCGAAAACTACCAGTGTTACGCCCCAGGGCTGCACGAGACGTGTGTCATGGTAACGCTCAACGACCACAGCATTTTCGACTTCAGACATTTCCTCGAGTCATATTCGCAGACCATCTGGCCTCTCTTCGTATGGCACTGCCTTTTCGTACGCCGCCGCAAGATGACGATGCACTTTGACATGACTGCCTTTAACAAGGTCATCGTGCTACCAACGGTCCGTCTGCAGAATCCGCAGGGGGCGATAGAAAACCTGAGAAAGAAAGTACGGGCAAAGGTGTTCCAGCTGGAAAGCCATTTCCCCAAACTGAAGGCTGCGTTCGACGGAGAAGTCCTACGGCTGCAGAGCCTGGGCATCAACGCCTCCAACACCTATTTATATATACAGGGGCACCACCTTTTCGACACGGTGGTAAGCCCCATCGTCCAGACCGTATGCGATATGCTTCGCAACGAACAGGAGAACAACATACGCAGCCATGCCGTACACCAGGAACAGGCACGCACCGAGATGGCGTGCTACGAGAACAGCCTGGGCAAGGTGAAGATGATGATGAAGAAAAACACCTTTTATCAGTTCTCGCCCGAGTTCCAGAAGATACAGGCCGACGTAGAGGAGTATCTGAAGAGCGGATCATCAAAGTAATCCTGCCATATATAGTGGCAAGCAAATCACCTCATCCTTCACCTCGACGTCTCCTACATGAAGCACATACGACTCGGCGAGCATCGGGGCAAACTTGGCCCTCAGTTTGTCTAGGGAAGTAGTGGTATATGTCTTTCCCGACTTTACCTCTATCGGAGATATGTTGTGACGATTCGTGATGACCGGTTTGGAAATCAGGAAATCTATCTCCATCCTGTCCTCGGCACTTGTCGCGGAACTCTTTGAGAAAAAGAACAGTTCGTGCCCAGCAGCCTTCAGCATTTGCGCCACAGCGTTCTCCACAAGCATTCCCTCGTTCACCTCCAACTTACCCAACGCCAACTTGAGATAAAGTTCATTCCCCATGATCGTCTTCAGATTGAAAGCATGGCTTATCAACAAACCCGTATCTGCCATATAGCACTTCAGAGTAGTGCGTTCCTCGTTTAACCGCAGACCAATGTCCGGTGCTGTTGAATTGTAACAAACGTTGACTACCCTCGACTCTGCAAGCCAAAAGAACGAAGACTCATACTCCCGATAGCGTGCCTTGTCACTGATAGCCGCCAAACGAAACTTTTTCTCATGTCTGCTGAGGGCAGAAGGTATCTCGTCGAAAATCGCCTTCACCTTAGTCTCGTTGCCCACTGCATATTTCTCGATGTCAGCCCGATAAAGCGAGAGGATGTTTCGCTTCACCATGTCCACCTTCATGAAATCACGGGTATCCACATATTCAAGGACAGCCTGGGGCATTCCTCCCACTATCATATAATGGCGAAAATAATCCATTACCTTGCGGTGCAATGGTCCCAAGGGCCTTTTCTTCTCATAGCAGTCGCGGATGAACGGCATCATTTGCTCATCGCCCATCGCCCAAAGAAATTCCTCGAAATCCATCGGATACATATTGACACGGTATTCCTCGGACGGAATCACGATATCCTTCACATTCTGATTGATGCTGACGAGCGAACCTGTCTCGATATAATCATAACGTCCATCCTTCACCAAATATTTGATGGCGGCACGTGCCTTAGGATAAAGCTGCACCTCGTCAAACACTATCACTGTGTCGCGGGGATGCAGTGTCACGTTGAAATACAAGGCCAAGTAACTGAAAAATAATTCCAGGTTCTTCAGATACCTGTCAAAGATTTCCATCAGGTCCTCATCAGCATTGTTGAAATCAACCAAGATGTAGGATTTATACTCCTTCTTGGCAAACTCCTCTACAATGTAGCTTTTCCCTATTCGACGGGCACCATCTATCATCAAGGCAGACTTTCCTTGTGCATGCTGCTTCCACTGCAGCATTTCATTGTATATTTTCCTTCTCATATCTGTATACTTTTCACGTTTTGATGAGGTACAGATGTATCCATTATCACGTTTTGACGAGGTTCAGAGTAGTCTTTTTTCACGTTTTGACGAGGTTTCAAGACCACAATTCTCACGTTTTGACGATTTGTACCAGTTACAAAGGTACAAAAATAAACAAGAACACAAAGGTTTGGCACTTCTTTTTATACAAGATTAACTGGAATTCAATGGCATGTAAAGGTACATACGCGAAAAACGGTTTTTCCTATTCTCATATGCTGCCACACTGACAGGTGTATCAAAGTGTATCATTTTAATTTTTGATACAAAATAATACTTAATATATTAATATATAGATAGTTAGACTGTATCACTAGCGATACAGCAAGTGTATCGGAAAAGCGCAAAGTGTATCGCTTTTGATACATCTTAACATACTATATTACAACAACTTAGCTTGCATTTTGTATCGTTTTGAAAATGATACACTTTTGATACAAAGGTACGCTTTTGATACAGGAAGACGAAACATAAAGGGTGATACAAATATATTTTTGAATGGGGTATACACCCCGTAAGTATGCCATTTAGAACAGACAACTATGGCAGTTGTCTGTTACCCACACTTGCCAGAGAAAGCCATCAAAGGAGGTACGGTGCCCTCGCCGTACCACTCTGCCAAGCAAATATCTCGAAACACCCCCCTCAAGGCTTCCTCCACATTATCTTGTCAGCGAGAATTTGACGCTCAGTCCGAAGTCCTGCGTAGTGGTAGGATAGCTGCTGCTGGAGAGCAACGGCGTGTTGGTCTGTCGGTCGTAGTAGAAGCTCATAGTGAGGAGACGGCTCAAGGTGTAGTCGGCCGTAAAACTGAGTTTCAGCGCATTGTTCCCGCTGCTGGCGCTGCTCACCATAGAGGCTATGTCACGCACGATGGAAGCCTGACGGCGGAAGCTGAAGTCGAGGCGCAGGTTGAGGTCGTGGTTTACGCCCATGCTGCGCGCAGATGACGAAGAAGAAGAGGTGTTCTTCTTGTTGTCGTCCTTCTGCCCGTTGCCCTTATTCTTGGACGAAGACTTCACCTTGCGTGGGTTGCCGCCAAAGATACTGAAGTTGTTGATTTTGTAGCCCATGCCCACAACCCAGTCCTTGCTCAGCGCCTCACTTATCTGCACACTCGTCATACTGAGGCTCAGCACACGCGTCTGGCGGTATTCGGCCTTCAGTGTCATGTTGTTGTTGAAGGTCATGTCTATGCCGAGCAGGGGCGAGAAAGCCTCGTTGATGCTCACCTGCGATATGTTGTACATACTGCTGGGCGAGGGGTTGCCCGTCGATGTATCATCTACGAAGCCTATGCCGTTCATGTATTCCTGGTAGGTGCTGTAGCTGTTGTAGCTTCCTATGGCAAAGATGCTCTTGTAGGAGTGGTTGATGTTCACACTCTTGAAATTGTCGCGGAACCACGGCAACTTGCTCAGTCCGCTATATCGCAGTGTCCAGTTGGGCAGCAGTCGCGACAGGGCGGGGAAGATAGAGAGCGACGAGCCGCCCATGCCGGTATAGGCACTGAGAAATGCCGGTATCATCACGTCGCCGCTGTACTTGTTGACAGGTGTCTGCGTGGCATCAAACTTCTGACCGGCCAGAGCTGAGCCTGCAGGGTATACCGCCCCGTCATACTGAGCCTGCACCCTGTCGCGGAAGCCGTCAAGCGAATTGACAAACCGCTCGAAGGTCTTGCTGCGATAGCCGCTGTTGGCATTGCCCATGCCCTCGAATGCCGAGCCGAGCGACATAGTGGTGATGGAGAATGTACCGCTCTGCGTGGTGGGCATACCGTCGTACATGTACTGTATGCTCTTCCTCTTGGTCATGGTGCGCGAAGCGTTGAGGTCTATCTTCAGGTTCTTCACCGGTTCGAGGGTGAGCCTTATCTGCAGGTCTTCCGTCTTGCTGCTTGTGGCAGGCGTGGATATCGAGTCGGCCATGAGCATCCAGTCGTTGGCGACAGCCTTGTCTACATAGCTGTCGTCTACCATACCGAAGGCAAAGCCCAGTCCCGGCGCGAGGGAGCCCTGGTTAGACTGACCGAAAGCATCGCCCACCGAGGGCATGAAGCCAGGCAGCGTGAGCTGGTAATTGTTGCGGTAGGTAAAGCTTACGTTGCGCACCATCATGGCCACGCGTGCCGCAGCCTGCGCCACCTTGTACCATCCCTTGTCCTCGAGCGGTTCCTTGGGCAGCACGGAGAGCTTCACCTTGGTACTGGTATCTACGCGCGAGATGATGCGTATCTGGTTAGCGTTTATCTTCTTGTACTTCAGCTTGATGGCTTTTCCGTCCTCGGTCTTGGCCGACACGATGAGGCGTTTGCTGTTCTTGCCGTGGTTCACACTGATGGTGGTATCTGGCAGCAGTACGATTTCCTTCTCGAAGGCACGCTTGTTCTTGGGCAGTGCTTTCTTCTGCTCCTCTGCCTTGCGGTTGGCCTTGCTGCGCCATTCCTTCTCAGCCTCATCGGGGTCTTTGCCCGCCTTCACAGCCTCGGCACGTACGTTCTGTAGTTCCTGCTGCTGTTTCTTGGCTTCCTGTTTTTTCTTGTCCCGTTCCTGCTTGTTACGCAATATCTGGCTGCGCGAAATCTCCTTGTCGAACTTCTGGTTTACAGTCTTGAGGAAGGGCACGTGGTTATAGAGTTTCACCATATTGAACGACCCGTTGACGGATACATCCCTGTTGGTATTGGCCGTATTGCCGTAGCTGGTTCCGTTCTCGTCGTCTGTACCCCGGTTCCATGAGTAGGTGGAGTTGTAGGAGGCATCGGCACTGAGCCAGTCGAAGGCCGGCAACAAGTTGAGCGGTGCCTGGTAGGAAGCGGTAAACGTCTGGTTGTAGTCGAGCGGAGTACCCCAGTGCTTGATACTGGTCCACACCGAGTCTTTCCATGCACTGTAACGGTCGGGGTAGAGGTCTTTGTTGACCGGAGTGTACGGCTCGTCTATCTGTGCGCGTGTGGCACTCTTGAAGCTGGCGTGCAGATTGCGTGTCAAGTCCCATCGCATGGAGAACTCACGGTTCCAGCGGAACTGCTCGCTGAAAGACAGGGGCAGCTGTGATTCGGAGGCAGCATCCATGTCGCGTTCCTGCAGTTCGTGGTAGTATCTGGTCATCTCGGTGTTGAAGGCCAGGTTTTGCGGCAACCAGTTCAGTCCAAAGCGTCTCAGGATATCGAGCCACTTGCTCTTGTTCTTCATTTTCTTGAAAGGTTCCCATGCCTTGTATACGGGTGTCCACGAGTAGTCGAGCGCTCCGCGCCAGTTGTCCTCGTTCTCATATACAGTTGTCTCTCCCGATGTGTGTTGGTGCGAGTGGCTGTACGAGAATGAGAAGTTGGCGGGGTCATAGGGCATGGGGTGCCTCTTGGTGGCTATGCCGAAGCGTGCATTGGACACGGAGAAGTTGGTGTTGGTAACCTTCGACACGGCTATGCTCTCTATAGAGTCGCGCTCCTGCTTGGAAGCAGCAGCGTCGAGAGCGTCCTTCAGTTCCATATCCGTGTCGAGCGGATTGTACTTGGGTGTGGTGCGCTCCTTGGTTACGCTATAATAAAGAGGTATGGTGACCTTGGCCTTGTCTGGGAAGAACTTGCCCAGTTCGAGGCTTGTGGTAATGCTGTACGACCCGTACGAGTCGGTGCTGCGGCTTGCCACCCCGTCTTCCAGTCCGCCGAATCCCTCGCTGGTATACCGTCCGGTGGCATTGACACTACCCAGGTCGGAGAGTTGCAGGTTGAGCGCACCGTTGGCAGCCCATCCGCCTTTATTGTTCTGTTCGAGCAGACGCAGTTCGTTGATCCACACCTCTCCGCTCTTCACTTCGCCAGAGTTGTTGCGCACACCTATCATCATGGTCTTTATCTCGCCGAGGGTCGGATTTCCCACGATGGTTATCTTGTTGTTGGGGTGGTTGCTGTCGTAGGCCGAGTAGGCCGTGGTGTAGGAAGCCAGTCCCTGTGCCTTGGCCTTGTTGCGTTCCTTCTTGAGATTGGTGAATACGCTCAGCACCACGTCGAGCATATTGTCCTGCGGCCACACTTTCAGGCAGTCGTCGTAACTGTAACGGCTGTAGGTGCCCTCGGGCGTGAGCGTCAGGGGTATCTCGTATTCGTAGTAGTTGTTCTTATAGTCGCTTCCGAGGCGCAGGAAGACGGATAGCTGGTTGTTCTGCAACTGTGTGGTATTCTGTGCCAGGGCATTGGCATGCACGAACATCTGCAGCCTCTTGTAACGGCGTATATCGATTGTGGAGTTCTTGTACACGGCTTTGGCCTCTCCCGTACTGAGGTTCTTGACAACGAGGCTCAGTGCCTGTTCGTTGTCCTCTACAAGCTGGGGCTGTGTGGGGTCCTGTCCGCGCTGTATACCCGGTGGCAAGATATAGTTTACCGGTATCTTCTCCGCACTTTCCTCTATGCTCACGGCACTGGCCTCGAGCGTACCACCGCTGGCATTGCTGAGCTGCTGGTCGTAGGTGCGCCATGTGCCGCGCACAAGGTCGAGCGTGCCGAAGCGCAGCACGATGGGCTTGCGGAAGTTGGTAAGGAACATGCGCATGAAGCGTATGCTGGAGAAGTCGCTGATGCTACCCTGCTTCTTTTCGTACTGGTCCAGGGGTATACGGAACTGGTACCAGGTGCAGGTAGACTGCGATCCGTCGCGCATGGTCTGCGTGTATTCGCGTTTGTCCACAATGCAGTTGGTACCCACCACGAGGTCTTCGGGACGTATGCTGACATGATACTGGTAGAACTTCTCGTACTCGTTGAGCGTGAAGTCCTGGTTGATGTCCTCTACATCGGGTGTCGTCTTGTAGGAGGTGTCGTAGCTCTCGGTACGGTTGTCGCTGTCGGGCGAGTTGCCCTGAGGGTTATTGATGTACTTGTATCGCTGCAGTATAGGTGTCTGCATCTGGTCCCAGTCTGTACCTCTAAAATAGTGGTAGTCGTCGCGTGCGGGGTCGGCATATATACTGTCGAAGACGGCCTGGTTTACCTTGCCCTGTATCTGGTCGAGGTATACACTCTTGTAGAACTCGCGTTCCTCCTCGTCGTTGAGTCCGTTCAGACCCACATCCTGCAGCGCACGGCTTCCGGAAGTGGTGGCAAAGGCATAGGTTACGGTGCTCTGTGTAGGTATCTTTCCCCACTGCGTGGTGGTATAGCTCTGCGACCCGTCTACGGGCATGCCGCTCTCGTAGAACTTCTTGCCGTCGCGCAGCACGTCTTCGCTCACTTCGCCGAGGTTGATGTAGAAATCGCCGCCGTACTGTGCGGCATCGGCCTGTCCGCGCGAGTAGATAAACGGGTCAAGCATCCAGAACTCGATGTACTCTATGTTGGCCTGTTCAAAGTCGTTGGTATCGAGCTTGCGCATCATACCGCCCCAGTTGTTCTGTGGCTGTGCGATGGTTCCGTCGGTCTGGAGGTCGGTACTGAAGTTGTATGGACCGGGTTCGCTCGGGTAGTACGCCAGATTGAGTACGCTCAGCGTGCTGCTGGCTCCGCTGTATGTGCTCTGTTGTCTCAGGGGGAAGAGCTCGCTTACGTACACCTCGCGTACATAGTGGTTGGAGAGCTGTGCCAGGTCGCTCTTGATGTGTCCTGGCGTAAGGGAGTTGCCGCGTTGGGTAAAGAGCGGGTCAATGGTGTACCAGGCCAGTCGGCTACGGTGGAATCCGCTTGTCAGTCCTGTCTTGTCGGAATAGTCGTTGGCGAATTCGGATGAAGGCACGCTGGAGAGTATCCACGAGGTGGGAGTCATCACGTCGATGGTGTTCTTGGTAGTCTCGAAGTCGTCGAGATAGGAAGCGTTGTCCTGTGTGCCGCTTGCCTGGCCGGCAAAGAGTTTGGCAAACTCGCCCGTGAATGATATCTGCGAGGGCTGCGTAAGGTGCAGCAGGGGAATCTTGTCGAGCATATTGGTTAGCCACTGGCTCTCCTTCTTCCAGTTGACATTAAATCCGACAAGGGTATTGTTGAGCGGTTCGGAGCCCATGTTCACTTTGGTAGTAAGAGCCTGTTCGGACAGATGCTGCAGGGTACCGCTTATCTGGAAATTCTTGGAGAAGTCGTACTCCCAGTTGAGTCCCATCATGGTCTTGCGCATCTGACCATAGTCGGTATTGCTCTCGAGCGACACATTGACAGACGTGCCGGCGTCGATGATGCTCTGGTTGATGATGGTTACTTCTCCCGCACTGTAGTCTACTGTGTAGTCTGTACCTTCGGTAAGCTTTACGCCGCCGGCAGTGACGAGCACGGAACCTTGCGGCACATCGTATGCACCGAGCGAGATGACATTGGCCGATGTGCCCCTGAACTGTCCGGTGAGGATATACTTGTTCTTCTCGGCTATCTGCTTGGCCGTGGTCTTGGTAGAGGTATAGAGTTCCCTGAAGGCATACTTGTCGGCTACGACGGAGTCAATATTGTTCTTGCGCAGGTAATCGAACAGGTACGAGCCGAAAGGCTCTACCTTGGGCATGAACACGCGTCCGTTGCTCACAGTATACCCTGCCACGTAGTCGAAGTATCCGTTGGGGTGGGCGTTGTTGTTGTTGTCGAGACGGTCGGCTCCAAGCACACGGATAAGCGGTGTGCTCTTCACCTTGTTCTCGGGTATGTAGTTGAGGTATACACCCGTGGTGTCGCTCTGGTACTTCACGTCGAGGCGGAACTTCTCCTTCTCCACCTGCGAGGCGAGGTAGTAGACATTCTTCATCATGAGGTCCCAGTTGCCCTGCTGCGGGTTGTTGCTGGTATTCTTGAGCGACTTGACGAAAAGTGCCTGTTTTGTGTCGGTGAGGTCGGAAGCGAACTCGCCCACTTGATAGGTGGTGCCGCCATAGGTATACTCGAAGGCTACGGCCAACACCTGGTCGGTCTGCAGACTACTTTTGAGCGAGACGTATCCCATAGACGAGTTGAGCGTATACTCCGAGGAGGTAAGGAGGCGTGCACTCTCCAATTTTTCGAAGTCATCGCCGCCCTTCAGTCCGCTGCCTTCGAGCACGGAGGCAGCCTGGTCTATGTCGCGTGCTGCGGCGTATTGGCCCACCATGGCATCGTACTCGCTGTTGGCACGATTGGCCGGTACGGGCAATGCTCCTGCCGTCCACATGGAGTTGCTTACGCGACTGTGCTCTCCGAGATCGGTGAGAGCCACGATGTTGCGCGTATTGGTGGTAGTGGCAGTCTTGTTGGTTACCCATATCTCCACGCGGTTGATGGTAATGCCGGTGGTAAGGTTGGGCAGTTTCTGCATCCATGCATCGTAGTGGTCGCGGAAATATCTGGAGAGGAAGAAATGGCGGTTCTCCTCATAGTCGGCCACGTTTATCTCGAAAGGGGTAAGCTGCACGCCGCCCTTGGACGACACGCTCTTGGAGGCCGATTTTTTCTGCGAGGCCACCATCTGCAGCTTCAGCTTGCCGAACTGCAGGTCTGTGCGCAGTCCGAAGAGGCTGCTGGCACCCTTGATGAGCGAAGAGTTGGAGGGAAAGGATACGTTTCCCGCCTCCACAAGTTTGACAATCTCGTCTTCCTTGCCGTCATACTTCAACTTCATGTTCTGCGCATCGTAGTCGAAGGTGGCGTCGGTGTTGTAGTTCAGGTTCATGTTCACCTTGTCGCCCACCTTACCGTTCACGTTGAGGTTTATCTTCTCGTCGAAGTCCATCATCGTGGTCTTGCGGTTGCGTATGGGCAGCGAGGGGTTGTCTATGTTCTTCGTGTTTACGCCAAACTTCAGTTCGGCAGTACCTTGCGTACGTACACGTATTCCCCCGGGACCGAATATCTTCTCAGCCGGTCCGAGGTCGAAGTGCATGTCGGTGAAGTCAAACTTCTCCTTTCCCTTGGCCTTGTATATCTCGTCATTCTGCTTGCGGAAGTAAGCCTTTCGCCCGTTCAGTTCGCTCCATGCCATATACTCGGCAGGAGTCATCATGACGGGAGCCGAGAGCCATGTACCGCCCATCTTGTTTCCTATGATGTACCGTCCCAGCGTATCGTTGTACTCCACCTGATACTTCATGTTGTCGGGCCGTTGCAGGTCGAGCGGACTCTGGTAGAGGTCGCCTATAGTGACGGGTTGTGTGCGCTGTATGGGCCAGCGCGGATGCAACAGCGAGTCGGGTATGGTGTCATCTTCAGCCAGTATGGGCTGGGCGGTAATGCCAGGCACCTTGGCAGTAGAAGCTTTCTGCTTTGCATTCCCTTTTCCGGCGGTGCCGTCATTGTTGGCCTTCGCTGTATTACGGGGTGCACCATTGCGCTGACGCGACTTGTCGTCCTGCAGATAAGGCAAAGCAAGCGCATAGCCGAAGGTGGAAACCGTCAGCCAAGCCAGTATCACGTATATTATCCTTTGTCTCATCTGTCGCCAGTATCTTTTTTATCTTCGTTCTTCACGCT
This sequence comes from Oscillospiraceae bacterium, assembly GCA_963624905.1. Taxonomy (GTDB): domain Bacteria; phylum Bacteroidota; class Bacteroidia; order Bacteroidales; family Bacteroidaceae; genus Prevotella. The sequence goes on from CAVFRG010000010.1 coordinate 15,963, forward strand.
TCATTCTTCACTCTTCTCTCTTCACTCTTCTCTCTTCTCTCTTCACTTTATCTGTTTGAGTGCCAACTTGATTACTTCCTCCACCTTCAGGTCGGGCTGTGCCTTGAGCAGTTCTGCCACCACCTTGGCCGAAGGTGCGGGCGAGAAGCCCAGCATGGCCAGTGCACTGACAGCCTCGTCCCTAACGGCATTGTCTATTGCCACCGCCGCACCACCGGCAGGCAGTTCGTCGGCTATGCCAAGACTGACAATCTTGTCCTTCAGGTCGACAATGATGCGCTGTGCTGTCTTGAGACCTATGCCTTTTACGCCCTTGAGCATTTTTTCGTTGCCCGAGGATATGACGGCGCACAGTTCCTTGGGCGACATGGACGAGAGTATCATCCTTGCCGTATTGCCTCCCACGCCGGATACGGTAATGAGCAGGCGGTAAAGCTCACGTTCCTGTTTTCCGGCAAAGCCGTAGAGCGTATAAGAGTCGTCCCTGCCTCCCGTCACGAGCGATTCATGAACGTAGAGTTTCACGTCTTTCTTGCCTTGGATGGCTGTATAGGTGTTGAGCGAAATACCGAGTGCGTAACCTACGCCCGCTGCTTCTACAACGGCCAGTGTCGGGGTCAGTTCGGCCAATTCGCCCTTGATGTATTCTATCATAGTGTTTCTGGTGTATCGTTAAAATAATAGGCGGTTTTACGTATGCGCAAATGCGCACGTACCATAAATATAAACGCAGCATAGGACTTTTTATTGTAGCCTCGGCCCATCATATCGTCAAAAAAACTGTAAAACGTGCTTTTTTTTCAAGGAAAAGACCTACTTTTGCAAACAGTATCATTATTACAACCAAATAAAAGAAAACAGCAAAATGAAAAAAATTAGAGCAGCCGTAGTAGGTTACGGCAACATCGGCAAGTTTACTGTAGAGGCTCTCGAGGCCGCTCCCGATTTTGAGATTGCAGGCATCGTGCGCCGTCAGGGTGCCCAGAACAAGCCAGCCGAACTGGCAGCATATGAGGTAGTGGACGATATCACCAAGCTGAAAGATGTAGACGTGGCCATCCTCGCCACCCCTACCCGTTCTTGCCCTGAGTATGCTGAGAAGATAGTTGCCCTCGGCATCAACACCGTGGACAGCTTCGATATCCATACCAGCATTCTCGACTATCGTACCAAGCAGATGGAGAACTGCAAGAAGGCCGGTAAGGTGAGTGTCATTGCTGCAGGATGGGATCCGGGGTCTGACTCTATCGTGCGTGTACTGATGGAGAGCCTTGCTCCCAAGGGACTGACATACACCAACTTCGGTCCAGGTATGAGTATGGGACATTCCGTATGTGTGCGTAGCAAGAAAGGTGTAAAGGAAGCACTCTCCGTCACCATTCCTTTGGGTGAGGGCATCCATCGCCGCATGGTATACGTAGAGTTGGAAGAGGGTGCCACCCTGGAGGAGGTGACTGCCGAAATCAAGGCCGACCCATACTTCGCACACGATGAAACCCACGTGTTCGCCGTTGCCTCTGTTGACGACGTAAAGGACATGGGACATGGTGTGAACCTTGTTCGCAAGGGAGTATCGGGCAAGACGCAGAACCAGCGCCTCGAGTTCAACATGAGCATCAACAACCCTGCTCTCACAGCACAGGTACTGGTCAATGTGGCACGTGCTTCGTTCCGTCTGCAGCCTGGTTGCTACACCATGCCCGAGATTCCAGTCATCGACATGCTGCCCGGCACCCGCGAGGAAATTGTTGCCACACTGGTGTAAGACTGAGTGAAGAACGAAGAGGGAAGAGAGAAGAATTCACTCTTCGTTCTTCCCTCTTCGTTCTTCACTCTTCACTTTTATTTGTGTGTCATGATGTCGAGCACCATATCGTCAGTAGCGCGCATGGCATCGGCACCTATACTGGTAAGGTTGTGGATACACTTGTCCACATCGTCGTCTACAATTCCCTCGGCACTCGTCACGCATTTGCCTTCCATCGACAGCAAAGCGGAAAGAAGCGCTGTGCTTACACCTGAAGAAATCTTCAGCGCACAACTTGGTTTGGCACCGTCGCATATCATACCTGTGAGATTGGCCACCATGTTCTTTACCGAGTTGCAGATACGCTGGTAATCACCGCCCATAAGATAGGTTATGCCACAACTGCTCCCTGTACTTGCTACCACACAACCGCAGAGTGCAGACAACTTGCCGAGGCTCTGCTTGATATAGATGGCTGTGAGGTGACTCAGTATAAGTGCCCTGATAAGCTCTTCCTCTGTATTTTCGTTCTCCATGGCATAGACAACAACAGGATTGGTGGCACAGATGCCCTGGTTGCCGCTACCGCTGTTGCTCATCACGGGTATCATGGCACCGCCCATGCGTGCATCGCATGCCGAAGCTGTACGCGAGAGTATGTGTGAAAAGATATTGTTGCCGAAGATGCCATGGCTCAGCGGACGGTCCATGGTTTTGCCCAGGCAGTGGCCGTAGTTGCCTTTAATGCTCTCCTCGGCGGCCCGCATGTTGTACTCCTTGGTCTTGAGAATGAAACGTATCTCGTCAAGGGGGGTTGTCATGGCAAAGTCGTACACTACTCTGAGGCTTAGTTGTATATCCTCTTCCTCCTCCGCATCATTCTTATCCGAACGTTCATCAAGCACCACTTCGTTGTTGCGCTCTGCGAACACAAAGTGTGTATGACTACCGCTGATGACAGCCGATGCCTGGTCTTTGCCGGCATGGCATACCACCTCAATGTATAGTTTCTCACTGATACCCTGCTTTATCTTGATGTCGATATCGGCATTCTCCATGAAGAGTTTGCCTTGCTGAAGGGTATCGGGAGTAAGATCCTTGAGAACCTCCAACCCGTATTCCGGTTTGCCGATGAGCGCACCGAGCGACACGGCTATAGGCAGTCCTATCATTCCTGTACCGGGTATGCCCACACCCATGGCGTTCTTCAGCATGTTCGGACTCAGCAGTACCTTTATCCTGTCAGGGCGTTTGCCGAGAAGGGTTGCAGCCTTGGCTGTACACAGTGCTACCGCCATGGGTTCGGTACACCCTATGGCCGGCACCACCTCCTTGTCAATGAGAGCGATGATACGCTCGCGTGTTTTCTTTTCCAGCATCGCAATGTTTGTTTTGTGCACAAAGGTAATAAAAATATCCAAATAAAAAGGCACTGTGCCGGCAATTAACATTGTTTCTGCCCTAACAAGTCACCTCACGGGCAGAAAGACGGCCTTGTAGTTACAAAAGGCGTAACTGAACGTCTTTATAATAATAAAGGTATGTTGCCTTTCCGATTTATACAGACGACTGGCAGCAAATGCATTCTACAAGAAAAGACTATCCAATACAATTAGACCAATGACGATAAGAAAGACTTTCCTTACCCTTGCCTTGAGCGCCACGGCCTTAGGCATACAGGCAGAAGTAAAAATGCCAAAGATGTTTGGCGACAAAATGGTACTACAGCAACAGAGCGACTGCAACCTATGGGGAACTGCCGATGCCGGCAAGACGGTAAAGGTACACATACCCTGGGACAACAAGACCTACAAGGTACAGACCGACAAGAACGGGAATTGGCAACTCACCGTACGCACGCCTAAGGCGGGAGGTCCATACGACATCACGCTCAGCGACGGAAAGGAATTATGCCTGCACGATGTACTGATAGGCGAGGTGTGGATTTGTGCAGGACAGAGCAACATGGAAATGCCGATGAAGGGCTTTAAGGGGCAACCGGTGGAGGGGACTCCCGAAGAGCTTATGGCGTGTAGCGACAACAGCCTGCGCCTCTTCACCATAAAGCGCAATGCCCAACTGCAACCGGTCGACACCGTTTCGGGCAAGTGGCAGAACGCCCAATCGGGCAGCGTGCGCGAGTTTAGCGCAACCGCCTATTACTTCGGCAAATCACTCCGCAAGACACTGGATGTTCCGGTAGGACTGATAGTAGTGGCATGGGGAGGCAGTGCGTGCGAGGCATGGATGAACAGCGATTGGGTCAAGAGCGACTGGCTCAAGGCTTTCCCAAAACTACATACGCCCTGGAACGAGGCTGACGTGAAGAAGTATCAGCAGCGCTGCCCATCAGCTCTTTACAACGGTATGCTCCATCCGCTCATCGGCTATGGCATGAAGGGTGCCATCTGGTATCAGGGTGAGGACAACTGCAACCGCTATGCGACCTACGCCGACCAGATGGAAACGATGGTGAAGGGATGGCGCAAAGAATGGAAACAAGGCAACTTCCCGTTCTATTTCTGCCAGATAGCTCCATACGACTACAGTCTGATAAAATGGAAAGAGAACAGTGCCTTGCTGCGCGAACAACAGGCAGAGGCTGAACGCCGTATAGACAATTGTCGTATGGCTGTTCTGATGGATGCCGGACTGGAATATGGCATTCATCCACGCAAGAAACGCCAGGCTGGAGAACGCCTGGCACTTCTGGCACTGAGCGGCACATACGGCATGAAAGGGCTACCCGACTATGCAGCCTACAAGGACGTGGAATTCAAGGGCGACACGGCTGTCATCTCGTTTGACAGGAGCAAGGAGTGGGTTTACTTCAACAACGGCCCGGAGAGCAATCTCTTCGAGGTGGCTGGAGAGGACAAGGTATTCCACAAGGCCAAGGCATGGACTTCACGCAACAAGGTGTATGTGAAGAGCGAAGAGGTAAAGAATCCTGTGGCTGTACGCTATGCCTTCTGCAACTGGGCTGTAGGCGACCTTTTCCATGACGGTCTGCCCGTCAGTTCGTTCCGCACGGACAAGTGGGAAGACTGTTTAAAGGTAAAAAGGTAAAAAAGGTAAAAAGAGGGCATGCGCCGGAAAAGCTGTTATTAGGAGGTACAGCGCCCCCGCTGTACCATCTCAAGCAAGAATGGCTGTTGTCTCTTAACTTCTCTAACTTCCCTTAACTTCTTTAACGCCAAGCGCACAGACAACCGAGACAACTCAGACAACATAAACAACAAAGCTGCTGCAGTGGCAGCAGAAAAAAGTTGTATAAGTTGTATTTGTTGTATAAGTTGTCGGTTGATACGCAAGAAAAGCTGTTGTCTTAACTCCTTAACACCTTTAACTCCTTAACATCTTCCAATAAAAATTGAAATAATGAAACTGAACAAAATATGCCTTACGGCACTATGCTTGTTGAGCACGATGGCGATACACGCCTCCGCATACGACGAGACTTCCGTGGCCGGACTGTTCCCTATAACGAACCAGGGACGCAGCGTTTATAACTTCAACCCAAACTGGCGTTTTCATCTTGGAGATGCACAGGGGGCTGAGCGTGAAGACTATGATGACAGCAATTGGGAGGTAGTGAACACTCCACATTGCGTCAAACTGGAGCCAGCCGAAGCTTCCGGCGGCCGCAACTACCAAGGCATAGCCTGGTACAGAAAAGAATTTGTCGTACCAGGCAACCACTCGGAAATCCATTTCGAGGCAATAATGGGCAAGCAGAAGATATACGTCAACGGAAAATTGGCAAAGGAACATCCGGGCGGCTACCTTCCCATTATAGTCAGTCTGGACGAACTGGGGGTGAAGGGTGGCTCTAAATGTGTTGTGGCCGTGATGGCAGACAACTCCAACGACAAGACTTTTCCGCCTGGCAAGCCGCAGTACACCCTCGACTTCGCCTATCATGGAGGCATCTACCGTGATGTTTGGCTCATAGACAAACAGGAGACTGCCATTACTGACGTGATAAAGGAGAACCGACGGGAAGCCGGTGTCTTCGTCCATTTTGCTGACATTTCCGAAAAGCAAGCCAAGGTATACGCCGATGTCGATGTTTGCAACAAGGGCGACAAAGCCAGGAAGGTAACGGTAGAACAGAGTTTGGTGGACGCTGAGGGCAAGACTATAAAAACCGCCAGACAAAGCATATTGCTGGCAGGCGACAGCCATCACACGGTAACGATGCCGTTCGTGGTAAAGAGCCCTCGCCTGTGGTCACCCGAGACACCTTATCTATATAGTGTCGTTACACGCATCAAGGACGGCAAGAAGGTACTCGATGGCGGCAGAACCCGTTTCGGCATACGCTCCTTCGAGTTTAAGGGCAAGGAAGGATTCTGGCTCAACGGCAAGAAATACAGACAGTTTATCGGTGCCAACCGCCATCAGGATTTTGCGTATGTAGGCAACGCTGTACCCAACAGTCAGCAATGGCGTGACGTGAAACGTCTGAAAGATGCAGGATTCAACATCATTCGTACGGCCCACTATCCGCAGGACCCCGCATTTATGGATGCTTGCGACGAACTGGGCATCTTCATCATCGTGGCAACACCGGGATGGCAATACTGGAACAAGGACCCTCTGTTTGCAGAGCGTGTATACCAGAACACCAAAGACATCATACGCCGCGACCGCAACCATCCCTCCGTACTCATGTGGGAGCCCATCCTCAACGAGACCAGGTATCCCAAGGACTTCGCGCTGCAGTCGCTCCAACTCACCAAGGACGAGTATCCCTACCCCTATCGCCCTGTGGCAGTAGCCGACTGGAACTCGGCGGGTGTAAAGGAAAACTACGACGTGGTGTACGGATGGCCCGATATGGACATGACAGGCATAAGCCAGTGTGTCCTTACGCGGGAGTTCGGAGAGTATGTAGACGACTGGTATGCCCACAACAACCTGAACCGTGCCTCGCGCAGCTGGGGCGAGAAACCGATGCTTACCCAGGCTTACTCCCTGGCCAAGACTACTGAGGAGATGCATACCCCCGGGCAGTTTGTCGGCGGTTGCCAGTGGCATCCCTTCGACCACCAGCGCGGTTATCATCCCGACCCGTATTGGGGCGGCATCTACGATGCCTTCAGGCAGAAGAAGACTGCCTACTACATGTTTGAGTCGCAGCGTAAGGATAGTGCCTTTGTGCATATTGCCCACGAGATGACCCAATTCAGTGACCAGGACGTGACGGTGTTCTCCAACTGCGACAGTGTGCGCCTCACCACTTATCAGGGAGCACACGTCTATACCCTGCCCGTAAAGCATCCTACGTCCGAGGCTTTCAATGCCCCGGTAGTGTTCCCCAAGGCGTGGGACTTCTGGGAGGCACGCGAGTATAGCTACAAGAAGAAGTCGCCCCAGACGGTGATGATGCTGGCCGAGGGCTACAGGGATGGCAAGGTGGTGTGCACGGACAGGCGCATGCCCTCACGCCGCAGCACCAAACTGCGCCTTTATGCCGACAACATGGGCAAACAGCTTGTGGCCGACGGCAGCGACTTCGTGGTAGTGGTGGCTGAGGTTACCGACGACAACGGCAATGTGCGCCGCCTCGCCAAGGAAAACATCCGGTTTACCATAGAGGGAGAAGGCGAGCTGATAGGCGACGGAAAGGACATCAATGCCAATCCGCGTGCCACAGAATGGGGCAGTGCACCTATCCTTGTGCGCAGCACGATGAAGCCTGGCAAGATCAAGATTCATGCCGAAGTACAGTTTCCAGGCACACACGCCCCCACCCCAGCCGACCTGGAGATGGAGAGTGTGCCCTATACCGGGATGTGGAACACCGGTTCTGCGGTATCTTGCGGCAATGTCAAGAAAGCTCCACAAGTTTCCCATGCCTCTGCCAAAGAATCCGGCCATGCCGAGTTTACCCCCGAACAGAAGGCCAAGATGCTGAAGGAGGTGCAAGACCAACAGGCCGACTTCGGCATCAACAACTGACGGACACGATGTTGCAAGAATAGGGTGTGGCACATAAGTCACACCCTATTCTTTTTTACCTGTTGTAGCTTTTTCATAACTTTTGCTTTGTGCTTACAACTAAAAAGCGTAACTTTGCCCACCCAAATCACGACAAAACAAAAAAACTACACGATATGAGAAGAAAACTACTCCATCTGGCCTTGGCCATCGCTACAGCATCACTCTGCTCTCTGCCCGCCTCTGCCCAGATACCCGACGGCTACTACAGTTCGCTGAAAGGAAAGAAAGGCTCCGAGCTGAAGACCGCCGTCTACAACATCATCAAAAAGGCCAACGTACTGGACTACGGTAAAGGTTCGGGCAAGACATGGTGGGGCTTCTGGGTTACCGACCGCAACAGTGACGGTTACTTTATTGACCGCTACTCGGCGCAGAGCGCATGGGTAAAGTCTACCTCTCAGGGAGCAGCAGGAAACGGAATGAACATAGAGCACTCCTTCCCCAAGAGCTGGTGGGGAGGAAATGAAAACCAAGCCTACATGGACCTGTACAACCTCATGCCCAGCGAAAGCAAAATAAACAGCAGCAAGAGCAACTACCCCATGGGCACAGTGACAGGCACCGACAGCGGCAACGGATGGACCAAGATTGGCAACGGCTCGGACGGCAAAAAGTACTGGGAGCCTGCCGACACTTGGAAGGGAGACTTTGCGCGCGGATACTTGTACATGGCCACCACCTACCAAAACTTCACATGGACAGGCACGCAGGCACTGCAGATACTGGAACAGGGCACCTACCCTACCCTGCAGAAGTGGGCATACACCCTGTTCATAAAATGGGCACGCGCCGACAAGCCCGACGCTCTGGAGATAAAGCGCAACAACGACGTGTACGGCATACAGGGCAACCGCAACCCCTATGTCGACTACCCCAACCTCATGGAGTATGTATGGGGTGACAGCACAGACGTGGCGTTCAACCCCGAGACCTCCGTCAAGTCGACCGAATACAACAATGACGGCGGCAACGATAATCCTGACAATCCTGACGACGATACTGTCATAGACCTGGACTTCACATCGTCCGACTGTGGTTGCAGTACGACGACAGCCAAGAACGAGAGTACCAATTCCAATATATGGGTGCAAACCAGCAGCTATGGCTGGAAGGCTACGGCATTCGCAAGCAAAACTAACTATGCCGCTGACGCTACCCTTACCTTGCCCGAGATAGACCTTACCGATTACAAAGACGCCAAACTGAAAATTACCCAGGCCGTCAACTATGCCAGCGGAAAGGGTCTCGAATATCTCTCCGTACTTGTCAAGACTACCGACCCCGAGGAAGGTACGTCCATTACCAGACTCTCCGACTTCAGCGTTCCGTCAACTGACAGTTGGACTTTTGCCGACTATACGCTCGACCTCAGCCAGTTCTGCGGCAACAAGGCCACCATCAGTTTCCGCTACACCAGCGATGCCACCATCTGCTGCACATGGGAGATAAAGTATGCCACCGTGACAGGCACCAAGTCTACCGACGGCATCCAGGCTCCTGCCCGCTCATTCACCTATGGCGGCATAGACATGGCAAAGCCTTACGACACCTACACCGTAGACGGACGCAAGACTACCCTCACCGACAACAGCAAGGGTATCTTTATCCTCAAACAGGGAAACAATACGCGCAAGATAGCACGCTTTTAGTTAAAAACCACTAAAGAAGAGCAAATAAGGAGACAAAGACTTGCAACTTTGGAAACATTACAATATCTTTGCAAATAAATTGATTACTAATTTAATACAACGACATTATGAAAGAGCTTAAAGGAACAAAGACAGAGAAGAACCTGTGGGAGGCATTTGCCGGTGAGTCACAGGCCCGTAACAAATACACCTACTTTGCATCCAAGGCCAAGAAGGACGGATACGTGCAGATAGCCAACATCTTCGAAGAGACTGCCGCCAACGAGAAGGAGCACGCCAAGATGTGGTTCAAGTATCTCATGGGCGGTGCCATCAAGAGCACGGAAGAGAATCTTCTGGCAGCTGCCGAGGGCGAGAACGACGAGTGGACAGACATGTACAAGCGCATGGCTGCCGAAGCCCGCGAAGAAGGTTTCGACGAGATTGCCGCCAAGTTTGAGATGGTGGCTGAGATAGAGAAGCACCACGAGGAGCGTTACCGCAAACTGCTGAAGAATGTGCAGGACAAGGTGGTGTTCTCGCGCGACGGCGACTGTATCTGGCAGTGTGTCAACTGCGGCCATATCGTGGTGGGCAAGAAGGCTCCCGAGGTTTGCCCCGTATGCAACCATCCGCAGAGCTACTTCCAGATAGAGGCTCAGAACTACTAAGCCTCTACGCGAGGACTGCTTAGCTTTCTCAAGCAAGAGAAAACAAGAATTGGACAAAAAAACAGAGGGTGTGTCACAATCGTGGCGCACCCTCTGCTTTTATATTCTCTACGAAATGCCCGTAGACGCAAAAACCTGTTACTTCGAACCGACGAAGTTGTAGCCAATAGTCACGAAGAAGAAGCCCGACTTGCATGAATAGTCACTGTCCCCATACAGATTCTTCAGTCCGAGGTCGTAACCCACATTGGCATAGAGGCGACGATAGTTGAAACCTGTACCGAAGCGAAGACCTGCATCAACATTGTCATAGCCGTCGTCCTGGAAAGACACGAAGCCGCCGAAGAATGGCTGGATGGCCATGTCGTCCGTAAAGTAATAGTGATAGCTGGCTACAACGGGTATTTCACCGCCGAGAACGTGCTTGGTCTCATAGGTATCAGCGTCATAGCTACGATATTTATATCCCTTGTTTATAAAATAGGCACCTGTCTCCAAATACAAGGGGATGGGAGCCACCTTGAAGTCGACAGCCAAGCCGCCTGTAGGGAACGCCAAAGCCTTCATTCCTTTACCCGACCAAGAGGAAACGGACAATCCGGCACGGACACCGAAATGAACATGTGGTTTTTCACTGAGCAACTGCGCATTGGCAGTCATTCCCGAGCCTGCAAGCAACACAAAGGCTGCCAAGGCTAATTGTTTGATACTCTTTTTCATACTTATTGTGATTTAATTAGAGCCTGCCTATTCTCCTGTTCTGCGTGAGAGAGAGAGGAGAACGGCGGGTTAGGTTAAGGCGTGTTCTAAAAATTCCACGCACTGTTAATATTCTTCTTTAGACGGATTGCTCTTTGTGTCTTTTTGATTTTATCCGGCTAAAATACAAAAATCCTACAAAGGTAATTTTTAGAACCCGCCTTAATCTATTCTGTCGGCCAGAAGTTCACCGTATATTTTGCCGGCTTCCTCAAAGCCCTGCTGGAAGAGACCGATGTACTCACCGAAATGTCCGCCCTTGGACCTCATCTGCATGTGGTGTACCACCTTGCCCGTAGCTGTCTCCACTATGAGATAGTCGCCCCACGTGTTGCCGTTGTCATCAATCTTTGTCAGAGCCACCTTCAGCGTGTACTTGTTGCCCTGCTGCAAGGTACCGCGCAGGGGCAGTTTGCCCATCTCCTTGTTCATGTTCGAGACAAAGATGGACGTAAGACTGGGCTTATATGAGGTTTCCCACTTCTGGGCGAAATTGCCGTCACGGTCTTTCTCATCAGCCTGAGTCTCCATATATCTGGTGAAGTCAGCCTCGTTGTTGTTGATAATGTCACAATGAGAGAAGTCGATGTATACACTCAGTGATTTCTCATGACGCAGACACTTGGCATCACCGCCCACCGAGTTTTTCAGTTTCAGATGGGAAACGGCGTTCAGGACGGTTTGCGGCACCTTGCCGTTACCGTTATTGGCCGTGTTATGCCTGGCGGTTTTCTTGGCAGGACGGGTTACAGGAGCAGTTTTCTCTTCCACGTTCTCCACTTCCGCCGGAATCTTTGTTCCTTTCTTCACATAGATGATTTCGGTCTCGTTGCCGTCTTCATCCACCTCTATATATTTCACCTTCCGAGGTTTCTTGGCTACAGAGGCTTTAGTAGCTGCAGCAGCCGATGCCGTCTTGGCAGCAGCCGTCGTGCCCTTGCGTACGCCAGTGGCACCCTTGCGCACAGCGCCTTTGCCTTTTCCTTTACGTGCAACAGCCTTCTTGGCAACCGATTTGCTCACGGGCGTACTCTTGGCCTCAGCCACGGCGGGTTCTTCCTCCACTTCCCTTACCACTACCTTCTTCTTGGGTTTGGCGTGGGGCACCTCACCGCAGTATTCTACACTACCCGAGGCATCCTTGGACAACTTGAACATGTTGTTGGCCAGATAGAAGTAGGCCATACCCATGCGTGTCGTCTCGGAGGGGTTGGCACTACCTTTCACCTCGTCGAACGTCATACGGCACACATACTGACCGGCCTTGATATCGATGACATCGCAGCGTCCCTTGATGATGACACCACCGGCCTTGCTGCCCGACCATGGCAAGAAGCCGCTCGCGCCGTTGCCCATGTCCATCCAGTCGATGTAGATGACCATCTTGTACTTGGCATCGGTCAGGTTCTTGGCTATCTGCATGCCCTTCTTGTTCTTCTTGTTGAAGCGATAGGTAAAGTACTCCAGCGCCTTTGCCTTGTCATTGGGCCAGTCGCGCACGAAGTCTTCTCCGCGCCCGGTAAGGTATTCTTCCAGCGTCTGGTCTTTCACCATGGTCTTGGAATAGTCCACCTCTACAAGTGCCCGCACGGCTTCATTGAACACGACAGGGTTTCCTGCCGTCACTACAACCGGATTGTCAGCATACATACCCAATGCGGCAACCAGCATCACAAAAAATGTCAATAGTCTTTTCATTTGCGACAAAATCCTCTCTTTGCTTGTTATTTTTTCTTTAATCGTCTTTTGCAAAGATAAAGGATTTTTATCTTTTGTACAACCGACGTTTGCCGCCGATGTGCCCAAACAAGCCGATTCGATGCACAAACAGCCTTATATTATGTCTGTTTGTCGCATTTTTCATTCGGGCGTTCTTAAAAAGCCTCGCTGTCACTCTTGCCTGGCGCCAACAGGCAGAGTTTCTCTATGAGTCTGGGCACACCATAGTGTGCCAGTTCGCTCTCTTTTATCCAGACATAGTCGTCGGGCAAAAGAGGACGTTCCTCCGTTTCCAGCAGATAGAAGTCGGCCAGAAGGATGCGATGGGTAAGCACATGCTTCACGCCCCTGGCTAGGAGACGCAGGGTGTCGGAAGGTGCCGGATGCAGCAAGTCAATAATCTCCGCCTCGGCGGTGGCGGCACTGTCCTCGTGCAGCGATGCATTGTAAGGTTCCCAGAGTCCATGCCAGATGTCACCACCGCCGCGCCTCCGTATGGCAACCATCGGTTCGGATGCCGTCTGTAGAGATGTAGAGGATTCTTTCTTTTTCCACCTTATATAAATATAGGTAAGGTAACGTGTCTTTACCCTCTGTGTCCTGTTTTTCACTGGCAAGTTGTCCACACGGCCCTCCCTCAAGGCCAAACACGTCTCGGCGAGCGGACATGCTTCACACCGCGGCGTCTGTGGTGTACACACGAGAGCACCGAAGTCCATGATGCCCTGATTATAGGCAGACACTGCTGAAAGCGAAAGGGAAAAGCCATCGGGACGGAAACGCTGCGATGTATTCTGGGGCAAGAGCGACTGTGCCAGGGCGGCAAACAACTTCTTTCCGGGTGTAGTATTGACAGGTGTGTCTATGCCGAAATACCGCGCCAGCACCCTGAACACATTGCCGTCCAGCACAGCTGCTGGAATATCAAAGGCAAAGGAGCCTATGGCCGCAGCGGTGTAGTCGCCCACGCCCTTGAGCGCCCTGATGGTTTCGAGGGTACGGGGAAAAGCCCCCATGTCCACTATCTGTTTTGCTGCCGCATGCAGGTTACGGGCACGCGAATAATAACCCAACCCCTGCCACAGCCTCAGCACATCATCCTCGTCGGCTGCAGCCAGCAACTGCACCGTGGGATAAGTCTGCATGAACCTCTTCCAGTAGGCCATGCCCTGCGCTATACGCGTCTGCTGCAGTATTACTTCGCTAAGCCATATGGCATAAGGGTCAGTGGTTTCGCGCCACGGCAACAATCGGCCGTTGGCACAAAACCACTGTAGTATGGTACGTGTGAAAAGAACGTGCTGTACGCCTTCGCTCATTCCTGTTTCTTGTCGTATGCGTGTACGGGATAGTCGATGGTGTAATGCAGTCCGCGGCTCTCCTTGCGCTCGATGGCCATGCGGGTGATGAGGTAGCCCACATTTATCATGTTGCGCAGTTCGCACAGTTCCTTGCTCACCTTTACACGCTTGAAGAGATTCTCCGTCTCCTCATAAAGCAAATCGAGGCGGTCCCATGCGCGCTTCAGGCGCAGGTCGCTACGCACGATGCCTACATAGTTGCTCATACACTCGCCCACCTCCTTCACACTCTGGGTAATAAGCACCTTCTCCTCGTTGGTAAGCGTACCCTCATCATTCCATGCGGGCACCTTTTCGTTGAAGTCATATTCGTCTACATGCTCCAGACTGTGTTTGGCAGCCGTCTCGGCATATACCACAGCCTCGATGAGCGAGTTGCTTGCCAGTCGGTTGCCACCGTGCAATCCCGTGCAGGAACACTCTCCAAGTGCGTAAAGGCGATTGATGCTCGACTGTCCGTTGAGGTCGACCTTGATACCGCCACACATATAGTGGGCAGCGGGGCGCACGGGTATATAGTCCTTTGTGATGTCTATGCCTATGCTCATGCACTTGGCATAGATATTAGGGAAGTGGCGGCGCGTCTCTGCCGGATCCTTGTGCGTGACATCCAGGCAGACATGGTCCAGACCGTGTATCTTCATTTCCTTGTCGATGGCACGGGCTACGATGTCGCGCGGAGCCAGGCTCAACCGCTTGTCGTATTTTTCCATGAAGCTCTCGCCGTTGGGAAGACGCAGTATACCGCCATAGCCACGCATGGCCTCGGTTATAAGGAAGGCAGGATGGGTTTCACCGGGATGGAAGAGGGCTGTAGGATGGAACTGGACGAACTCCATGTCGGCCACCGTTCCCTTGGCACGGTACACCATGGCCTCTCCGTCGCCCGTGGCTATGACGGGATTGGTAGTGGTCTGATACACGGCACCGCATCCGCCAGTACACATCACGGTTACCTTGCTCAAGTAAGTATCCACCTTCTGGGTGTCGGGGTTCAGCACATAGGCTCCGTAGCAGTTGATGTATGGCGTGCGGCGTGTCACGCGTGCGCCAAGATGGTGCTGGGTAATGATTTCCACCGCAAAATGGTTCTCCTTGATATCGATGTCGGGGCAGTTGCGTACGGCTTCCATCAGTCCGCGCTGTATCTCGGCACCAGTGTCATCGGCATGGTGCAGTATGCGGAATTCGCAGTGTCCTCCCTCGCGGTGCAGGTCGAACTTGCCGTCCTGCTGCCTGTCAAAGTTTACACCCCAACCCACCAGTTCCTTTATCTGCCCCGGAGCCATAGTCACCACCTGCTTCACGGCCTTGTAGTCGCTGATGTAGTCGCCGGCTATCATCGTGTCCTGTACGTGCTTGTCGAAGTTATCCACCTCCATGTTGGTAACTGACGCCACGCCACCCTGTGCAAACGACGTGTTGGCCTCGTCGAGCGAGGTCTTGCATATCATGCACACCTTACCTTTATGCGCTCTGGCTACTTTCAGGGCGTAACTCATACCGGCAACTCCTGAGCCGATAATCAAAAAATCATACTTGTAAACCATCGGTTAGCTAAATACTTGTTCTATGGGTATGTATCCACATACTGTCGAAGAGTCCGAAGCGGAACATACCTTAAATCTGTTGCAAAAGTACTAATTAATATTGAAAATGTATAGCA
This sequence comes from Oscillospiraceae bacterium, assembly GCA_963624905.1. GTDB lineage: Bacteria > Bacteroidota > Bacteroidia > Bacteroidales > Bacteroidaceae > Prevotella. The sequence continues at coordinate 31,523 of CAVFRG010000010.1, forward strand.
AAAGCCATATTTTTTGTACTTTTGCAAAGGTTTTGCCCCCGCCATCTGCATGGCGAAGCACTATTCGACCAAAAACGACACTTTTTTTTAATGGCAGACAGAACATTTCATAAACGCATTACCGCCCAGACCAAGATTGCCATCGGCCTGTTCTCCCTCCTGGCCCTGTACTTCTTCTGGACCAAGGTGGCCAGCATAGGTCTGCTTGTGGCCATCGTGGTGGTGGGCATGATAGAGCGCATACTGCACACACGCTACACCTTCCGTCGGGTAAAGCCTATAGACAAGGACGAGGAAATGGAGTTTCTCGTCGTGGATGAGGGGCGCTTCAGTACAAACAGGAACATACCGCTGTGCGACGTGGTACGTACGGAGAAGGTAAGCGCCTTCTTCGGTCTGGACCACTGCGTGCTCATAGAGTACGGTGCAGGCAATATGGTCACAGTACAACCCGACAACGAGGCGTCCTTTGTACAGGAACTGCAGAAGCGCACTGCCCCGTGCGGCGGCAAGGAGCCAGCAGGCACAGCGCAATAACACCCCAAGGAGAAAAGAAAGAAAAAAGAAAGCACTCACATTTCCAAGACATGCACTACAAGTTATCAAGATATCTGATGGGACTATGCCTCATGGTCTGTGTCGTTCTGCCACTGCACGCCCAGAGCACGGTACCGGCCATAGAAACGGAACCGGACGGGACGGAAGAGAAGGACAGTGATGTTCTCGCCGACTCGCTCGCTGCAGACACTCTCCGTTCCGACACACTGCGTCTGCCCTGGCCGCAATCATTGCAACACAGTCTGGAAAGACTCGTAAAGGACAAGATGTTCGAGACCTCGCAGGTGGGACTCATGGTATGGGATCTCGATGCAGACTCCTGTCTCTACCGCCACCGCGAACGCCAGCTGATGCGCCCCGCCAGCACCATGAAACTACTCACCGCCATTACAGCCCTCGACAAGCTGGGCGGTGGCTACCAGTTTAAGACCCAGCTGAAGTATACGGGCAAGATAACCGACGGTGTGCTACACGGTGATGTATACTGCATAGGAGGCATGGACCCCCGATTCAACAGCGATGACATGACGGCCTTTGTCCATTCGCTCAGCGAAATGGGGGTGGACACCATAAGAGGACATATCTATGCCGACCGCACCATGAAGGACACAGCCCTTCTGGGCGAAGGCTGGTGCTGGGACGATGACAACCCCGTGCTCTCACCCCTCGTCTTTGCACGCAAGGACGGTTTTATGAAACGCTTCGTTAGCCGTCTGAAAGAGCAGGACATCGTTGTGGAAAATGACACTGTGCTTGCAGCACGCTGTCCGGCCAGTGCCTTCTCCCTGTGTACGCGTTTCCACACCATGGACCAGATATTGCACAAGATGATGAAGGAGAGTGACAATCTCTACGCAGAGTGTATGTATTACCAGGTGGCAGCCTCAACAGAGCAGCGCCCCGCCAGTGCCAAGAGCGCACGCAGTGTGGAGCGGCGGCTGATAGGGCGGTTAGGACTTGACGGTTCCCGCTACAGGCTGGCTGACGGTTCGGGGCTTTCGCTCTACAATTATCTCAGTGCCGAAGTAGAATGTCTGCTGCTGCGTTATGCCTACCGCAATGAGAACATCTGGCCCCACCTCAAGCCTTCACTCCCCATAGCCGGTGTGGACGGCACACTGAAGAAGCGCATGAAAAGTTCCTTTGCCCAGGCCAACGTCATAGCGAAGACGGGCACGCTCACGGGCATCATTACCCTGGCGGGTTACTGTACGGCTGCCAACGGCCATACCCTTTGTTTCGCCATCCTCAACAACGGCATCATGCATGCTGCCAATGCACGCCGTTTCCAGGACAGGGTGTGCAACGTACTCTGCCAACCGTAACAAAGCGCTTCTCTGATTCTCCATAACAAGACAACAACGCCTTGCCCAAGTTTATCCTGAGCAAGGCGCATTTATATTATCAAAGTAAAACCCAATTTTTCCTTGTCAAGGATTAGGGATTTTATGGTGAAAGGGCTACACGTATGTTTCGAGGAACTTGAGTGAGCCTTCCACTTTGAGGGTCTGGGTGGAAGCGGGAACGACAATGGTCTCGCCTCCACTGAGGCTCGTCTCGTTGCCCTCGTTGTCGGTAATCCTTGCCTCGCCCTTCAGCCCGATGAGTATCACAAAGCTGTCCAGCTCGGAATAGTCGAGCGTCATAGGTTCGTCGAGGTCATAGACGGCCGTATTGAAGTAAGGACACTGCACGATGCTCACTCCCTGGTTGCGCACGGGCATATACTCCTGGCGATAATTATCCAGCACGGTATAGTCTATACACTCGGCAGCCTCCTTGGTGTGGAGCTGGCGGTAGTGGCCGTCCTTGTCCTTGCGTTTGAAGTCATAGATGCGGTAAGTCACATCGCTCGTCTGCTGTATCTCGGCCACGAAGCAGCCAGTGCCGATGGCATGTATGCGTCCTGCCGGTATGAAGAAACAATCATCCTCCTTGACATCGTACAGTGCCAGGGCCTCGGTAATGGTATCATTCTCCACCATCTCTTTGTACTGCTGTGGTGTAATCTGCATCTTCAGACCGTTATAGAGGCGGGCATCGGGTTCGCATGGCAGTGCATACCACATCTCGGTCTTGCCGCGCTCCTTGCCTTGCTTGTGAGCAATCTCATCATTGGGGTGTACCTGGATGGAAAGGTCGCGGTTGGCATCGATAAACTTGATGAGCAAAGGAAACTCATTGCCGAAACGCCTGTAGTTTTCTACACCGAGAAAACTATCCTTCAGCAAACTTACCACCTCATTGAGGCTCTTGCCTTTCATCTCGCCGTCGGCCACGATGCTTTCGTTGCCCGGCACACCCGACACCTCCCAGCTCTCACCTACATTCTCCTGCTGCAGGTCGAGGTGTTTGAAACTGACAATCTTGTTGCCACCCCAGATGGTGGACTTCAGTAACGGTTCAAATTTTAACGGCTTCATATCAAGTGTTATTAATAAGTTAGTTTATTTTCGGATATATAAGGAGTTAAAGGAGTTAAGACAACAGCTTTTCTTGCGTATCAACCGACAACTTATACAACAAATACAACTTATACAACTTTTTTCTGCTGCCACTGCAGCAGCTTTGTTGTTTATGTTGTCTGAGTTGTCTCGGTGGTCTGTGCGCTTGGAGATAAGGAAGGTAAGGGAAGTTAGAGAAGTTAAGAGACAACAGCCATTCTTGCTTGAGGCTTCCTTGAGCGGTACGGCGGGGCGCCATACCTCCTATAGACAGCTTTTCTGGCGTATGCCTTTTTTTACCTTTTTACCTTTAATCGGCCCTTTTTTACCTTTTTACTTTTAATCGTTTAGTTTTCCTTCCAGAAGGTCGACGTAAATATCACCAGTACGGTGAATATCTCCAGACGGCCTATGAGCATCATAAGCGAGCACAGCCACTTGGCCGCTACCGGCAGTTGGCTCCACGACATGGTGGGACCTATCTCCACACCGAGCGTAGGCCCCACGTTGCCCACACAACTCAGCGTAATGGTAATGGCATTCGTATTGTCGATGCCCATGGCTATCATGGCAAACGATATAATGAGGCAGATAATGAGGTAGCTCACCAGAAAGGCGAGCAGCGCGACCCTTTTCTGCTGTGGTACGTTCACACCGTCTATCTTGAGGGGCAATACCGCATTGGGGTGGAGTATCTGCTTGAACTCGTTCTTCACCACCCTGAGCAGCATCACGCCACGGATACACTTGATGCCTCCGCTCGTACTGCCCGAACACGAACCGAAGAACATACACAGGGCCAGAACCACCCAGGTTACGTGTGGCCATAGCGCAGCATCGTCGTTGAAGAGACCTGTGGTAGTGATGAAGCTCACCACCTGGAAGATGGCACTACGGAAGGCATGCTCCAAAGGGTACTGCCGCATCACCATCAGTTCTATCATGATGAAAGCAGAGAATGTCACAATAAGGAAAAGGTAGAAACGGAACTCAGAATTCTGCAGCAATGCCTTTACCCGGAACTTGATGACAGCGGCATAGAGCAGCGTAAAGTTGATGCCGGAGAGGAAGGTAAAGAGCGTACAGGTATACTCCAGCCCCGGCGAGCGGAAGAACTCGGTACTCGTGTTGTGGGTGGAGAAACCGCCCGTGGCTGTGGTAGACATGGCATAATTGACACTGTCGAACCCGCTCATTCCACCTACGTAATAAGCCACTATGCAGGCCAGGGTAAGCACCACATAGATGCTCCATATCCACTTGGCATTGGTAGACAGGCGCGGATGGAGTTTGGTTCTGATAGGGCCTGTGGCCTCTGCAGCGAACACCTTGGTGGAACCGCCTACGAGCGAAGGCAGCAAGGCTATGGTGAAGAACACAATGCCCAATCCGCCTATCCACTGCGTCAGCGAACGCCAGAAGAGGAGACCGTGCGGCAGAGCCTCCACATCGTCTATGATGGTGGCTCCAGTGGTGGTAAAGCCCGACATCGTTTCGAAATAAGCATCGGTAAAGCTATGCAGGTAACCGCTCACCATAAAGGGGAGTGTACCGAAGAGACTGAACACTACCCAGGAGAGCGTAACCACCAGATAGGCATCACGCCTAGACATGGAGTTGTCGGCCCCATGCCCCTTCCACTTCAGCATCAGTCCACCGCCCACCGTGGCCACCGTAGACACGAGAAAGGCAAAGATGTCGTCCTGCCTGTAGTAGACGGCAGCCCCCAGCGAGAGCAGCATCAGCACCGCCTCGATGAAGAGCAACTGCCCCATTACCTTGCAAATAAGTTTCCAGTTTATCATGAGAAATACTTTTCCAGCTTCTTCATGTTCACATGATGGCAGAACACCATCACCGAGTCGCCCGCCTCTATCTGCGTACTTCCCGACACGAGCATACCCTCATTGCCGCGCACCAGCCCGCCGATGGTCACACCTATGGGCATGCCCAAGTCCTTGACAGGTTTCTGCGTCACTTTGGAACCTTCCTTGGCTATAAACTCAGCCACGTCGGCATTGGCATTCATAAGGAACCTCACGTTCATCACATCGGCATCGAGCATCATCTGGTAGATGTAGCTGGCTGCTATCATCTTCTTGTTGATGATAGTACCTATATCAAGACTCTCTGCCATGCTCACATAGTCGACGTTCTCCACGGCGGCCACGGTCTTGCGCACCCCCATGCGCTTGGCCGTAAGGCAAGCCAGGATATTGGTCTCGGCATTGCCCGTAAGGGCTACGAAGGCCTGCGTGCTGCGGATACCCTCTTCGACAAGGAGCGGGATGTCGCGGCCGTCGCCGTGTATGATGAGCGTCTTGTTCTCGTCGAGCAGTTCGTTGAGATACTCACAGCGTTCCTCGTCGTGCTCTATTATCTTGCACTCCATGTATTCGGGCATTTTCTTCACCGCCCTGACAGCGGTACGTCCTCCGCCCATAATCATCACGTTCTTTACGTCCACATAGTGTTCCTTGCCCACTATCTTGCGCACATAGGGAATATAGTTGCGCGTGGTCATAAAGTAGGCCAAGTCGTAAAGTTTCAGTTCGTCGTTACCGCCAGGAATGATGGTCTCTCCCCCACGCTTGATGGCCACGACATGGTAGGGGTCGTTGGAACCGCTTATCTCCTTGAGCGGGCGGTTGAGTATCTCGCACGTCTCGCGCAGTTTGATGCCGAGCATAACCAGAGCGCCGTCGTGCACATCCCACCGCTGGCGCACCCAACTCATTTTCAGTCCGTTGTTGATATCCACGGCAGCGAGCATCTCGGGATAGATGAGCTTGTCCACCCCCAATCCGGCAAAGAACTCCTGCGCCTGCGGTGTCATGTATTCGGGATTGTCCACCTTGGCAACGGTGCGTTTGGCACCCAACTTTCCAGCCAGGATGCACGAAGTTATATTGGTACTCTCTTCAGGTGTAACGGCTATGAAGAGGTCGGTATCCCCCACCCCAGCCTGCCGCAGTATGCGCAGGCTGGTGGGCTGGCCGTTGATGGCAAGCAGGTCGTAGTCTGACCCTATGCTCGCCAAGCGTTCCTCGCTCTCGTCGATGAGCGTTATCTCCTCCTTGCTGCGCGACAGAAGTCGGGCCAGATGGGTTCCGATGGCATATGCGCCGGCTATGATTATCTTCATAAAGTATGATTCCTTGTTTTCTTCAGTTCCTCCTTGATAGCGGGTACGTCAAGGCGGGCAATGGCACGCAACTCTGGCACCGTGCCGTGCTCCACAAACTCGTCTGGCAGTCCCATACGCCTTATGGCGACAGGACATCCGCGGTCGGCCATCCATTCGAGCACGGCCGTTCCGAATCCACCCATGCGCACACCGTCCTCTATAGTTATGACGGTGCTGAACTTGCCGGCCACTTCGGTCAGGATTTCGCCGTCGAGGGGTTTGGCAAAGCGCATGTCATAGTGGGCTATGCTCATGCCCGTCTCGGCCTCCACCTCGGCAATAGCCGTAGCGGCATCATTGCCTATAGGCCCCAGGGTGAGCACGGCCACGTCGGTACCGTCCTTCAGCAGGCGTCCTTTTCCCACCTGTATTTTCTCCATCGGGTTGCGCCAATCGGTAAGCACACCTCTCCCGCGTGGATACCGGATAACCCAGCAACCGTGACCTGGCAGCTGTGCCGTGTACATCATGTTACGCAACTGGTGCTCGTCCATGGGCGAGGCAATCGTGAGGTGGGGTATGGGGCGCAGGGCCGCAATGTCGAAAGCTCCATGGTGCGTACTTCCGTCCTCGCCCACCAGTCCGGCACGGTCCAGGCAAAGTACCACAGGCAACTGGAGCAGTGCCACGTCGTGTATGATGTTGTCGTAGGCCCGCTGGGCGAACGAACTGTAGATATTGCAGAAAGGCACAAGTCCGTCCTTCGCCATACCGCCCGAGAAGGTGACGGCATGCCCCTCGGCTATTCCCACGTCGAAGACACGCGAGGGCATCTCCTTCATCATGATATTCATGGAACAGCCTGTTGGCATGGCAGGCGTTACGCCCACAATGTGCGGGTTGTGGCGAGCCAGTTCGAGCAAGGTATGGCCAAAGACATCCTGATACTTTGGCGGCTGATTGGCTGTATCACAGACAAGACGCTCGCCTGTCTCTGCATCAAACTTGCCGGGAGCATGCCAGATGGTGGCACTCTTCTCGGCAGGTTCATACCCCTTGCCTTTGGTAGTATGCAGATGCAGTAGTTTGGGGCCTTTCATATTCTTCAACTGGCGCAACACCCTTACCACCTCCTTTACGTCGTGCCCATCGAAGGGTCCAAAGTAACGTATGTTCATGCCCTCAAAGATGTTCTGCTGGTGACTCAGAGCCGATTTCAGGGCGTTGTTCAGGCGCAGAATACCCTTGCGGCGGTCATCGTTGAGGTAGCCGCGCGAGTGAAGCCACTGCGAAGCCTTGAAACGGAGCCTGTTGTAGGTTTCGTTGGTATCGAGATTGAGCAGGTACTTTTCCATACCTCCCACGGCACGGTCTATGCTCATATCGTTGTCATTGAGTACGATAAGCATATCATTGGGGGTGCTCGATACATTGTTGAGCCCTTCGAAGGCAAGTCCGCCGCTCATGGCACCGTCTCCGATTACCGCCACGACATGGCGGTCGGCACACCCTGTCTCGCGTGCAGCTACGGCCATGCCAAGTGCCGCCGAGATGGAGTTGCTGGCATGTCCACAGGCAAAGGTGTCGTATTCGCTCTCCAGGGGTGACGGAAAAGGCCTGATGCCGTGCAACTTGCGGTTGGTACAAAATGTCTGGCGCCGTCCCGTAAGTATCTTGTGCCCGTATGCCTGATGGCCTACGTCCCACACGATACGGTCGTAGGGTGTATGGTATACGTAATGCAAGGCTACCGTAATCTCCACCACACCGAGCGACGAGGCGAAGTGGCCCGGATTTACCGACACTTCGTCTATAATGTCTTCGCGCAGTTCCTTGCATAGCTGGGGCAGTTGGTCAATGTCCAACTTTCGCAGGTCTTCAGGGTATGTTATATTGCTTAATAGGCTGTATTTTTCTTTCTCCATTTCTTCATCGTCTGAATCGCTATGATTTGCAAAGGTACAACTTTTTCACTACTATGCGGCACTTTTGGCCGGATTATTTGTGTTTTCCCGTTTTTTCTTCGTATTTTTGCAGTCCAAGCAAATCAACACTTATTTTACTTTATGAGAAAGAACATTCTACTCTTAGGAGCACTGCTGCTCGTATCTGCCGCCGGCACAGCCCAAACCAGAAACGGCGGCATCTCCGCACAAATGCTGGCACAGATAGAAAAGGGCCAGAAAAGCGGTTCCACAGACAAGGCACTCTTCAATGCCATTGCTAACAACAACATCGACGACCTTGTGAAGAACCGTTCCAATGCGGGACCGGTAGACACCCACTTCAGCGTGGAGACACCCTCGCAGAGTATACACAACCAGAAGAGTTCGGGACGCTGCTGGATGTTCAGCGGCATGAACGTGCTGCGTGCCAACTTCGCCAAGGCACACGCCGACTCGCTCGCCGTGGAGTTTTCGCAAGACTACCTTTTCTTCTACGACCAGCTGGAGAAGGCCAACCTCATGCTGCAGGGTGTGCTGGACAATGCCAAGAAGCCGATTGACGACCCGAAGGTGCAGTTCTTCTTCAAGAACCCGCTCAACGACGGTGGTACTTTCTGCGGTGTGGCCGACCTGGCCGAGAAGTACGGTCTGGTGCCCATGAGCGTAATGCCCGAGACATTCTCAAGCGAGAACACAAGCAAGATGAGCCGCCTTGTAGCAAGCAAGCTGCGCGAGTACGGTCTGGAACTGCGCCGCATGGCAACCGACGGCAAGAGTGCCAAGCAGATAGAGGCACGCAAAACGGAGATGCTCTCCACCGTATACCGCATGCTCTGCCTTACCCTGGGCCACCCCGTAAAGGAGTTTACCTATGCTTTCCGCAACAAGGACGGCAAGCAAATGGGTGAGGCCAAAACATACACCCCGAAGTCGTTCTACGAGGCCACCGTGGGGAAAAGCCTCAACGGCACATTCGTGATGGTGATGAACGACCCGCGCCGCCCCTACCACAAGACCTACGAGGTGGAGTATGACCGCCATACCTATGACGGGCACAACTGGAAGTACCTCAACCTGCCGATGGAGGAGATTGCCAACCTGGCCATTGCCTCGTTAAAGGACGGCCGCAAGATGTACTCAAGCTACGACGTGGGCAAGCAACTGGACCGCAAGCGTGGATACATGGATCTCGACAACTATGACTACGGCAGCCTCTTCGGCACCACGTTCCCCATGAACAAGGCGGAGCGCATCTCTACCTTCGACAGCGGTTCGACACATGCCATGACCCTTACAGCCGTAGACCTTGACGCAAACGGCAAGCCCACAAAATGGAAGGTAGAGAACAGTTGGGGTGCCGACTATGGGCAGAAGGGTTGCCTCATCATGACCAACCGCTGGTTCAACGAGTACATGTTCCGTCTGGTAGTGGACAAGCAGTACGTGCCGGAGCAGCTGCTCAAGGAGTTCGACCAGAAGCCCACTATGCTTACTCCTGACGACCCCCTCTTCCAGCCAGAAGACTAACATGGGGATTCCAACCGACAACACACAAGAACGACAAAAAAGAGGGTGCGGCACAAGGCACACCCTCTTTTTTTTGTCGTTCTTGCTTTATCTTACTTGCTTAGTAATACCTATAAAAAATAAATTGGTACAATTTGAGTTTTATTCTTGACTATATAAGCTACCAAGTTATTCTCAGCATATTACTTAGCGTTCTTTTTGCCGTTCTTTTCGTATCTCAACCTTTCCGTTATGCGGCAAAGACGAAGGTACGCAGAAGCCAGTAGCACACCATACCGGCAAGGTAGCCCACAAAGGCTATCCAGGAGATGTGCTTCATGTACCAGCCGAAGGTGATGCGCTCCAGTCCCATTACCACAACACCGGCAGCACTACCAATGATGAGCATCGAACCGCCCACACCGGCACAATATGCCAGCAACTGCCAGAAGATGCCGTCCACGGCCATGTCGCCCGTAGGAGCCACAGGATACATACCCATGCAACCAGCCACCAAAGGTACATTGTCCACAATGCTGGAAAGCACGCCGATGATACCCGTAACAAGATAGTGGTTGCCGTCAAACACATCGTTCAGTCCCTTGCCGAGAGCCGTCAGCACGCCCACTTCGGCCAGGCAGGACACCGCCATCAGGATACCGAGGAAGAAGAGAATGGTACTCATGTCCACGCGCGAGAGCAACTTGGTAACGCGTTTCTGGGTGCCCTCCATGTCCTGTCCCCGGTGCAGGCCGCGGTAAAACACCTCGGTAGCAGTCCAGAGCACGCCCAGCACCAGCAGGATGCCCACAAACGGAGGCAAGTGGGTAATGCTCTTGAATACGGGAACGAAAATGAGTCCGCCCACACCCAGCCAGAACACCACCTTGCGCTGTCCCTCGGTAAAGTCGCTCACAGCCCCGCTTTGCTGCGAAGCGGCATCGGGCATCACCAGTTCGCCCTTCAGCATCGTCTGGAGTATAAGGGCGGGTATCACCATCGAGATAATACTGGGCAACAGGATCTCGGCTATGACACCGGCAGCGGTAATAAGTCCCTTGTTCCAAAGCATGATGGTGGTAACGTCGCCGATGGGCGAGAACGCACCGCCCGAGTTGGCAGCCACGATAACCAGCGAGGCATACACCATGCGGTCCTTATGGTCGGTAACGAGCTTGCGCAGAATCATAATCATGACAATGCTCGTGGTAAGGTTGTCGAGAATGGCCGAGAGGATGAATGTCATGAAGGCGATGCGCCACAGCAGCGTGCGCTTAGACTTGGTTTTCATCACCTTGCGCACCCAGTTGAATCCGCCGTTCTGGTCTACAATCTCCACGATGGTCATGGCTCCCATGAGGAAGAAGAGCGTGGTGGCAGTGTCGCCCAGATGTTCCTGTATGATACCGGTAACCTTGTCGAGCATACCGGCTGCACCGCCCGTATATTCGGGGTGCATCAATTGCAGATACTGCATGGGGGCTACCATGTAGAGTGTCCAGCACCCCACAAGCATCAGCAAGGCTATCGCAGCCTTGTTTACCTTCGTCAGACTTTCGGTGGCGATGAGTGCATAGCCAAGCACGAAAACGACGATAATCGAAATTGTCAGTGTTGTCATTTTTTGATGTTTTATTAGATTTTAGTTCTTATTACTGTTTCTTATTACTGTTCAGGCTTGTTCTCCGAAAACTGCGCCTTGCAAATCTTCTTTTCAGGCGGATTGTTCATTATGGACGATTTAGCCATGCAAAGGTAATAAAAGTATGGCAAAATCATCTTCCACCACGATTATATTTCCATGAAAACGTTTTCGACATCCGTTTTTTATTTGTACTTTTGCAATTACATAACTATATTTAACCATCAACAAATGAACGAACTGGACAAGATGAGAAGCGGCCAGCTGTACGACTATGGCGCTCCAGAAGTAACTGAGAGTTGGAAACATGCACGCACGCTGTGTGCCCGACTCCAAACGATGACGGTACACGACGAAGCGTACCGTGAGGTGATAGAAGACCTTATCCCCGGTTTCCCCAAATCGTCGGAACTCATGCCGCCCTTCCATTGCGACCACGGCAGCAGCATTACCGTAGGCGAACACGTGTTCATCAACTACAACTGCACGATGCTCGATGAGGGCTACATACGCATAGGCAACCATGTGCTCATAGGCCCCAACTGCAGTTTCTACACGCCCCAACACCCCATGGACTACATGGAGCGCAGAAACCCTACCGAGACAGGACACCCCATCACCATCGGCGATGACACCTGGCTCTGCGGCAATGTCACCGTTTGTCCGGGTGTCACCATCGGGTCGCGCTGCATCATCGCTGCGGGGAGCGTTGTCACCAAAGACATCCCCGACGACTGCATGGCGGCAGGAACTCCGGCCGTAGTAAAGAAAAGGCTGACGGGGTCAGGCAAGTAACCGGGGGAATTTGGAAATAATCGTACCTTTGCACCCATGAACCATCATGACATTATCCGTCGTGCGGGCCATCTGCCCGCCGCAGACATAGCCGAAGCCGTCAACACGTCGTTGGCGGAGAACCCTTCCCTTGTCATCACCGCACCGCCGGGAGCGGGAAAGTCGACCCTTCTGCCCCTCACTATTCTCGAGGGCATGGCCTCCTTCGGCAGCGATCGGCCCGTGGGGAGCAAGGTGCTGCTACTGGAGCCAAGGCGCATCGCCGCACGGCAGATAGCCGAGCGCATGGCCGACATCCTGGGAGAACCTACCGGAAAGACGGTGGGCTACAGGGTGAGGTTCGACACGAAGGTCTCCGCCGACACCCTGCTGGAGGTGGTGACTGAGGGCATTCTCACCCGCATGCTCGTGGCCGACCCTACGCTGGAAGGTGTGGGCGTGGTGATATTCGACGAGTTCCACGAGCGCAACCTGCAGTCAGACCTCGCCCTTGCCCTTGCCCGCCAGTGCCAGCAACTGCTGCGCCCCGACCTCAGGATAGTCGTCATGTCGGCCACCATCGACGCCTCCAGCATCTGCCAGGCACTCCATGCCCCGCTCATCGAGTCGGAGGGCAGGATGTTTCCCGTGGAGACACGCTATGCGGAGAAAGAAAACGGCGACGGAGACCCCTACAAGGCCAACAGCCCCGGCGTGATAGCGCAGGCAGTGGCACAAGCCGTAGCAAGGGCGCACCGTGAGCATGAGGGCGACATCCTCGCATTCCTGCCGGGGCAGGGCGAGATAGAGCGGTGCGCCGAACTCCTGGGCGACACCCTCTCCCCCACTGCCGTCCTCCCCCTCTACGGCAACCTCCCGCCTGCCCTCCAGCGCAAGGCCATCGCTCCCTCCCTGCCGGGCGAGCGGAAGGTGGTGCTCGCCACCCCCATTGCCGAGACCTCGCTTACCATAGAGGGTGTGCGGATTGTCATCGACTCGGGCAGGTACAAGAAGATGAGCGTAGAGCCGCAATCAGGACTGAGCCGCCTTCAGACAAGCCTCATCAGCCACGACATGGCCACACAGCGCCGGGGGCGTGCAGGGCGTGTGGCAGAGGGCGTATGCTACCGCCTCTGGACCCGCACCTCAGAGCACAGCATGCTGGAGCAGCGTGTGCCCGAGATAGAGGAGGCAGACCTCAGCAGTCTGGTGCTCGCCACCGTAGGCTTCGGCGAGCGCGATGTGGAGGCGCTGCCCTGGCTCACCCCTCCGCCCAAGGCGCACCTACAGGAAGCCTACAGCCTGCTGCGCACCCTGGGAGCCGTCGACGAGGAAAACAGCATCACGCCCCTGGGCAAGAAGATGGAACGGATGGCCTGCCACCCCCGCATATCGAGGATGATACTCGGGGCAAGAGACAAGGCGCAACAAGCCCTCGCCTGCGACATTGCCGCCCTGCTGGAGGAGAAAATCCCCGGACAGCAAAGCGGTTGCGACATGACCTTCCACATCAACATGCTGAGAGACTGCAGGCGCAAGCACCAGACAGGTGCATGGAAGCGCATCGTGCAGGTGGCTGGAGAATACCGACGTATGGCACACACCGACGAGGACAACACCATCGTCAGCGGCGAGGACATCGGTCTGCTCCTGGCCTACGCCTATCCCGAGCGCATAGCCAAGAGTCTCGACAGCATAGGCCATTTCCGCCTGGCAAGCGGCAAGGACGTGGTTGTCGACACGGATGACGCCATGTCTGCCCACACATGGATAGCCGTCGCCCTGCTCTTCGACCGCGTGCTCCTCGCCGCTCCGCTCGACATACGCCAGTTGCCGGAGTCATCCACCGGGACACAGGGCATCATCCGCCAGCGCGACCGCATCGCCTGGGACGGCAAGCAGGGCAAGGTGGTGATGCAGCACGAGCGGGCCATCGGCAAACTGGTGGTGGACAGCAAACCCCTGCACCACTGCGACAACGCCCAGGTCGTTGCCATCGTCTGCGAGGCGATGAAGAAGGACGGACTGAGCATGCTCGACTGGAGTGACCCCGTGAAGGCGCTGCAGCGCAGGGTGGCGCAGGTGGCGGCGTGGCATCCCGAGATGGACCTCCCCGACCTCTCCACCGAGCACCTCATGGCAACAGCAGAGGCGTGGCTCCCCTTCTACCTGGAAGCGGGAGGACATGTGAGGCAGACCGTCGCCGAGCTGAAGAAGATAGACTTGAGGGAGGCCATCTGGAACATCCTCCCCTACGACCTGCAACAAGAGGTAGACCGCCTCGCCCCTACCCACACCGAGGTGCCCACGGGCAGCAGGATACGCATCGACTACCGCCAGGGTGCCGAGTCCCCCGTGCTGAGCGTGCGCCTGCAGGAGTGTTTCGGCATGACGGCAACGCCATGCGTGGACGGCGGCAAGCGCCCCGTGCTGATGGAACTGCTCTCACCCGGGTTCAAGCCCGTACAGCTCACGCAGGACCTCGCCAGCTTTTGGCAGGGCACCTACTTTGAGGTGCGCAAGGAGATGAAGCGCCGCTACCCCAAGCACTACTGGCCCGAGAACCCGCTCGAGGCCGAGGCGGTGAGGGGCGTGAAGCGAAAGAAGACGCCGTAAGTAAGATTATTTAACCGGAGGCAGTACTGCATTCTCGTTTTTTCGTGCTACTTTTGCAGACGTTATCCACATTATCATAATTAAACAAAAAGACATCACTATGACACATGGACACGAAGTTCTCCACATGATGGAGGGCAACAGCTATTCTACCAAACAGCAGCTCACCGATGCCATCATCGACCGCTTCGGTGCAGACGAGCGTTTCTATACCTGCTCTGCCGAAGGGATGACGGCAGCAGAACTGGTCGACTTCCTGGCAGAGCGCGGAAAGTTTATGCCCGCCACCGGCACAGACGACTTTACGGTCGACATCACCAAGGTATGCAACCACTAAGAAAGGGGAGGAAGAGGATATGGCAAAAGTAATGATCAGGACATCGGAAGGCGACATCACGGTACGCCTCTACGACGAGACGCCCCTGCACCGCGACAACTTTATCAAGCTGGCCCAAGAGGGATATTTTGACGGCACGCTCTTCCATCGTGTCATCAAGGACTTCATGATACAGGGCGGCGACCCCGACAGCAAGGGTGCACCCAAGGGAAAGATGCTCGGCACGGGAGGCCCCGGCTATACCATAGCCGCAGAGATAGCCTGCCCGCAGCTCTTCCATAAGCGTGGTGCACTGAGCGCTGCACGTCTGGGCGACGAGGTGAATCCCGGGCGCGAGAGCAGCGGCAGCCAGTTCTACATAGTATGGGGCAAGACCTACAAGCCCGGCGAGCTCAGGCAGATGGAGAAGCAGATGGGGATGCAGATGGAGCAGACCGTCTTCAACCAGCTTGCCAAGGAACACCACGCCGACATCATGACCCTTCGGCGCAACCGCGACCGCGAGGGACTCATGAAGCTGCAGGACGAGCTGGCGGAGGAGACCCGCAAGCGTTGCTGCGAACAGGGCTACCCCACCTTCACCGAAGAGCAGACGAAGGCATATACCGAGGTGGGAGGCACACCCTTCCTTGACGGCCAATACACCGTGTTTGGCGAGGTGGAGGAAGGCCTCGACGTAGTGGAGAAAATACAAGGCTGCGAAACCATGCGCGGCGACCGCCCCAAGGAGGACGTGACAATGGAGGTCTGCGTGCTGCAAAACTCTTGAAAGCGGATGTCTCCGAGAGTTGGACAGTTGCATTTTTTGCAATAACCACCAAACACGGTGCTATAGAAGGAAAAGTACAAGAGCATCAAGTGGTTTTCTACAGCCTCGACATGATAATAAGCGTTGGCTATCGGGTACATTCCTACCGTGGCGTTCAGTTTCGTATATGGGTGACCAAGGTATTGAAGGAGTATATAGTAAAAGGCTTTGCCATGAACGATGACCTGCAGAAAAGAGCAGACGAGACTAATGGGAGGAAAAGAGTGAAGTGTTGACAAAAAATAAAAGAGGAAGATAACCAACCGAATGAATATCGAAAGGTTAATCTTCCTCTTTCGTGTGCGCCTGATAGGACTCGAACCTACACGGCCTGAACCACCAGATCCTAAGTCTGGCGCGTCTACCAATTTCGCCACAAGCGCATAAGTGTGTGCAAAGGTAACACTTTTATTCGAATAAAAAGAAGAAAAAGGCAAAAAACTGTTTGCCGTTTTTCACGACATGCCCGAAAACGTAGCGTTTCCTGCCCTTTTCCACACAAGGCTTATAGCCCTGGGGAGCGCTGCAATAGCATCAGCCCCACCGGTGCGAGCTGCTATTGCTTTTGCTTGAACAGGATGCGCGCAAGGCCATACACATAGCGTCTGAAACCGGGCTGATAGGCCAATATACGGCCGAACCACCCCAGATGCTTGCCTACAAGGCGTACCACCATGCCTACGTATACCATGGCGAAGAGTGTGCCAATGCCCACGATGTACCACTGCCATGCGCCGAAGAACACGTAACTGAACACGACGGCCAGCACGACGAGCGACACGTCGACGGCGATTTTCACCTTCGGGAATTCGATGCCGGTAACGGTACTTACCGCCACGGGGAAGCCCTCGCCGGGCATGGTGACGGAGCCGCACCTCACCTCTACGGCAATGCCGAGGCCCAGGACGGTACACCCTGCTATCTGGGACAATATCTTCTCGGCCAGCGTTGCGGGCACAAGCCATGTGGTAAGAGCCATGTTCACGTCGATAAGCGAACCGAAGACGAAGCCCACCAGCAACTGGAACAGTTGGACGGCCTCAAAGCGGCGCCGCAGAACAAGTATCTGCCCAAGAACAAGAACGCCGTTCATGATGTAAGTATATTGCCCGATGGTAAATTGCGGAACACCGAGGTGTTGTTTGCCAGCCGTCTCGAAGACATAAGGCAACGTGGAGATAACGCTCGACCCCAACATGCTGCGCACACAAACGGCTACGCCAAGGGTCATGATACACAATGAAACAAGCAGCAAGACGTGCTGCCACAAAAATGATACAATCTTTTCTTTTCTACTCATATATTATTGTTTAATCACTTTTTCTTGAAGTAGAGAGACAGGAGTTAAAGAAATTAAGGAGTTAAGGAGTTAAGGAACATCAGTTTTTCTGGTCGAGAATGGGTAGCTGTAGGAGGTACAGCGACCTCGCTGTACCAAGTAAGGAGGACATTGCCGTTGCTTTTTGAGTGGTACGGCCATTCTTGCTTGAGCCTTCTTTGAGTGGTACGGCGAGGGCGCCGTACCTCCTAAAGACAGCTTTTGTGGCGTAGTTTTTTTTACTTTTTACCTTTTTACCTTTAAACAGCCTTTTTTACCTTTAATCGAAGTCGGCATCGGAGAAGAGGTTCTGCTGTCCGGTCAGTTCGTCGATAACCTGCTGTTCGCTCTTGCCGGCATCGGGGTCGAGGTTCTCCACGGGTTCATCCCCCTCCGGGGCACCGTTTGTTGAAGGTTCCTCCGCACTGCCGTCATCGGTAGCCGGAGGCTCTGGGAAGCGGACAGGCTCCAGTTCCTCCACGCTTTCCACGTTCCATGTGGTAAGTCGTTTGCCCTTGGCCTTGAAGCTCTTCTGCCCTATAAACTGCTCGGCATCTATCTCTTCGGCGGGGCGCACGGCATCCACGCCACCGTAAGTGACGCTCAGGCGCGGGAAGGGCGTGTCGGAGAGCAGGATAAGGCGGTTGTCGGCATTCTCGCCAAGGAAGTTCTGGTGGCGCTTGGTGGCATCCATCGTGAATCGCTTGACGTATGCATACCCGTCGTTGTCGGCATCGTAGAGCACGGCGGTCCACACCTTGTGCTCGTCCCATTTCTCTATGCGGAGGATGTTGTCCTCATAGTGGTTGTTGGCATCGAAGTTGGTGATGTAGAAGTCGCCGTTGGTGAGCACGACGAGGATGCTCTCGTCATCGCTGAACTCCCCGATGAACCGCCCGTTGCCATCGTAGTTGATGCGGTTCACGTCGGGGTCGAACCACACCTTCCTGCCACCCAGCGTGCTGTGTCCGTGGCTCTTCAGGCCGATGCGGCGTATAGGCCGCTTGGTGAGAAGGTTTCCCTTGGCGGCGCGTCCCTTGATGAGTATGGTGGAGAAGTCCTTCTCCAGGAATATGTTCTGGCGTTTCTTCGACAGGTCGGGTTCGAGCGTCACCTTTATGATTTCCGCCTCACCGTTGGGGTTGGCTGTAAAGTAGATGACACGACTACCGGGCGTACCCTGTGTGATGTCGTACATCTTGTCACGCGTCATGGCGGTGACGTTGAAGCGTTTGATGTAGTATTCGCCCTGCTTCCCGTCGCGGTACACACAGTTGTAGATGGTGCGCCTGTCGTTCTTCTTGAACACCTGCACGTGCAGAATGTTCTTGCCCACGAAAATCTTGTCTGCCACCTTCATCACCTTGAAGGAGCCGTCGCGGAAGAAGACGATGATGTCGTCGATGTCGGAGCAGTTGCACACGAACTCGTCCTTCTTCAGTCCCGTGCCCACGAATCCCTCCTGTCGGTTGATGTAGAGTTTCTGGTTGGCCTCCACCACCTTTGTCACCTCTATGGTGTCGAAGTTGCGTATCTCGGTGCGTCGCGGGTGCAGCTTGCCGTACTTCCCCTTGAGATATTCGAACCAGTTCACGGTGACGTCGGTCATGTGTGCCAGGTCGTTCTCTATCTCTGCCAGTTCGGCCTTAATCTTCATGAGGAGGTCGTCGGCCTTGTCCTTGTTGTATTTCAGTATGCGCTGCATCTTTATCTCGAGCAGCTTGAGGATGTCTTCGCGCGTGATGTCGCGGTGGAAGGCATACTCCACGGTGCCCTTTCCGTCCACCTGGGCGGTGAACACCTGGTCCTTGAAGGGCTGGAGCTTCGAGTCGATGAACTCCACCACCTCGTCCTGGCTCTTGCTCTGCTCAAACTTGCGTTCCTTGTAGATGCGTTCCTCTATGAATATGCGCTCGAGGGAGGAGAAGAAGAGCTGCTCTTCCAGTTCGCCCTTGCGTATGAGGAGTTCCTTGCGCAGCAGTTGCATGGTGCGGTCCACGCTGTGCCGCAGCACGTCGCCTACGGTAAGGAAGGCGGGTTTGTTGTTCTCTATGACGCAGCAGTTGGGCGAAATGTTTATCTCGCAGTCGCTGAAGGCGTAGAGTGCATCGAGCGTCTTGTCGGAGGAGGTACCTGGGGTGAGGTGTACCAGTATCTCCACGTTGGCGGATGTCACGTCCTCTATCTTGCGTGCTTTTATCTTTCCCTTCTCCACGGCCTTCCTGATGCTCTCTATGAGGCTCTCGGTGGTTTTACTGTAGGGTATCTCGGTGATGACGAGCGTCTTATTGTCCAGTTTGTCTATCTTGGCGCGCACCTTCAGCACGCCGCCCCGCTGCCCGTCGTTGTACTTGCTCACGTCGATGGCGCCGCCCGTAGGGAAGTCGGGGTAGAGCTGGAACGGCTCTCCCTTGAGGTAGTGGATGGCGGCATCGCAGAGGTCGTTGAAATTGTGTGGCAATACCTTGCTGCTCAGTCCCACGGCGATGCCCTCTGCCCCCTGTGCCAGGAGCAGCGGGAACTTGGCTGGCAGGGTGACAGGCTCCTTGTTCCGGCCGTCGTAGGAGAGCTGCCAGTCGGTGGTCTTGGGGTTGAACACCACGTCGAGTGCAAACTTGGAGAGCCTTGCCTCGATGTATCGCGGAGCCGCCGCACGGTCGCCCGTGAGGATATTGCCCCAGTTGCCCTGTGTGTCTATGAGGAGGTCCTTCTGCCCCATCTGCACCAGTGCGTCGCCTATGGAGGCATCGCCGTGTGGATGGAACTGCATGGTGTGCCCCACGATGTTCGCCACCTTGTTGTACCTGCCGTCGTCCATGCGTTTCATGGAGTGGAGTATGCGCCGCTGCACGGGTTTGAGCCCGTCCTCGATGTGCGGCACGGCACGTTCCAGGATGACATACGATGCGTAGTCGAGGAACCAGTTCTGGTACATTCCGCTGAGATGGTGCACGGCGGAGGCATCGAACCGGTTCACCGGCTTGTAGTCGGAGTGCTTGTCTGTGACAGTATCCTCATTATTTTCTTCCGAACGATTGTCGGGAGCGTTTCCACCCTCCAGCTCGTCTTTGTCTTTTATTTCGTCGCTCATGTATAGCTTTTATAAACTATCTATCCATTTTTGACCTGATTTGGTGTTGAACCAAATAGCCATACTACCGCTAATGATAAGTCCTATTGTGAAAACGAAAGTTAGCAAGTCCACATTCGCTTGTTTTAATTGTTATCATTATATATCATTATTCGGTTGGCGCAATAGGCAAAGCCAATTGCCGCTAACGAACCGATTGCCGCTCAAATGAAATTTCGAGCGGTCATTTCTTTACCTGTTATGAAAGGTGATAGACCACCAATGCCGGCTCCGCTTAGAAATAGGGCAGAGACTTTATACAGGTAGTCGCAGAGTTTGGAGCGCCTGTCGTGCTCTTTTGCTAATTTGCTTACCATATTCCTATCTTTCCGTTTCTGCAAAGTTACAAAAAAATATTCACATTCTGCACGGAGCGGATGCCGAAAAACGATAAAAATCTTAATTTATGGCAAAAATGCGAAGAATTTTCGGGAAAAAGGCGTATCTTTGCCGGAAATTTAGAAAATACAAGATAAAAGACATGGCACAGGAAGACGTTTTCAAGAAGATCGTAAGCCATTGCAAAGAGTATGGCTTCGTATTCCCGAGTAGTGAAATCTATGATGGCTTGGCAGCCGTTTACGACTACGGTCAGAACGGTGTGGAGCTTAAGAACAACATCAAGCAGTACTGGTGGCAGAGCATGGTGCTGCTGCACGAGAACATCGTGGGTCTCGACGCAGCCATCTTCATGCACCCCACGGTATGGAAGGCCTCGGGCCACGTTGACGCCTTCAACGACCCCCTCATAGACAACCGCGACTCCAAGAAGCGTTACCGCGCCGACGTGCTCATCGAAGACCACATGGCAAAGTACGAGGAGAAGATAGCCAAGGAGGTGGCCAAGGCGAAGAAGAAGTTCGGCGACAGCTTCGACGAGGACAAGTTCCGCGAGACGAACCCCCGCGTGCTTGAGAACCAGAAGAAGCACGACGACCTGCACGCCCGCTACACCGAGGCCATGCAGGGCCCCAACCTCGAGATGCTGAAGCAGATCATCGAGGACGAGGGCATCGTGTGCCCCATCAGCGGCACGAAGAACTGGACCGACGTGCGCCAGTTCAACCTCATGTTCTCCACCCAGATGGGTGCTGCCAGCGATGCCTCCAGCACCGTATACCTTCGCCCCGAGACAGCACAGGGTATCTTTGTCGACTACCTCAGCGTGCAGAAGACGGGCCGCATGAAGCTGCCCTTCGGTATCTGCCAGATAGGCAAGGCCTTCCGCAACGAGGTGGTGGCACGCCAGTTTGTATTCCGCATGCGCGAGTTCGAGCAGATGGAGATGCAGTTCTTCTGCCAGCCCGGCACGGAGATGAAGTGGTTCGAGTACTGGAAGAAGGTACGCCGCGCCTGGCACGAGGCACTCGGCATGGGCACGGAGAACTACCGTTTCCACGACCACGAGAAGCTGGCCCACTACGCCAACGCCGCCACCGACATCGAGTTTAAGATGCCGTTCGGCTTCAAGGAGGTGGAGGGCATCCACAGCCGCACCGATTTCGACCTCTCCCAGCACGAGAAGTACAGCGGCCGCAGCATCAAGTACTTCGACCCCGACAAGAACGAGAACTACGTGCCCTACGACGTGGAGACATCCATCGGCGTGGACCGCATGTTCCTCAGCGTGATGTGTCACTCCTATTGCGAGGAGCAGCTTGCCAACGGCGAGAGCCGCGTGGTGCTGAAGCTGCCCGAGGCACTGGCCCCCGTGAAGTGCGCCGTGTTCCCACTCGACAAGAAGGACGGTCTGCCCGAGCTGGCACACGAGATAGTGGACGAGCTGAAGTTCCACTTCAACACCCACTACGGCGACCCCAAGGACTCCATCGGCAAGCGCTACCGCCGCCAGGACGCCATAGGCACGCCGTTCTGCATCACCGTAGACCACGACACGCCCAACGACCACAAGGTTACCCTACGCTACCGTGACACCATGGAGCAGGAGCGTGTGGCCATCAGCGACCTGCGCGGCATCATAGAGGAGCGCGTAAGCATCACCAGCGTCCTCAAGAAACTGGGTCAGGAAATAAAAAACTTCTAATAAAGGCCGGTTAAAGGTAAAAGGGTAAAAAAGTAAAAAGGTAAAAGAGGGCATACGCCGGAAAGGCTGTCTTTAGGAGGTACGGCGAACTGCCGTACCACTCAATTTGCCGTTTCGGACACGCCGAGGCCTTCATCGTACCAAGTAATCATCTTCTAAATGAAACTGAAAGATATCAAGAATCTCCTTCCGCTCATGGCGGCAGCCCTGCTGGGACTGGCCTCATGCAGCGAGAACGACGGGGAGCAAACCGACGAGTATGCCGACTGGCAGGCGCGTAACGAGCAGGCCTTCTCCGACACCCTGGCATACGCCAGGCAGCAGGCGTCCGACGGCAACACCCAGTGGCGTGTATACCCCTGCTGGAGCATGGAAGACCGCACGGCCTACGACGGCAAGACACCCACCTTCAACGACAAGGACGACAACATCTGCGTCAGGGTAATGGAGCAGGGCTACGGCCCCGACGTCACCCCGCTCTACACCGACTCCGTGGAGGTAAGCTACAAGGGCATGCTCCTGCCCACCGCAAGCTATGCGTCGGGCTATGTGTTCGACAGCAACTTTACCGGCACATACGATGCCAAGCGCGCCCTCACCACCCAGTTTGCCGTAAGCGGCCTCATAGACGGCTTCACCACCGCCCTGATGAAGATGCGCAACATCGGCGACCACTGGATGGTCTACATCCCCGCCAACCTGGGCTACGGCTCCTCCACGAGCAACAGCTCCATCCCCGCCTACTCCATGCTCCGCTTCGAGATAGTCCTCACGGGCTACAAGAAGGACAGCAAGTGGATAAGGGATGTGCGATAGGCAGACAGCGATAAAAGAAATTATTCTATGATATAATTACCAGAATCCCGGCAGCCGTGACGGTTGTCGGGATTCGCTCTTTTTTTGCCCGCTTACTTTTGCGGGGTTCGTTTACTTCATGCTGCCGTGCAACTGGCTATGCCCAGGGTGGTGGCAAGTGCCGTGAGGATGCTGACGGCAATCTGAAGGATGGTTTTCCAGGTTTCTTTCTTCATGGTGTCAGAATTTTTTAGGTTAATGGATTTTTTGAGTTAAGGAGTTAAAGGAGTTAAGGGAACAGCCTTTCTTGCGTATAAACCGACAACTTATACAACAAATACAACTTATACAACTCTTTTCTGCTGCCACTGCAGCAGCTTTGTTGTTTATGTTGTCTGAGTTGTCTCGGTTGTCTGTAGGAGGTACAGCCTTTGCAATTGGATTCTTCACTCTTCACTCTTCACTCCTTTACTCGGCGCTTTCGCCGTCCGAAGTAGAGCCGCCCGAAGTGGAGCCGCCGCCCGAAGTGGAGTCGCCGCCCGAAGTGGAGCCGCCTCCCGAGGTGCTGCTTCCGCCTGAGGTGCTGCTTCCGCCTCCCGAGGTAGAGCCGCCGCCGTCGCTGGCAGTGTCGGCGGTGTCGTAGGTGCCGTACTCCTGCAGCTTGCACATCTTCGAGAGCTGGGCGTTGCTCCACGTCTTGGTGTTGCGCACGATGAGGTGCACGCCCTGTATGCTCTGTGCCGAGACGTCGGCCTTGGTGTCCTCTGCGCGCGAGGTCATGCCCACGGAGATGAGCCCCAGCTCGCCCAGGCGCACGCTCTTGCCGTCGAGGATAAGCTCCTGCAGGTGGTCGAGGGCGTCCATCAGCACGCCGTGGATGTTGCCGCGGGAGTAGGGCGAGCCGTGGTCGGACATGTGCGATACGAAGTCGTCGAACGACATCTCGCGGTCGTTCACCACCGTGGCATACCATTTCTTCTTGCCTGCGTTCTCGCCGGTCTGCGGCGTGCGCTGAATCTTGCGGTACTTGAGGGTTCCTTTCGTGTTGTTTGCCATAGTTTTAGATTTTTTTAGATGGGTTAGACAATGTGTGTGTTTCAATGCTGCAAAGTTACTACATTTTCCGCCCGCTTCCAAATTTCGGGTTGTGATAAGG
>CAVFRG010000011.1:0-53798 GCA_963624905.1 Oscillospiraceae bacterium
GTTATCTCTTTGTAACCGCTCAGTTGGCCTGTGGCGTCAAAGATGTAGATGTACATGTTGTCGAGGCGGCGCTCTTCAGCCTCCGTGGCACGCGTATTGACCGTAATGGGCTTGGGTGACACGTCTGCATAGCCTAGTGATACGGTGGTCGTTTCCCCGTCGTGGATGCCTGGTGTGAAAATCTCTTCCGAGCATCCGCATAGCAAGAACATGATGCTTGCCGCCAGGTAAGCCACTGCAGCCCATCTGTTGTGTGTATAGTGTTTGGTGTTCCTTTTCATAGCGTTGTTCTCTTGAGAGGTTAGTCGAAATTAATGTCGGTTTCCGTCTTCTCGTTCCATTCTGCCACATAGTATTTCAGGGTCAGTTCGGTCATGCCACCGTCGAGGAAGTAGCCGTATACCACCAGCTCTGAGTTGCGGCAAGCAGCACTGCCGTCTGCCGGAATCTTGAAGTCGACCGACTTTTCTGTGGCAGAGGCATTGAGTTTGTAATAGATTTTGCCGGTAAGGGGCTTGTCCGATTCGCGTAGGTAGCTCCTGTTGCACTCTACTGTAGCTGCATAGAGACGTTTCATGTAGGTGCTTGCGGTTTCGCTGCTCTGGCGGATGAGGGTGGTGGGGTCTTCCACTTCGTTGATGCGGGCTGTCTCCACGCCGTCCATTACCATTCGGCTGTCATTGTACTGTGTGTCGCTCCCGAAGTATCCGGTAAGTCCTGCATTCTCGGTGTTGCCCTCTGTCGTGGCAACAGGAAAAATTCTGGAAGTGGTGGGCAATACCTGTTTGTCGAGTTCTATTCTGGTGATGGATGCCTGGTCGGTGGCAGCATCCTTCTTGCGTGCAAAGAAGAAGTGCAGTTTCGACACGGCTCTTATCAGCGGAATGGTAATGGCTTTTGTTGCGGCCTCTGCTTCGGTCTCTGCCACATGTTCGCTTACGGAGATGCCGGTGATGACACGCGATACGGGAAGCCCCTCTGCGGGAACCTCGGTACACTGGGCCTTGCTGTCGGAAGTGATGCCAAACTGGCTTGTTATGGTCAGGCTCTCCAGTTGGCTGCGTGTCATAGTCTTCGGATATGTCACGCCGTCGAACAGTCCCTCGATGCTTTCGGCATTGGCGAGTATGTATAGGTCCAGATGGTCAAGTGCCGTTCCGTCTGCCATACGCGGTATCTTCATGCTGATGGTTTTCGTGGAGTTTCCTCCGTCGACGGGTGTTGCCAGGCTTTCTTCCTTGTAGCTGACGGCCAGTGCGTTGCTGCCGGTATCGCTGGAACTGAAGGCCCATACGCAGATGCTGTGTATGCTGCTCTCCGTCGATGGATTGGCAGGGTTGGTCTCTGAGTCGGCGGCTCTTGTCGTTGTGGGTGAGGCGGTCTGTACGTTCAGGTTCAGATAGGTCTCTGTAGGTGTTGTGGCAGCAGGACAATCATCATTGGAGCATGACGAGAACAGAGCTGCCAGTGGCAGAGCGACCAGCAGGAACGTCGTAACAGACTGCCTTAGGCGGTTGCCTTGATGGTATGTTTTCGTATGTATCTTCATAATAACGATCTGTTTTTTATTCTTGTTCTTGTCCTTGTCCAAGTGGCGTGTCAATGTTGTTGAGTACCCATCCGTTTATCTTCACTATGGCAGACATGTTGTAGTCGCGTTCATCTGGTACATAGAACATGAGTACGTAGTGGTCCTGGCGGTCGAGGTATTCCTGGTCGCCCCATTCCTTGTTGACATGCTCTCCGCAGAGGGCCAGGAACCAAGGCAGGGAGTGGTTGAACACCTCCTTGGGTTTTTCTGGGTCGCGCTTGTCGGTAATGATGATGCGCTTGTCGTTGTATACGGTGTTGCCTTCGGCTGTCCCGGTGGGTGCAACTTTGTCGGTGGCACGCTCAAACATACGTGAGGACGAGAGGTCGTATACCAACGCCTGGTCTACCGGTTTGCCGTCTACGATGGTTTCCTCGTTGCCGTAGTTGCTGCGTCGTTCCTCGTTGTATGGCAGGTAGGTGATGGCTTCGTTCTGCACTTTGTCGCCCTTATGGTCGAGCCAGGCGGCACATCC
Source organism: Oscillospiraceae bacterium (assembly GCA_963624905.1). Classification (GTDB taxonomy): domain Bacteria; phylum Bacteroidota; class Bacteroidia; order Bacteroidales; family Bacteroidaceae; genus Prevotella. Next base: position 2,067 of record CAVFRG010000011.1, read on the forward strand.
CTCTATGCGCACGTCGAAGTTCTCGGGCTTGAAGTCTACCTGGGCGTTCTCGTAGGGTAGTATTACGATGCGGTAGGTCTTGGTACACTTCATCAGACTGAGTGTGTCTGCCACCACGTTGCCCGTCTTGCCCTTGTTGTCGAGGTTTCTGAAGAAGACACTGGTCTGGGCGGTGTAGAGCGCGGCAAACTCCTTGTCGTTCACGAAAGAACCGCTCGTGTTGCTTCCCATCTTCTCCGTCAGGTCATCGATGGTGGAGACGCCCGGTGTGAGTGAAGAGAAGGAGAACTCCATCTCGTCATCGCCTGCCCGTGTGCCGAGTTGGCGGTTGCGTGCCAGGCATACGAAGGTGTATTTGCCGTCCTTCAGCCCGGTGATGTCCATGGTGTGTCCTGTCTTAAACTTGTCGGAGTTTTCGATGTACGAGTCGAAGAACTTGCCGTTCTCGTCGAAGGCATATACGTTGATGTTCTTCACCTCGGAGGCAAAGGCATCGGCGTCTTTCACGTTGTAGGTATAGTCGAATGACAGCGAAACCTTGCTTGGTCCGGGCTCGGGACAGTCATCCATGTCGTCCTTGATGCAGGAAGAGAGGGCGATGAGAACTATGGCAGAGGAAATCACCAATTTGCCCCAGTTGTTGGCGGTATGTTGTGCCTGGCGGCACAAGCTGTTGTTTAGGATGTTTGCCATATTGTTAAGTGTTTATGTAGTTAATACTCGTGGGAAATGTCTCTTTTCGGTTGGGTGTATGTGGTGTGCCGCTGTCCTTGTTGGCGTGGGGGGCTTTGTCTCAGCGGCAGCAGGATATTCTTTTCCGGTGGTGCTTCGCATGTGCGCAGCACGGCGTGTGGATTCCCGTCCTTGCGGGCGGACATGATTTTTTTGAGTTAAAGTTTCTTGAAGGTGCGTTCGTTTCAGTTCTCTCCCTTGGGGAAGGTATTCTCCCGGAGTTGAGAGAGTGGTTACTCCGGGAGGATGAAAGTGTTATGTTACAATTGTATAGCCTGTGTATTGAGTACCCAAGGATTGATGCCTACTGTTACGTTCATGTAGTAGTTAGGCGTTACATCTGGAATATCAGGACCGTTAGGCACGTCTTTACCCATATTGTAGATAGCATTAACGGTTAGGCGGTAGATGCTGTTGCGGAGGATGGAGTAGTAGCCTGTCGGAGTGTACCAGTTGTCATTGATGGCGTAGCGATAGTACATGTTGCCCTCGCGGTAAACCTCTATATTGTACTTCTGGCGGAAGTCTGCGAGTGTAGTGCCCTCTGCGATGAGTTTGCCGTCCGTACCCTTGATGATAGCCAGTACCTCTGCCGGGGTCATGGCGGTTGTAGATTTGTCGGCGTTCACCTTTACGAATGGGTAAGCCACTTCATTGTCATTCTGGATGGCCTCAATTGATGTGTACACGCGGTTGTCATAGCGGTAGAAGGTGCCGTCTGTGAAGTCAACTCCAAGAGCCTTTGCGTCATCGCTCAGGTTGGCCTTGATGCGGAAGTATACTGCTGTGGCATTGTTTGCATCGTTCGTTGTGTTCTCGAACATATAGTTCTTTTGGGTTGTCCCGAAATTGTCCAGTCCCTTAGCTTCATATTTTGTGCCGTAGGTAGCGTAGTTCTTGTAGTATGAACTTACGTTGCTGTTCGTACTTGCCGCAGTGTTCAGAGTCCAAACGTTGTTGGCTACTGTCCACTTCTGCATGACGTACGAGTGGTTGTTCAGGTTGGAAACGGCGTAGTCCACGTAAGATACACTTGCAATGTACTCGATATGCTTGGTCTGTTCGCCAGCCGATGCGTCTTGAGGTGTTGCGATGGCAGTAGCTGTGACGGTAGGTGCATCAATTCTTGCAACGACACGGTCCATATAGATGGTGCTTGCTTGGGCAGGAGTAGCCTCATTCTTGTTCGTTGCTTCGAACTTAACGGTGCTGTGGTTTGCAGTCTTTGATTTGTCGTTCTGGTTGAACATGACGAACTTGTTGTTGGTGGCATAGTCAAGACCGCCAGTTGCCGAGACGTTGAACAGTGCGTCGTTATTGATTGGGTCAGCAACGCTCGAGGAGTAGTTGGCGAGGAAGTAGACATTGTAGTTGGTGTTCTCAGCTACGCTGTTTACACTGACCTTGATAGGCTTGGTGGTGCCTGTAGCTGTCTGTGACGGTGCTGTTGACCAATCGGAGGCAGTGAGGTCCTTTTTGAATACCAGCGATGATCCGTCGTAGATGTAGACAGTACCGTTGGTGATGGTGCTTTCCTCTGTGGTGCCGTTTTCTTTGTTCGGGTCGGCTTGTTGTTCTGTTCTCGTACCGTTAGCAGAGCCTTTCACTTGCAATGTCATGTAGAAAGCGTTGACTGACTCCTGCTGGCTTGTCGTTGTGCTGGACATGGTGTCGTCGTTGCTACAGCTGTAGAATGTGAATGCTGCTGTCGCAAGCAAACTCATTGCGAATAGATTGATTTTCTTCATACTCTAAGTTCTTAAAAGTTAGACATCTTTACTTATACTATTTGTTTTTACTTATACATTTTGGAATGTTTTCGCATATATTCAGTTGTGTTTTTCAGGTGTCAGAATCAAGGTTGCTCATCTTTTACTTATTACTCTTTTTAACGTCTTGTTCATCTTTACTTCTTGTTCATCTTTTATTCAACTTCTACTTATACAATGGTCTTTTACTTATACATTATTTTTTTACATTCGCTTTTGCAGTTCTTCGAGGTTGGCTTTTGCCTCTTCCAGTCCGGCATTGGCAGCTTTCTGGAAATAAGTCTTTGCTTTGGTGTAGTCTTTGTTCTGTGCGGCAAGGGCACCGTAGGCATTGTCAGCCTGTGCACTGTTGCCCGCCTTCTTGAGGTATTGCTCTGCACTTACCTTGTCGCCGCGGTCGAGGGCTGCGTTGGCGGCATTGAGGTTGGCAAGTTTATCGTCAGGATACATCTTGACGGCTACGTCGAACACTTCGTTGTACTCCTTGCAGCCCTTCTCGTAGCTGTTGGCCACGGCATACATCTCGTTGAGCGAGAGTTTCTGCGGCTGGGTCTTTACCAGCTTGCGTGCCTCTTCCAGGTTGAAGTTCCTTACCTCGTAGTTGACGGTGTATTCCGTGCGGCGCAGTTGCGGATAGACATTGTCTATAAGATAACGGTGTGCAGCTCTTGCCTTTGTGGCAATGCTCTTCTCTTTGGCGTCGGGCGACAAGTTGGTGGCTATGATGTCGCTTACCGTCTGCTTCTGCGGGATATTGTTTTGTGCGAGATAGTCCTTTACGCCCTGCCAGTCTTCTGCAGTGGAGGAGAACGAGATTAGTTTCTCTTCGACAGGATAGATGCCGCGCAGATAACTGTATACGGCCTTGGTGCGGTTTTTGGCCAGACGCTCGTTGTTGGCGTAACTACCGTCGGGTGAGGCGTATCCGTGAAGGGTGATGGAGGTAATGTGTACGTCGGGGTCATCCTTTACCAGGTCGATGGTCTTGCGCATCTTCTCCAGTTCTGCCTTGTTGTTGGCGAGCTGGGTGTTGACGGTATACTTGTTCAGGTCAAACTGCAACCGGGCTGTACCCTTTTCACTACGTGCCTTGACAGGCTCGGCCGGCGGTTGGATGTAGGCGTAACATAACTTCATGGGGCCAGGCAGCGCATCGCCTACGCGTTGCAGGAGTCCTTCTTCCACAATGGCCTGGTTGCATCCGCAAGCATCCTGGCCTATCACGAGCTGTGAGTTTTCCATCCAGCTACGGTATGGCGCCTGATATTGGTAATATACGTTCTGCACTTCGCCCTTCCGGTATTTCTCTACGATGGCGGGTGCCTCTGTGGCAGCTTTTCCGTTGCGCTGGTAGTAGATGTAGCGCTTGCGGCCCATTATCTCTACTGCTGGCAACTTGGCGGTGTCGCCTTGGTTTACTATCATGGGTATGATGACTGTTCCCCGGTTGCTCTTCAGGTTGAGGTTGTCGAGCCGCATGTCCATGTTGACGTTGACATTGTCGCCCACCCTCTTCACTTCCTTGTTGAGTATGCTTACCCTTCCACCGGGCAGTGGCTGGGCTGTTGCCTTCGTGCTGCCGAGCAGTGCCAGGAATAAGGCTGATAGGATGATATGGTACGTTTTCATAGTCTTTTACTTTTTATTAAAATAGGTGTGTAGTCTTTTTGCCGTTTCTTAAGGCAGGCTGGGCTATACCGTCAGAATACATATACGAGGTTGACGGCAGCCTTGGTGGGGCCTACATAGTGGTGACCTTTCCCTTCTTCCACCTTCTCGCCACATTTCTCACATTTGTACACGTCCGACTTGCTGTAGGTGTAACCTATGCCCAGCTCTGCCTCGAGGTTCCAGTGTTTGGACAGTGCCCATGCATAGCCGTATGCCACGCCGGCACCTATAAACCATCCCTCGTACCTTTGGTCTTTCAGCTTGGAGAAGTCGGTGCCCAAAAACTTGAAGTTGGCGTTGATGTTGCCTACATTATACTGTCCTCCTATAGCGTGGAAGCCCAGAAAGTGCCCCATCATCTTGTTGCAGAACCAGTACCTTGCCTCTGGCTGTACGAGCCAGTGTTTCCATTTCTTGTTGTTGGAGAAAGTCCAAGGATTGTAGTTGCCGGATATGTCAAGGGTCCACTTCGGTGCAAGCCCTATCTCTACTCCCAGATTGATGGTGGTGGTAGCATCGTACAGAAGGTTGGACTTGACTGCTGCCTTTTGCGCCATGACTGAATAGGCTACACCTATGCAGGCCAGCATTGTTAGTATCATCTTTTTCTTCATAACCCGTAATAGTTATAGGATTTTTACTTATACATATTTTCTCTTGTTCGCCTCTAGCCTTGTTCGCTTTGAGATCTTCTTTCTTGTCTCGCCTCGGTGGCTTTTTGTGATGGCAAAGTTAATGTCCCTTTGTGTGGAAGACAAATTTTTCTACACTGAAAAATACTGAAAAACGCTCTTTTTGTCGTTTTTATCACTGAAAAATGCTTAAAAAGCCCTAACTGCCCCCCCCGAAAAGGTTTTTTCTCATGAATTGTTGTTACATTTGCATAATTAAAGGCGATGGTGGAAGATTTGTGCCGATGGCACCCATCTGTAGAGAAAATATGCATACGCGCAGTTTCACACGCCTAAAAAGTTAACTCACGAACAGTTCCCCCCCCCTATAGAAAGTGTAGCTGTTTGTGGAAACCCTTGGAGGCGTAATTCCACAAAGGGGGAAATGTGTGTAATAACAACAAAGGTATGAATGAACTTAGCAGTGGAATAGTAAATTTGATAAAGCATGTGGAGCTTAACCTGTGCCCACAGTACTGTGGCGTAGTAGACCGCCGGCGTGTCATAGCCTATATCTTCCTCACCTTTATAGAGGCGGTCATTATCCCGCTTCATTTTTTCCTGTTCCTGACCTGGTGGGAACCATGGGGCTTCAGCGTGGCATGTGTGCACCTGCTTGCCTTTGCCGTTATCCAGACTCTTGTGTGGCGGCAGGACATCGTGTTTAGCAAAGGTTTGTCTGCGCTGTTCCTGATGGTTGCGGCAAAACTGATGGTAGACAGTGTATTCTGTACCGTCTTCGGCGTATTGACGGATAATGTGACGGTACTGGGCAACATCTTCATCATGGTCATATTGGTCATATCGGCACTGAGCATGATGCTCAATAAGGTGGCACTCATAACCTCGGTGATGCTCGTACCGCTGGTGGCGTTCTATGTCTTGTCCCAACGTTCAGAAATGATGCTCTTTGTACTCAAACCTATCTTGGTAGGCTTTATGATGATAGCTTACGTGTTTACCTACAACATGAGCAAGATAACGAAGGGGTTACGCCAACCGCAGGAAGTGACGCAGGAGGAGAAAAAGGCATTGGAGATGCTGGTGAACCTTAAGGACACTACTGGTACCAAAAACGCCAACTTGATAGAACGTCTGAGCCCGGAGCTGCGCCAGCGTATAGTGCACCATGCCAGCGAGCATCTGCGTAAGGAAGAACTCGAGAATTTGGCTTGGGACATGGTTTGCGCAGACTTGACCAAGAGCGAGACGGAAATTTGCCGGCTCGTGCTGGATGGTTATACGCTGAAAGAAATCTGCACCAAGCTGAACAAGTCGGAGTCGAACATTACCAGCCAGCGCAGCCACATAAGAAAGAAACTCAACATGAACCGCAATGATGATTTGCGGCGCACCCTGGAATGTCGTATTGCAGAGGTGAGGAAGGAGGTCTGACGGTAAGGCGGGGCGCCGTACCTCCTATTGATTACCTTTTCTAGTGGTGGTAACCGTAGGAGGTACAGCGCCCTCGCAGTACCAAGTAAGCAGTTAGACAGGAATTGCCCAATCCGAAACTTGAGCTTTTTGGTTATTGCTAAATAAAAATGTGGCGGTTCTTTGTTATTCTGTAAGCCTCAGGAAAGCCTTGGGCAGGTAGTCGATGATGTCGCTTGCGATGAGGCTCTCCTTACCTAACTCTTTGGCTGCAAGGTCACCGGAAAGCCCATGCAGGTACATGCCTGTACGGCAAGCGTCAGCTTTGCCGTAGCCTCGTGCCAGCAGGGCGGTAATGATGCCCGTCAGCACATCGCCACTGCCAGCTGTGGCCATGCCGCTATTGCCCGTGGAGTTGAACTCTGCCGTTCCGTTGGGGAGGCAAAGGGCGGAATAGTGACCTTTTAATATAATGTATGCCTGAAGATGCTCTGCCAGTTCGCATGCCTTGGAGAGCCTTTCGTAGCAGCTGCTCGAGGCATATCCAGTCAGGCGGTCGAACTCTTTGGGATGGGGAGTGAGTATGATGCCTTCCGGCATCTGCTGCATCCAGGCACGGTGAGACCCCAGGATGTTGATGGCGTCAGCGTCCAGCACCATAGGGCAACTGTTGCGCCTTATCTGGGCTATCAGGGCAATGGCAGTATTTTCGCCCGTGCCCAGTCCGGGGCCGATGCCCATTGCGTTGTAAGGGTCGGTATCTACCGGTCGACTGAATACGGTCTCTTCAACATCCATCTGGAGCACGGCCTCCGGTACGCTGGTCTGCATAATGTCATAGTTGCGCTTGGGGGTGTTTACGGTCAGTTTTCCTACGCCCGACCGCAGACAGGCACGTGCGGCAAGGATGGCAGCGCCCGACATGCCGTAGCTGCCGGCTATGAGCAGTGCGTGGCCCATGCTGCCCTTGTGGGCAAAATCATCGCGCGGTTTCAATAACGGACGGATGTCGTCTTCTTCCAGTATGCGGAAACGACTGTCGGTCTGTCTGATGTATTCCGGTGACAGTCTGATGTCGAGCACCTTTACTCGCCCCAGATATTTCTGGCAGTCGGCCAGCAGCATGGCCAGTTTCTTCTGCTGCAGTGTCAGTGTGAGGTGAGCATGCAGAATGTTGGAGGAGATGTTGTAAGTGTTGTCCTCGCACATCAGTCCCGACGGGATGTCGATACTTACGATGGTGGCAGCAGACGAGTTGAGATATTTTACCAGAGAGGCGAATCCCCCAGCCAACGGCTTGTTGAGTCCACTGCCGAAAAGACCGTCTATTACCAGTGTGTCTTCCGAAAGGGTAGGAGGGTCGAAGTTGACCGTTATCTCAGTAAACTGCTTTACCTTTTTGCCGTCCTGCAGCCGTTTCTTGTTGGCGGCACAATCGGCAGACAGCTTGTTGTGTATGTTGAACAGATAGACAGTGACACTGTAGTTGTCCTCGCTGAGCATGCGTGCAACGGCCAGTGCGTCGCCGCCGTTGTTGCCCGGTCCGGCAAAGACGATGACGGGGGTGCGGTTGGACCATTCGGCTTCGATGCTGTGGGTGATGGCGCGTGCTGCACGCTCCATCAACTGTAGTGACGAAACGGGTTCGTGCTCGATGGTGTATTTGTCAAGCTCGTGTATCTGAGTACTCGTAAATATCTTCATAGTACTGCAAAAATACGAAAAAATGCTTTATAAGCCTTATGTATTCCGTATTTTTTTAGTAATTTTGCCGAAAAATATCACATTTGATACTATGAGTATAGTTAAAATCAAGGACAAGACATTCAGGACTTCCATTCCGGAAGCAGAAATCCTGGACAAGATTAAGGTTGTGGCAGACCGTATCAACCATGACATGGAAGGCAAGAATCCGTTGTTTCTTGCAGTATTGAACGGTTCTTTTATCTTTGCTGCCGACTTGATGCGTATGATAACCGTTCCCAGTGAGATTTCCTTTGTGAAGTTGTCCTCTTATCAAGGTACAATGAGTACGGGCAAAGTAAAGGAAGTCTTCGGCATCAATGAAGACCTGACAGGACGTACCGTCATCATCGTGGAGGACATTGTGGAGTCGGGACTTACCATGAAGCAGATGATAGAAAGCCTCGGTACACGCAATCCGGAGGCCGTGCACATCTGCTCACTCTTCGTGAAACCCGAAAAACTGAAGGTGCCGTTGCACATAGAGTATCCCGTCATCGAGATTCCTGATGACTTTATCGTAGGCTACGGACTCGACTACGACCAGCAGGGACGCAACCTGCGGGATATCTATACCATCGTGGAGTGATGATTTCCTACACAACTTGCTAAACATAAAATTATATTATTATATTAAGGTAAAAATGAAGAATATTGTAATTTTCGGCGCTCCAGGTGCAGGCAAGGGCACACAGAGCGACAAGATGATTGAGAAGTATGGTCTCGGTCACATTTCAACAGGAGACGTATTGCGTAATGAAATCAAGAACGGTACAGAACTCGGCAAGACTGCCAAGGGGTATATCGACAACGGACAGTTGATTCCGGACGAGTTGATGATTGACATCCTCGCCAGCGTATACGACAGCTTCGGCAAGGAACATGCCGGTGTTATCTTCGACGGTTTCCCCCGTACCACTCCCCAGGCTGAGGCCCTGAAGAAGATGCTTGCAGAGCGCGGACACAAGGTAGCTGCCATGATAGAACTTGCAGTGCCAGAGGACGAACTGATGGCCCGCCTTATCAACCGTGGCAAAGAGAGCGGCCGTTCAGACGACAACGAGGAGACCATCAAGAAGCGTCTCAACGTATATCATACACAGACATCTCCCCTCATCGACTGGTATGAGAAGGAGGGTATCCACCACCACGTGGAAGGTCTCGGCACTGTAGACGAAATCTTCGCAAGAGTGTGTGAGGTAATCGACAACCTGTAAGATAGGGATGAATGTATAATTGATAATTTATAGTTAAGTCTGCGATTTTATGTTGAAGGACAGCAGAAGACTATAAATTATCAATTATTGTAAATTTAGGCGGGTTCTTGAAATGGTCTAACAGCTTCCGTCTAAAAAGAAGTTTAACAATGCGTGGAATTTTCAGAACACGCCTATAAATCAATTACATTCTATTTATGGCTGAATCCAATTTCGTTGACTATGTAAAAATAAACTGCCGCTCTGGTAAGGGTGGTAAAGGCTCCATGCACCTGCGCCACGTGAAGTACCAGCCCAACGGCGGTCCTGACGGTGGTGACGGCGGACGTGGAGGAAGCATTTATTTGCGCGGCAACCACAACTACTGGACATTGCTGCACCTGAAATACCAACGCCACTTCTTTGCCGAGCATGGCGGAAACGGAGGACGTGACAAATGCCATGGTACGGACGGCAAGGATATCTACATTGACGTACCGTGCGGCACGGTGGTGTATAACGCCGAAACGGGCAAGTATGTGTGCGACGTAACCTACGACGGACAGGAAGTGCTGCTGCTCAAAGGCGGACGCGGCGGATTGGGCAATTTCCAGTTCCGTACTTCCACCAACCAGGCTCCGCGCTATGCGCAGCCCGGAGAACCTATGCAGGAGATGACCGTCATCATGGAGCTGAAACTGCTTGCCGATGTAGGACTTGTGGGATTCCCCAATGCAGGAAAGTCGACATTGCTGAGTGCCGTTTCGAGTGCACGGCCCAAGATAGCCAATTATCCTTTTACAACGCTCGAACCGTCACTGGGCATCGTGGACTATCGCGACCACCAGAGTTTCGTGATGGCTGACATTCCCGGAATCATAGAGGGCGCAAGCGAAGGAAAGGGGTTGGGACTCCGCTTCCTGCGTCACATCGAGCGCAACTCGCTACTTCTCTTTATGGTGCCGGGCGACACCGACGATATCAAGAAGGAGTACGAAGTGCTGCTGGGCGAACTGAAGAACTTCAACCCCGAGATGCTTGACAAACACCGGGTGCTGGCTGTAACCAAGTGTGACCTCCTTGACGAGGAACTGATGGAGATGCTGAAGGAAACATTGCCGTCCGACTTGCCTGTCGTGTTCATCTCGTCTGTTACCGGTCTGGGTATACAGGAACTGAAGGACATCCTTTGGAAAGAACTGAATTCCGAAAGCAACAAGTTGCAGGAGATAACATCGGAGGATACCCTGGTGCACCGTGACAAGGATATGAGCCGTTTCCAGCAGGAACTCGAAGCGGAAGGTGAAGACATCGTGGAATATATCGATGAGGAAGATATAGAAGATGTTGACGAACTGGACGATTTCGAATACGAGTAGATTTAAGTGAAGGGTGAACAACGAAGAGTGAAGAACGAAGAGTGAAGAATTCATGTGCTTTGCTGATTTAATGCTTAACATTCATGGAATATCGTATTGCTGATGGAGTCATAGCTTTTTCTACGACCCGAAAGGGAGGGGTGAGCCAAGGAAAGTATGGCGAGTTCAATATCAATGAATATTGTGGTGACGATGCTGAGCATATCAAGCAAAATCGCAAACTGTTGGCGGATAGGCTTGGCATTGCGCCAGACCATATCCTCCTGCCCCATCAGGTGCACGGTGTGGAAGTAAGGCAGATAGGTGGGGATTACTTTTCGTTGTCCGGTGAAGAACGTGAACAGCTGCTGGAGGGCGTAGACGCTGTGATGACTGACCAAAAAGGTATTTGTATCGGGGTATCTACGGCCGACTGCATACCCGTCTTGCTTTACGACGATGATCATCATGCTGTAGCTGCCGTACATGCAGGATGGCGCGGGACAGTGAAGCGTATCGTACAGAAAACGGTGGAGCAGATGAGGAGGACGTACCGTACCGAACCGGCAGAATTGAAGGCTCTGATAGGGCCGGGTATCTCAAGGAGGGCTTTTGAGGTTGGCAACGAGGTGTACGATGAATTTCGGAAGGAAGGCTTTGACATGGATGCTATAGCCGGGCTTTTTCCTGCAGTCTGCCCTGCAACAGGCGGTCAGCCACAAAAGAAATGGCATATAGACCTTCCTCTCTGCAATACAATCCAATTACAGCATGCAGGCGTACCCGCAGGCAATATTCAGCAGACCAATATTTGTACCTATTCACGTAGTGAAGAGTATTTCTCTGCGCGTCGCTTGGGCATACAGTCGGGACGCATCTATACAGGCATTCTGCTAAACAACTAAACACAGAACATTCATGGCATACCTAAAAACAGACCGATTGCTTTTTCTTCTTACAGTATGGTTCCTTGCGGTGGCTTTTGCATCGCCCAAAGACGGCTTTACCGCTGCCGAGCAACAGCAGGTGAGCATTGCTACACCCGGCCTTTTCGAGCATAGCAATGCCTTCAACGTAGACTTTTCCAATTTCCGTTCCGCCGAGTATTCCTTCCCCTTGCCAGTGGGCAAGGTGCACGGTGCCGTTAATGGGGTACTGAAGATAGTGACGAAAAAGGGCGATGCAGTAAAGGCGATGTTCGCCGGACAGGTGCGCCTGTCGCGCAAAACAGACGGGTACGGTAACGTTGTGGTGATAAGGCACGACAATGGTCTCGAGACGGTGTATGCCTATAATGCAGAAAACCTCGTGAAGGTGGGACAACGTGTGGATGCCGGACAGACTGTAGCCATTGTGGGAGGAAAGGAGGGAAAGGTGTACTGCGATTTCTCCATAATGGTAAACGGTGCCAGGATAAATCCGGAAACAATACTGGACATCAAGAGCCATAAATTGAGACGGCAGACGGTGCTTTTCCGTAAAAACGGCAATAGGGTAAATATCTCTGTTGCCGCGGACGGTAAAAGTGCTGTTGCTTCTGCTGCAACAGAAAAAGCGGGAAGCAAGACGAATGTGAAAAACCGAAATGCCGTGCTTACGCTCGATCCGGACGAGGTAAACGACCCGTTTGTCTCTTCCGATGCCTTCGAACTGGATTTGCAGAAGATAGAGGCTACGCATTGGTCTTATCCTTTGGCTGGCGCAAAAGTAATCAGTCCTTACGGAGGTAAACGCAGACATTCGGGGGTAGACCTCAAAACCGTTCCTAACGACAATGTCCTTTCGGCCTTTGATGGCGTAGTTGTGAGTTCGGGACCTTTTGCCGGGTATGGCAATTGTATACGTGTGCGCCATGCCTATGGCTTTGAGACACTCTATAGCCATCAGTCGAAGAACCTTGTCAAGAAGGGAGACAAGGTAAAAGCCGGGCAGGTTATCGGCCTGACCGGCCGTACCGGCCGTGCTACTACTGAGCATCTGCATTTTGAAATGCTCTTCAGAGGCAGAAGGTTTAATCCCGCTGTGGTTTTTGACCATGTGGCAAAAAAACTACAGTCTTCTGTTCTTACTTTGACTAAAGGAGGAAGGGTCAAATCACGAAAGAGTAAATAGATGTTCCTGTAAACTTGCATTTGCCAACGCGCCTGTATACATTTGTGCTTAGGTAATGGCGCATTCAAAAACACACGTACGTGCTTTGGCTGTCTCACGTACGTGCATTGCTCATCTCACGTACGTGCATTGCTCATCTCACGTACGTGCATTGCTCATCGCACGTACGTTCATTGCTCATCGCACGTACGTGCATCAAGCAACACACGTACGTGCGTTTTTTCGGTTCTTCTGTTGAATCTCTATATCTTCCGTTGGTTCAGTTCAATTTAGTCATGCTCTGTTTGTATACGCTCGCTATCAAAGTGTAAGCATGGTGTACGTGGTAATAAGGTTTATTGTATTCTTGTTTGACAAAGTGTAAGTTTTAAGTATTAAAAGTATGGATTCTTAAAATTGTGTGCGCTACAACTTTCAAAATAAAAGGCGGGTAAAAAATAAAATAAAATTGAGTTAAGGAAAACAACAACGTGTGCGAAAAAGAACTATCTTTGCATCAGAAAAAACAAAGAATATAAACCTATAAAACGTAATAATTATGAAACGAGCAATATTATTTTCCGTAATGGCTTTGATAGCAGTTGCAAGTTTTGGACGCAAGCACGTAGAGAACGCTACCGTTGTTGCAGACACTATCTATTATGCCGAGAATATGAGTAACGTAGCTTCTGCCGACCAGGCTGCTTATTATCGCCTTCTTATGACGACAGGTAGCGGTTTGACGAAGAAGAACGTGTTCCAGGACTACTATATGAACGGTAACCTGCGTGCAGAGGGAGGCTATTCTTTCATAGACCTGGGTAACGACAGAAACTCGGTGTTCAACGGTGAAGTGACCTCTTACTATAAGAACGGCAAGGAGAAATGGCACGGCAAGTATGTGAACGGCAAGCGTGAAGGATATTTCACTTTGCAGCTTCGTGAGGGTGGTGTGGCTGTCGTACAGTTCAAGAATGGAAAGTCGGTACACGATTTCTTTACTGTAACATACAAAGACGGCACTATGGAGAAGAAACCTCTCTCCGATATCAAAGCTTTGATGTAATGCTTTCGGTAAGCATCTGATGAATGGCAAAAGGTGTCTTGCAGAATAGGCACCTTTGCCAGAATCGTTTAGAATCTCTCTTATATATAAATTATAATTTTATGTTGATATGACTAATAATGAGGGTTGACTTCCGTGAGGAAGCCAACCCTTGCCTTTTTTATATACTTTTTCCTGTTTCTTACTTGTGCCGGTTGGCGCGTTGCTGCCTGTACTTGGCTTTCTGGCGCGCTGAACCGCTTCCGTGTGCACCGGTGATATATTTCTTCTTCTTGGCCTTGGTCTTCACCTTGCCATCGTCGTCCTTTTTCGGTCCGCCGCCGCCTTTGAAAACCATGCCGCCCATGATAATATCGTCGATATCGCTCATATCTGCAAAGCAATTGGATTTTTCACTCTTCACTCTTCACTCTTCGTTCTTCACTCTTTAGTGGTGGAACAAGCGCACGTGTGTAAATGCCATGGCAATGCCGTATTTGTCGCAAGTGTCGATGACATTGTCGTCACGGATGGAACCACCTGCCTGGGCGATGTATTCCACACCGCTCTTGTGGGAACGCTCGATGTTGTCGCCGAAGGGGAAGAAGGCGTCACTTCCTACCGATACACCCTTATTCTGGGCTATCCATGCTTTCTTTTCCTCGCGGGTAAGAGGCTCTGGCTTTTCGGTGAAGAACTGTTCCCATACACCGTCTTGCAGTACGTCTTCCCATTCGTCAGAGATATAGACGTTGATGGTGTTGTCACGGTCAGCGCGGCGAATTTTCTCCTTGAAAGGCAGGTTCATGACTTTCGGACACTGGCGCAACCACCACTCGTCGGCCTTGTTGCCTGCAAGGCGTGTGCAGTGGATACGGCTCTGCTGGCCGGCACCGATGCCGATGGCCTGACCGTCTTTTACGTAGCAGACGGAGTTGCTCTGTGTGTACTTCAGGGTGATGAGCGAGATGATGAGGTCGCGTTTCGCCTCGGCTGTAAATGTCTTGTTCTTGGTGGGAATGTCTTCGAAGAGTGCGGGGTCGTCAAGTTTTACCTCGTTGCGTCCCTGCTCGAACGTAATGCCGAATACCTGTTTGCGCTCGATGGGGGCCGGTTTGTATTCGGGGTCAATCTGGAGGACGCAATAAGTGCCTTTGCGTTTCTCCTTCAATACTTCTATGGCTTCAGGGGTGTAGCCCGGTGCTATCACTCCGTCGCTTACCTCACGCTTGATGAGGAGGGCGGTAGCCTTGTCGCAAACGTCGCTGAGGGCAACAAAGTCGCCGTATGAGCACATGCGGTCAGCACCGCGTGCGCGGACATAGGCGCAGGCAAGGGGTGACAGCTCGAAGTCGATGTCATCGCAGAAGTAAATCTTTTTGAGTGTCTCGCTCAATGGGAGGCCGATGGCGGCACCGGCGGGAGACACGTGCTTGAAACTTGCTGCCGAAGGTATGCCTGTGGCTGATTTCAGTTCCTTGACCAACTGCCATGAATTCAGGGCATCCAGAAAGTTGATGTAGCCCGGACGGCCGTTGACTACTTCGATGGGGAGTTCGCTGCCATCTGCCATATAGATGCGCGATGGCTTTTGGTTTGGGTTGCAACCGTACTTTAATGCTAATTCGTTCATTTGTATTGAAGTTTTTAGAGCAAGCCGCAACAAGTCGTGGAGGCTTGTCTGCTTTTTGTGCGCAAAGTTACAAAAAATGCAGCGTATATTGTCTATGCTTTATTAAAAAGTTGATAAAATCTTCCCCCTTGCGCAGTGTTACATTTCTTTTTTGTAATTTTGCATGCGAAAAACAAAGCTTGTCCGTATAGGTTCACACTGCAGACGGGTAGTAAGACACGATAAAAGTCCGGTTTATGAAAAAAGGAATCAAACACATGAATGCGCAGGCGTTGCACAAGATGTGGAGACATATGAAGAAGGCGGAAAAACCTTCTAAAGACACCCTTGACAGGTTGGCTCTCTTTGCAGGGTTCCAGAGTTGGGAGGATTTTCACGATGCCTTGCACGGAGAGGATGATGCCCAAGTGAATTACGAGGGCGGGGAAACAGATTCTGGAAGCGCCGGCAGATAGCAGAAAATACTTGCGTTAAAGATAAAAGAAAAGAGGGGTGTTACAAATGTAACGTACCCCTCTTTATCTTTTTGCCGTGACTGCAAGTATTTGGAAATACTGCCGTCTTTTCGCCGTAAGAATTACTCTGCGCCCTTGGCAACAGTCTTCTTCTCTGCGATGCGGGCCTTCTTACCTGTAAGCTTACGCAGGTAGTAGAGCTTGGCACGACGTACCTTACCGCGCTTGTTCACCTCGATAGAGTCGATGGCCGGTGACTCGATAGGGAAGATACGCTCTACACCTACTGTGCCAGACATCTTGCGAACAGTGAAACGCTTCTTGTCTCCGTGGCCGGAAATCTTGATGACTACACCACGGTAGAGCTGGATACGCTCTTTGGTACCCTCGACGATTTTGTAAGCGACTGTGATGGTGTCACCTGACTTGAACTCAGGGAACTTCTTGCCGGTTGCAAATGCTTCTTCAGCAACTTTAATCAAATCCATTTTTGTAGATATTAAAAAATTGTTTGTCGTTCCTGCGCAACATGAAGGACTACTCTTCAGTCCTGTCAGCGGTTACGTCGAAAAGCGGCTGCAAAGTTACGACATTTTCTCTTACCATGCAAGCTTTCAGATGCTTTATTGCTGTTTCCGTCGATTTTTTTTGTTTAATTCTTCGTTTTGATGTACCTTTGCATGTACATATAGACAAATTGGAAAATATGAAAAACCATCATTTTACATCTATGCTGCTGTTGGGCTTGCTGACTGCAGCTCCTGTCTCTGCACAGCAGTACAAGGTGGCTAAAGTAGAACGTACACGCATCCTTATGGACAAACGCTGGGATAATGCCCCTGACAGTGCTGCTGCAGCATTTATAGCTCCTTACAAAGTTAAGGTCGACAGCGTAATGGGACCTGTGGTGGGCACGGCTGCCCATTATATGGCACGGCACCGCCCCGAAAGTGAGCTGAGCAACCTGCTGTGCGACATACTGGTTTGGGCGGGAAAGAAGTTTGGAGAATCCCCGGACTTCTCAGTATACAATATGGGAGGTATCCGTTCTGGTCTTCCCCAAGGAAAGATTACGGTAGGTGACATTAACGACATGGCTCCCTTCGAAAACAAGATTTGCTTCCTTACGCTTAGTGGTGAGAAGGTACAGGAACTTTTCCGGCAAATTGCACATAGGGGAGGAGAGGGGTTGAGCCATGCTGTGAAACTTGTGATAACAAAGGACGGACACCTTTCCCAGGCTACTGTTAATGGCGTGCCCGTTGATTCGTCCAAGTCGTATCGTATCGCCACGCTTGATTATCTGGCTGAAGGCAACGACCAGCTGGTAGCTTTCAAGAGTGGGACGGATGTCCTGGCACCCCAAAAGGCCGAAAATAACGTGAGGTACATCATTATGGACTACTTCCGGGAAAAAATGGCAAAGGGCGAAAGCGTGGAGTCGAGAGTGGAAGGGAGATGTGTCGTTGAATAATTAAAATAGAACAAAGTAATGAGACATACATTATTATATATTACTCTGGCTGCAACAGCTTTCTTATGCCAGCCTTCTTCCACGTTCGCCAAAAAGGTCAAGAAATCGCAGGGGGATAAAGTGCAGCTTGTTGTGTTGCATACTAATGATACCCATTCTTGTGTCATGCCAGTCAATCCGAATATGGCTGATACAGCTTTGGCTGACCGTGGCGGATACCTTCGCAGGGTGGCAATGCTTAAGGAGGAACGTAGGGCCAATCCGGATTTGTTACTTTTCGACAGTGGTGACTTCTCGCAAGGTTCGCCCTACTATTCGCTCTTCAAAGGTGATGTGGAGGTTGGGTTGATGAACGAAATGGGGTACGATGCTGCTACCATTGGCAACCATGAGTTCGATTTCGGTATCGATAACATGGCAAGGATATTCAAGATGGCGCAGTTCCCTATCGTATGTTGCAACTATGACTTCACGGGGACGCCTCTTGCCGGGATAGTCAAACCTTATGTTGTCCTTAATAGAAAAGGGCTGAAAATAGGTGTGTTTGGGGTTTGTCCGGAATTGGCTGGCCTGGTAAGTGAGGCCAATTATGGAAGTATCAAATATGAAGACCCTATACGTAAGGCCAATGAAACGGCAACGTATCTGAAAGAGAAGGAGAAATGCGATATGGTTATCTGTCTGTCTCATCTCGGTTGGGACATCGACGGCATAGATGATACGGAGATGGTGCCTGCTACGAGGTATATAGATCTTGTCCTTGGCGGGCATAGCCATACTTACTTCAAGAAGTTGGAATACTTGGACAATCTTGCCGGGGTGCCAGTTCCTGTAGACCAGAACGGGAAAAGCGGAATCTGGATAGGAAAGATGGTGCTCGACTTGACAAAGGTAAAATAACGGCAATAGGGGATGTGTCTTGTGATATATCCCCTATTGCCGTTATTTCGTGTCATGAATCGTTGCTCGTATTATTCGAAGTAGAAGGTTAGTGCTATCATTTTGCTATGCGCCTCTTTTGCAGACATCGCATATGGCAACATGTTCTTGTCCTGTATATTGTTGACATGGTTCTTGTCGATAGTATTTGACAGGCCGAACATGAACTTCAATTCTGGCCGCAATTTGAAAAATGGAAGGTAGAAATCACAACCAAGGCCAACTTCCACAAAAACGTCCGACTTCTTGAGCTTGAGGTAATCGTCGTTTGTGCTGTTCAGGTTGAGCATAGGATTCAGTCCTGCCATGATATAAGGCCGATGGTTGTTGAATCGTGGTGCAGCGAATATCAGTTCGAACGCGGTTGAGAAATATGCAGTCTTCATCTCTTGCCGTTGTTCTGTCGGTTGACCGTTGGCATCTTTTTGCAAGAGATTATGGTAAACGAGCTGACGTGTTCCAAAATACATGGCTGGTGCTATACGCAACTGAAAATGTGTGCTGAGGCGTGTCTCGCCCAATACCCCGACAGTAAAGCCCGGATCCCAACGGTCTTGGTCTACAGTAACACAGGTGGGTACTTCTTCGTTTGCATCGTTTATATACGTTTGATGACCTGCATTGACCAATTCTATGTCTTGTAGGTGCATACCGATAAGTACTCCGAAATGGAACTTACGCAGGTCAGTATAAGGTCTGTTTTCAACAGTCCTCTCTTGTGCCATGCTCTTTGCGAATACCGACACAACGATTAAAGTGAATATGAACAGTTTCTTCTTCATGCTTATATAACGTAGTTTTTCCCGACTTATTGTTTCTGCTGTTATTTAGACTGAGTATGTATTACAAAAAAAGTGATACCCAATTGTAGGTATTCCAAAAATATTTATTACCTTTGCACCATATAAAGTAGGTATCGTGGCTGAAACGAGTAAAACCTATGGATTAGTACAAAACATTATTAATTATAAACATTATTATTATGGCTTACGTAATTGGTGACGATTGTATCGCATGCGGTACATGTATCGATGAGTGTCCATCAGGTGCAATCTCTGAGGGCGACAAGTATTCTATCAACCCTGATGCATGCACAGAGTGCGGCACTTGCGCTGATGTTTGTCCTAACGAGGCAATCAGTCTTCCTTAATCTTTAAGGAAAGATACTTTTAGTTACATAAAACACTGTAGGAGCGACTCTATATGGGTCGCTCTTCCTTTTTTATATAGTGAAGATAAACCACATGTTTATATAGTGTAATGATTAAAAAATAAGTTTGTACATTTCTCTTTGGCGAAGTTACAATTTCTTACCTGAGTGGTACGGCGGGGGCACCGTACCTCCTATGATTGCCTTTTTTGGCAAGTATGGGTAACTGTAGGAGGTACAGCGCCCTCGCTGTACCAAGTTGTTTTTTTATCGTCACAGTGAAGATAAAAACATGGTACGATTGGTGCAGGTGCCCCCTCATTTCGTCTACATAAAAAAAGAGGGTGTGCAGTACACCCTCTCTTTAATGTATTTGTTTTTCTCAACCGATTACTGTTCAGTGCTCTCCTCCAAACCAAGTGCTTTCTTGGCAAGTGAGTTGTTGGGGTCAAGCTGCAAAAGTTTCTCGAAGTATGGCTTTGCTGTATCGAGGTCATTCTTTGAACTCCAGTAGATGTAGCCCGCATTCTTGTATGCCTGCATCAGATAACCCTTCTCGTCCTCATCGTATTGCTTCGAAGCAACTTCATCGATAACCTTCTGGTAGTTCTCGAGCGCCTTGTCGTCCAACTCGTTGGCAAAGGCTATGTTGGCTGCCTGCAAGTCGGCATATGACTTCAGTGATGGATATTTAGCTGCCATGGCATTGTAAATCTCGATGGCCTTGTTTACGCTGTTGGCTTTATCAGCACCGCCTTTCTTGGCCTTTGAGTTGTAGATGTCTGCCCATTTTACATAGTCTGACGGGCTTGCATCTGCATTCTTGCTCATGTATTTGTCATTATACTCCAGAGCCTTGTCTTCGTCGCCTTTCTGTTTGTAAGCCTCAGAGATGTACTGCAATGGCTTGGGGTCATCGTTCTTCAGCTCGTAAGCCTTCTGATATTGCTCGATGGCTTTGTCGTATTGCTGGCTTCCCACGAGAGCCATACCGTAATAGTTATAGTCACGGGCGGTCTTCTTGATGGAGTCTGTTCCCATAATGACATCGGCATGCTTCAGTGCTGCGTCAAACTTCTGCAGGTCTACTGCCGACCAAAGAGCTACGCGGTGGAAGGTTGCGTCCTTTGCAAATTTTTGCAGACCGCTCTCAGACAAAGTCAATGCTTCATCCTTCTTGTTGAGCATATAGTCTGTAATGGCATAAGCAACATAGATATACTCCTCCAGTTTGTTGGGGTCAGTCTGCTTGAACAGATTGTATGCCTCTTCAAACTTCTGGTTGCTGTAGTAATTGTAACCAGCCTTTGCCTCGTAAGGATAATCGGGGTTTACCTGTTTCAACTGCTTCAAGGCTTCGGCACTTCCGGCTGGGTCTATCTTCTGGTAAACGTTGGCATAGCTGATGTATCCCTGAGGGTTCTTTGGATCCATGGTCATACACTGCTTGTACCAGCTTGCTGCCTCGCCACCTTTGTCCTGCATGGCTTCCACATCGCCCAGCAATAAGTAAGCATCGCCAAAGTGTGAGTCTTTTGCAAGTGCCATGTTAGCCAGTTCTGTGGCTTTTTCGTAGTTCTTGTTTACTGCAAACAAGTTTCCGAGAGCAACTAATGCCTTGGGGTTCTTCTTGAACTCCTTGGTATATTCCTTCACACTCTTCTCAAGGCCCTTAGGGTCTGTGTTGCCAGCTTTGAGGCTGTTCTCAATAGGCTTCAGTAAATCCAGATAATTTACGTCCTGAGCCATTACCGGGGCTGACAATCCCATTATCAGCATGCCGGCTACAAGATATTTTACTGCTTTCATATTTCAGTTATTTTATGGGTACTCCTAATGCTCAAAGGTTTGTGCCGTTTGGGCTGGGAATGATATCTTTTACTATGAATCTCGGGTGTTGCTTTAGCCGCCTTCTCTCTTCCTTTTGCGAACCTTTTATTAATTCTATCAATTCTTTACGTTTACCTTCTTGAAGGTAATGTCACCGCGATAGGGGAGAAGTCCTGTCTTGAAGAGAATTAGTTGCCCTCTTGGGTTGGTTATGTAGTTGGCGAAACTCCAAGGCAGAGCCTTGTGTGGGTCTACTACAATGGCGTATATGGTCCGTACAAACGGGTATCTTCCGTCTAAGAGATATGCCTGGTAAGGTTTCCAGCTGTTCATTTCGGTAGCTTTGTCCTTGATGGATATCTGTACTACGTGTATATTCTTCTTGAAAGTAGTATTGGTAGAGTCTCTCCGGTCGTTGAGCCAGTTGCTGCCTATCACACCTATGGCATTAGGCGTCTCGTCCACATAGTCTACCACTTGTTTACTTGTTTTCGCTGCCATAATGTTGGCACCGAGTTTCTCTCCGTGTAGAACGGAATCGACAACAAAGTTGGTCGTAGCTGAACGGGTATTGTCGAATACGACCTCTATATTGCCTCTTTTAGAGCCAGGAACGATGTCACTCCATTTGGTGGCCTTGCCTGTCAGTATGCGCTTGATGTCGTTGACGGTTATGCAAGTGTCGTTGTTGTTCCTGTTTACGATAAATGCCAATCCGTCATAGCCTATCGGGAAAACAGAGGGTATGACGTTGCTTTTTGATTTCAAGTATGCTATCTCGCTTTGTTTCAAGTTGCGAGTGGTAAAAAGCAGAGTTGTCTTGAAATCCTTGATCATCTGAAGTCCCGTAACCTCATCCGTATAGAGTGGCTTCAAGTGCGCCTTGGGATATTCGAATTCGAATTGTGTCCTCTCTTCATCGATGATAGGACTTAAACTTTCGTCAGAGACAAACTGTATTGTCCCTGATGTCGGAGTGTCAGTTCTGCCGTCCTTGGCTTTCTTCCCGCCGCAAGACGAGAGGATAGCCAAGGACAGTGTCGTTAATCCTATAAATAAAAATATATAAGATGTTTTCTTCATTCTATTACTGCAATCTAAATACAACTGGACAATTGTACTTCACACGTACAGCAGAACCATTCTGCTTACCGGGAGTCCACTTAGGCATTGCCTTGACAACGCGTACAGCCTCACGGTCGAGAGACGGGTCTACAGACTTGATTACCTTGACATCGGTGATGGAACCATCGCGCTCAACGACGAAACCAACCGTAACACGGCCCTGTACACCGTTCTCCTGTGCTACGACAGGATACTTCAGGTTGTTCTTGAGGAACGTGTTAAGTGCTGCAAAACCTCCGGGGAAGCTTGGCATCTCCTCAACGACATCGAACACCTTGTTGGAAACTTCAGGTTTCGGTGCTGGTGGTGGAGGTGGTGCAGTCACGGCGATTTCCGTGCGCACAGCTTCTACGTTACGGTCTTTGACACCTTCTTTGTTTTCGGTGCCGACAGCCACTTTGTCATCCAGTTTATCCATCTGCTTCACCTGGTTCTCCTCTTTTACGAGTTCATCCTTCTTGATGACAGGTGCAGTAAACTTCTGAGTCTCGCGAGCCACAGGTATCTCTTTCTTCTGTTCTATCTTTGGCTTTACGGGCTCTTCTTTCTTCTCACGCTTCTTAGCCTGCTCCTGGAGCTGTGCCAACTGCATAGCCTCCATGTAAGCCTGCTGCTCTTCAGCCTGTTTCTGTTCGATTACTTTCCAAGCGAGGAAACCACCGACGAGTGCTGCAGCTACGACCAAGATGACAAGCGCTTTGATGTTACGTCCGGAAGTACCCTTACGGAGCTGGTATGCGCCATACTCCTTGTTCTTTCCGGCGAAAACCATTTCGACCCATTTAGGATCGTAAAGATCAATTTTTGCCATTTTCTTCTTGTTTTAATTGTTGGTATCTGTCGTTGGTTAGAGTTTCACGCCTTTAGACTCGAGAAGTTTCTCGTCGTCGGCATTCAGCTTGTCAATGACATAAGTACCAATGTTCAATATCTGCATTTCGTCGAGTGCGTCTACCATGTTCTTGTATGTTGCATTGTCAGTAGGCTTGATGACGATGGTAAGAGTAGGTATCTTACCGTCCTTCAGCTCGCCACCCTTGATTTTGCTCAACTCCTTCTGGTAGATGCTGTCCGGATACATATTTGGATCCTTCGCCTTGGCAGCATTCAACTCTTTTACGGCGAGAGTGATGCGCTCTACAGGACGTGTGCCGTTTTCTGTAGCGTGTTCTCTCAGTACCTTACGCAATCCCTCATTACCCCAAGTAGTCTCCTTGAGCCAGTTGACATTGGTGTATTCGGGAATACCTGAACCGTAGTAGATCTTGTTGTCAGCGGCAACATAGACAGTAACAGTCTCAGAAGCCTTGGACTCATTCTTGTTGTCCTCGTTCTGGTTCTTGTCATTACTTGGCATAGTCAGCTCCATTGTCTGAGGTTTGCTCAATGATGTACACAGCATGAAGAACGTGATAAGAAGCATGAGCATATCCACCATAGGCGTAAAGTCTACGCGGACATTAGCTTTTTTCTGTTTGCTTTCTTTCTTTGCCATTTATTCGTCCCCCTGTTTTTTAAGCTGTGTAATCATATAGTAATGACTCTCGTCCATGTCCTGGAGCTCGTTCATTACCCTCTTCACTGTCTTATAAGGTGTGCTGGCATCTGCCTTGAGGGCTATCTTGATGTCCTCGTTGGCATTGCGGGCTGCGTCTACCCATTGCTGGAACTCGCTCATGCCACCTTTGATACTGTCGAGAGGAATACCCTTTGTCTGGATGTACTGTGGACGCTTGTTAGCGCTCATAGCCAGGTAAGTGCTTAGGTCGCCCATTGGCACACCGAACATACCCTCGCTCTTGAATGTCTCAATCTGCTTGGGTGTCAAGGTGACACCGAAGTTGTTTGTCATTGTGCTGAGAGTATTACCCAGTTGGTCGGTATTGTCGATACTCATAAACACTTGGCCTTCCCCGGTTGGTTTGCCCATGGGGTCCTTTTCAGGACTTACCAAGATTGTCAGGACGCCGTTCTCAGGCACCTTTATCTCAGATACTGAACCTGGAGTATTTACCTTTACAGGCTCGTTCTTCACGAATGTGGAGGTGAGCATGAAGAAGGTAAGCAACAAGGTCATGGTATCTGCCATAGGTGTCATGTCGACCCAGACGTCGTTTTTCTTAATTTTTACTTTACCCATAGCGATAAAAATTTTAAAGGGTTAGCAAAAATTAAGCCTCTTCTGTGTGGTTAGCTTCGTATGTCTGAGCAATTGAGTAACCTACCTCGTCGAGTGCATATGTCAACTTGTCAACCTTGTTGGTGAATGTGTTGTAAGATACAACGGCGCACCAAGAAGTTGCGATACCGAATGCGGTGTTGATCAAGGCCTCAGAAATACCAGCTGAAAGTGCTGCAGAGTCAGCGCCACCACCTGAAGACAAAGCGGAGAATGACTTGATCATACCAGTTACAGTACCGAGAAGACCGGTCAATGTACCAAGTGTTACGATTGTTGCGATGATTGGCAAGTTCATTGTCAATGTAGGCATCTCAAGCTGAGTAGCCTCCTCGTGAGCCTGCTGGATCTTAGCTACCTTCTGTGACTTCTTCAAAGATGCGTTAGCACCGCTCTCCATAGAAGCGTAAGCGTTCAAGGAAGCGCGAACCACGTTGGCTACAGAACCCTTCTGCTTGTCGCAGAGCTGGTTGGCCTTTGCGAAGTCGTTAGCGTTCAAGGCTGCCTTGATGTTAGCCACGAACTTAGGAAGTGCGCCTGTACCGGTAGCGGTCTTGAGTGCCATCCAGCGCTCGATAGTCATTGCCAATACAGAGAGCAACAGTGTGTGGATAACAGGTACGATAACACCACCCTTGAAGATTGTACCCCAAATGTCGGCTGGGTGCTCGTTTGTTCCGGGATCCTGGAAGTGCATGTCATTTCCGAACCATGTGAAGAACAGGATGAATGCGATGATAGCGCATACCACGATGATCCAGAATGCGCCTCTTACTCCCTGAAAGCCCTCAGACTTCTTGGCTGGGGCTGCTTGTTTTGTAGTTGCCATAATTTTACTTTTAATTTTTAGTTAATAAATTATTGTATTGATTCTTTTGCTGTTTTTGTAGACTCTTTGTTGTGTAAGGGTAACACGTTGGTTAAGATTTCTCTCGCAAAGATAGTAATTAAAAGATAACTAAAACCACATTTAAGAAGTTTTAACGGCTTATATGCGCTATTTTTGTCAATATTTTGCCTTTCGTTGTCGTTTTAATCCTTTTCTTGCGCTTCCTTGTGCATCAAAGTCTGCTTTTTTGTCTTGTTTTACTTCAGCTTTCCCAATGCTTCTTTTATGCGGCGCAGTGCCTCTATTATGTTTTCGTCGCTTGTGGCATAGCTCATGCGGAAACATTCGGGGTCTCCGAAGGCGTCACCGCCCACAGTGGCTACATGGGCTTCTTCCAGCAGGTACATGGCCAGGTCTGTAGAGTTGTTGATGGTGCGGCCGTTCACGCTCTTGCCGTAGAAACTACTGCATTTTGGGAAGAGGTAGAATGCTCCTTGTGGTACGTTTACCTCCAGTCCGGGTACTTCCTTGGCGAGTTTTACTATCAGGTCTCGACGACGCTCGAAAGCCTTGCGCATCTCCTCTACGGCACTTTGGTCGAGTGTGTATGCAGCTTCTGCCGCTTTCTGGCTCACGGAGCATGTGCCGCTGGTATATTGACCCTGCAACTTGTTACAGCCTTTTACAATCCATTCTGGAGCAGCGATAAAGCCAATTCTCCATCCTGTCATGGCATAAGCCTTTGACACGCCGTTGGCAATGATGGTCTGCTCTTTCATGCCTGGTTCGGCAGCTATACTGTGGTGCTGGCCCACATAGTTGATATGCTCGTATATCTCATCGGCGAGTACGAATACGTCCTTGTGCTTTTTCAGTACTTCAGCAAGTGCCGCCAACTCTTCCTTGGAGTAGACGCTTCCTGTCGGGTTGCTGGGCGAGCAGAGAATGAGCATTTTGGTTTTAGGCGTGATGGCAGCCTCCAGTTGGTCTGCAGTCATCTTGAAGTCCTGCTCGAATCCTGCACTTACGATGACGGGCTCTCCTCCTGCAAGTTTGACCATCTGCGGATAGCTTACCCAGTATGGTGCGGGGATGATGACCTCGTCGCCTGGGTTTACCAAGGCAAGGATGACATTGCATATACCTTGCTTGCCGCCTGTACCGACGATAACTTCATTGACGGAGTAGTCCAGTCCGTTTTCGTTTTTGAGTTTGGCAACAATCGCTTTCCTCAGTTCGGGGTAGCCAGGAACGGGTGAATAACGTGAGTAGTTCTCATCTATTGCCTGTTTTGCAGCCTGCTTGATGTTGTCGGGAGTGTTGAAGTCGGGTTCGCCTACGCTCATGTTGATAACGTCGATGCCCTGAGCTTTCATTTCGCTGCTTTTCTGTGACATCGCCAGTGTTGCCGACGGTGCCAGTCTGTTGAGACGGTCAGATAATTGTGCCATAGTTTTTCTTGATGTTTTGATTGTCGTGTGCAAATTTAGACATTTTATTTCTTTTTCGGAAGAAAAGATGTCACAATTTGATTGTTTGTATCTGAAAAGTAAT
This sequence comes from Oscillospiraceae bacterium, assembly GCA_963624905.1. Lineage (GTDB taxonomy): Bacteria > Bacteroidota > Bacteroidia > Bacteroidales > Bacteroidaceae > Prevotella. The sequence continues at coordinate 28,885 of CAVFRG010000011.1, forward strand.
AATTCTTCCCATGTTTTGGGACAGTGCGTATGCCGATACCATTGCCTGGGGTGGAAGGCAATGGTCCCGGCATGAAGTTTATCCGAGGTGGAGTGTGTGTCCCATGCGGTCGCGCTTGGTCTTGAGATAGCGCTCGTTGTATTCGTTCGGGACGGTCTCTATGTCAACGTTTTCCACTATTTCGAGTCCGTAGGCTTCCAGCCCGACACGCTTCACGGGGTTGTTGGTCATCAGGCGCATCTTGTGCACGCCTAAGTGGCGCAGCATCTGCGCCCCGCAACCGTAGTCGCGCTCGTCGGGCTTGAATCCGAGGTGTGTATTGGCGTCAACCGTATCGTAGCCTTCTTCTTGCAGCTTGTATGCTGCAATCTTGTTCATCAGTCCGATGCCTCTTCCTTCCTGCTGCATGTAGATGAGCACGCCCTTTCCTTCTTTCTCGATCATCTGCATGGCCTGGTGCAACTGTTGTCCGCAGTCGCATCGCTTGCTGCCCAGGATGTCGCCGGTGGCACATGAAGAATGCACACGTACGAGGATAGGTTCGTCTTCACTCCATTCGCCCTTCGTGAGAGCCATGTGTTCCAGTCCGTTGCTTGCCTGGCGGAAGGGTATGAGATGGAAGTGTCCGTACTCAGTGGGCAAATCCACTTCTTCGCCCACTTCGATGAGCGACTCTTTCTTCAGGCGGTATTCTATCATGTCCTTGATGGAGATGACCTTCAGGTCCCATTCCTGGGCGAACTCCAGGAGTTGGGGCAGTCTTGCCATTGTTCCGTCCTCGTTCATGATTTCCATCAGTGCTCCTGCCGGGTAAAGCCCCGCCATGCGGCACAGGTCAATGGCGGCTTCTGTGTGTCCGCTGCGTCGCAGTACACCGTTGTCTTGAGCGTATAGCGGGTTGACGTGCCCCGGTCTTCCGAATGTCTGTGGCGTGGCGTTAGGGTCGGCCAGTGCTTTGATGGTTTCTGCGCGGTCGTGTGCGGATACGCCGGTGGAGCATCCGTCCAGTTTGTCGATGGTTACGGTGAAGGGAGTTCCCAGTACCGACGTATTCTCGGATACCTGTCGTGGCAAATCCAGTTCGTCGCAGCGGCTTATTGTGATGGGTGCACAGAGTACGCCGCGTGCATGCTTCAGCATGAAGTTGACCTTCTCTGCGTCGATTTTCTCTGCAGCAATGATGAGGTCGCCCTCGTTTTCACGGTCTTCGTCATCTACTACGATCACGAATTTTCCTTCCTTGAAGTCTTTTACAGCTTCTTCTATGCTGTTGAGTTTTAATTCTGCCATTTTTTTTGATACTTTTTTATAGTTACATTTCTTTTGTTCGTGTGATGATGTCGCTGTTCGCAGCCATCACTATCTTGAGGTCTTTGTACAGGCGCAGTCTGAACCTCCACATTCTGATATATAGCACGACTCCTATAGGTACGACAACGGCGGCTGCAATGTTGAGCCATCTGCGCTCGAACGGGCGGGTGTGTGCCTTTGGCGACAGGATGGGGTAGAGGTTGAGGTCGTGCAGGATGAACTTGTTGCGCGTATTGGAAAGGTCTTCGATGACGGTTTCCAACTCTTTGTTGATTCGCTCAATCTCGTGGTCGGGCTGGTATTTGAAGAACACTTTGATGATGTTGGGCAACTTCTTCAGATGGTGCTCCTTATTATATAATGTAATGTCTTCGTTCATCTTTGCCAGTCTTTCCGCATCCGCAGTATAGTCTGGGTCGTGTATGATGACCTCCTTGCTGAAGATGTGCCTCTTCAGTTTGATGCCAAGCAGTTTGATGAAGAAGTCGCGGTATGCGTCCATGTTGAACACCACCGAGTCGTTGGTGGCCTTGTAGGTCACGAATACAGCGAGTGGTGCCAGTACTGCGGTGGCGAGTCCCTTTCCGAACCATATGGCCCACAGTCCGTTGCGTGACATTCTGTATCCGGTATTGTCGAGGATAAAGAACACGATGAACACCAGTACCGAGATGATGACGGGGAATCCCAGTCCTCCCTTTCTGATGATGGCTCCCAGTGGTGCGCCTATAAAGAAGAATATCAGGCACGACAATGCCAGTGTAAACTTGTTGATGGCTTCTATCTTGTGCTCCCTTATCAGTTTGTCGGCATCGCCTGTTATCATGCCTTTGAAGTCCAGGTCGCCTGTGGCTTGCTGTACTGTCGACATGGCATTGTTGACAGCGGCAAGTTTCTGTTCGGGCTGCAGTTTGTTGAACAGTGTGTCGAAGTCAACTTTCATGTTGGCCGCTTTCTTTACCGTTGCCAGAGAGTCCTGTTGCGGGATGTATGCACGCTGCAGATAGCGCATCTTTGCCTCTTGCAGGAAGGTGCGCCCTACGGAGTCGTATGATTGGTTGAGCGAGTCGATGTCGTGGCTTATTCTCGCCAGTCCTTTCGCCTTGGCGTTGTTTGAAAGCGAACCGGCATCCGTGAGGTTAAAGTCGGCATCAAAGTCAAGTACGATTCTTTTGGTAATGAACGATTCCCTTCTGTAGGGTACAGCGGCGCTTCCCGCCAGTTGACTGCTCTGCATGTTCTCGAACCATTCACCGCTGTGAAGTGTCAGCAGCAGGTGTTTCTTTTCTGCGGTACTTTGCAGCATACCCGAGTCTGCAAGGATAATGGCAGCGTCCTCATAGCTGTTGGTCATGCGGTAGATCATGATGCCGTACAGCTTTCCCGTCTTGAGATCTTTCTTCTGTACGTAGAGGTTGCAGTTGGGTATGCCGTCATAGAAGATGCCTTCGGGTATTTCCACCTCCGGACTTTTCTGCTTCATGGAAATGAGCAGTTGTGCCAGCTTCATCGTAGAGTTGGGGCCTACATTGTTCTGGAAGTAGAACGAACTGCACATCACGATGATTGTGATGAAGATGAGCGAACGGAATGCCTGCATCAATGAGATGCCGGCAGCTTTGATAGCTGTCAGTTCCGAACTTTCGCCGAGGTTTCCGAAGGTAATGAGCGAGGACAAAAGAATAGCCAGTGGCAGAGCCTGCGGTACGAGGGTAAGTCCCATGTACCAAAAGAACTGTGCCAGGACCTCCACCGACAATCCTTTTCCGATGAGGTCGTCGATGTATCTCCACAGGAATTGCATCATCAGCACAAACTGGCAGATGAAGAATGTGCCTATGAAGAGCAGTCCAAACTGCTTGGCTATGAATATGTCTAATTTCTTAATTCGCATTTCAGCTTGCAAAAGTAACATAAAAAACTCAGAAACGTAGCATTTTTTGTTTTTTTATGTTACTCGATATGGTGTAATGATGTTTTTCGTGATTATCGCTCGTGTGGATTGTGCTGATGTCCGGTTCTGTGTCCGTATATTATAAGAGGTGAAACACTGTCTTTTATAGTGTGAAATGCCTGTACGAAAAGAAAAAAGAAGAAAAATATAAAAATATTGCCGAAAAAATTTGTTCAGTTGTGATTTTTGTATTACCTTTGCAGCCGCAAACAAGAAATTGTTATGTGTGTTGGCGGGATAGCTCAGCTGGTTAGAGCGTCGGATTCATAATCCGGAGGTCGTGGGTTCGGGTCCCACCCCCGCTACATAAAAGGTCTGCAAGTGCTTACTTGCAGACCTTTTTTTTAGTAATGATAAAAAATAAGTTGGTACATTTCTCATGGGCGAAGCTACAATTCTTTGCCTGAGTGGTACGGCGCCCCCGCCGTACCACTCAAAGAAGCCTCAAGTAAGAATGGCCGTACCAATCAAAAGAAGCAAAAGCAATGTCCTCCCCCTTGCTTGGTACAGCGAGGGCGCTGTACCTCCTACAGTTTAGAACCAGCCTTAATAGAACAGCCAGTCTATGGCTTTGTCTGTGCCCGACAAACCTGCCTCGCGGGGAGTTATCTTGTCGCTTGTAGCTCCCAGAACGAGTATGATGCCTTTGGGCAACAGCAGTGTGTGCTTGCCCGCCTCAAAATCGTATTTGTGTACGTTTACCTGTGGCATGCCGTCTATGCGGATGGCGCTGGTCAGTTGTGGCTCTGCCTGTCCGTAGTCGTTTGCCGTGGCATCTGTTTCCAGTTTTGGTGCCTTTGCATATTTCATCTGGTCATCGCGGAAATACCCTACCAACAGGTGTACTGGCTTTTTGCAACTGAACACTATCTTGGCAGAGTTCTTGCGCAGCTCCCCGCTGTTCATTATGAGAGCTTTCATTCCTTTCAGTTCCGGGGCGAAATCTGTCACCACACTGTCCAGGTCACAGAACAGCTTGGCTCCTTTCTCTATCTTTACCGTTTGGAATCCCTCCAGTTCTATGTCGGCGTTCTTTAGTGGTTTGATGACTTCTGCCTTTACGCTGTAGTTTCCCGTAGCCTGTGCCTTAAGCATGGCGATGTTCTTCTTCAGGTTTGCCAGTTCCTGCTCGTATTTTGGCAGCAGTTCGCTCCAGTGCTTCATGTGCCCACCGTCCCCGCCGATAGGGATGCGGCGCTGTGCCGTCTGCATAGAGTTGGCGTAGAGGTAGGTGTCTTTGGTCAGGTCCACCAGCTTGCGGTAGTGCTCCAGACTTTTCTCCAGCAGGGGGACGGCAGCGTCCAGTTCCTTGATGTCCTTTCCCCATTTGTAGTTGAGCACATGCTGTGCGGCTTTCACTTTCCATCCGAAGGCATAGGAAAATTCGCGGTAGCAGTGCATGTCGTTCTGCAGTCTGCCGAACTCGTCCTTGTTGCCTGTTACCTTGTCTGCCACTGCGTCGATGGCAGCCACAGCCTTGTCGCCGTGGGCTTCTGTCTGTGCCACGATGTCGAGGGGTAGTTCGCCCACATGTGGCTGGTGCTTCCATTCCTTCTCCACGTACTCGATGAGTTTCTCTCCTTCAGGTCCGCAGCTCTCGTAGAATCCGGGATAGATGGTATACTTGTAGGGGTTTACCAGTTGGCTCATGAACATGCCCAGGAGCAATGTCTGTCGGTTGCCTTCGGTTATGCCGAACCGTCTCAGCAGCTTGGGTGCTATTTCTCCGCTCTCGTCGTAGGCCTTGCGTATGCTGTCGGCAACAGAAAGGTCTTGCGTGGCGTTGCTTTTGCTGTCGGCATTTGCTGCATCAGGCACATAGTAGTCGGCCAGGACTTTGTCCCAGTACATTCCTTCTTCAGCGAAGTCGCGGCGGCAGTTCCATGCGTAGCGTCCCCATGTCTTGTACCACATCCAGTCGCGGTCCAGTTGCATTTCCCTCTGCCCGTTGGCCAATTTGTCTGCTGTATAGGGCCAGTCCCAGTAGCTTGCCTGCGGGTAGAGGTGCAGTGCGTTGGCGTGGTGGGTGTCGTGCATGGCCGTTACCGCCTTTTGCACGAACAGGGGCGATGACCAGCGGAACGGTTCCAGATTGGCAAGGATATGGACGTTGCTGATGTGGGTAGACCCCAGTGCAGCGAGGTCGGTGTGAATCTTTGTCCATGGGCCGCGAGGTTCGTATGTCGTCAGCGATTCGCCATTGTATTTGTGCATGGTGTACAGGTTGCGGTACAGCGGCAGTGCTGCCTCCATTACCATCTTGCAGTCGGTGTCGTGAGCGCGCAGCAGCACAGGAGGCTCGTCGGTTCTTCCCAGTGCTTTCAGTCCGTCCTTCACTCCCGGTATGATGGTTTTCGTCATCCACTCCACATCGTCTTCATATGTGTTCATCGCTTCGCCGAGGCATACCAGCAGTCCCACGTTGGGATATTTCTCTATGAAAGCAGCCACCGACTTGCGCGTATAGTCGCTGATGAGCGGTGTGATGGGGCGGTGTCTGTCCTGTGTCTTCAGACCATAGTGGTCGGCAAAGGGTTTGGACAGTATGATGTTGTAGAACATTTGTATGACGAAGATGCCGCGGCGGTCGGCCTCCTTGGTCAGGAAAGAGAACATCTCTTCGTTTTTCTGGAAAGTGTCCTCGTCCACCTCGAGGGCAAACGGATAGTCTTTCAGTTTTACCAGCGAGGCAAACGGATGACCGTTCCAGAGGTAGAGCGAATTCATCTTGTTGTCGACGAGCATGTCCAGATATTTTATCCACTGCTCTTTGTCGTAGAACCAGGGGAAGTTTTCCGGTGTATAGGGGTATTCGTATACCTGGTGGCCTGGCAGGTATACCGTCTTTTGCAGTCCTACGCAGGCCCCGCGCAGTACCATCTCGGGTGCGTCTGTTCTCGACAGTGGCAAGTCGAGTGAGCCGTATTGCTTCACATGTTCTGCTATTTCGTTACAGCCGTAGATGACTCCCGAGCCGTCGTTGCCTGTCAGTTGTATCTTTTTGCCCTTTCTGCTCCAGGCGAATCCCTCCTTCTTCAGTCCTGTGGTGTCTTCTGCCTGCGCCAGCATGATGCGGTATTCCCCTTTCTTGCCGTTTATGACAGTAGGGAATCCCATGGCTTCCAGTTTTTTCTGCAGATATTCGGCAGCGTACAACTGTCGGTTGGAAGCATTCTTTGCTGTAGTGATGTTGACCTTTTGGGCAAAGGCCGTCCATGGCATGAGCGTAAAGACAGCCACGGCGAGTAAGGTTCTTGACTTGGTCATGTTCTGTAGTTTGTTTGGTGTATGATGACTTGTACTACTTTTGGGGTAGATACTGTCCTATCTATTAAGACGCTGCCAATCCTTTTTTGTAATCAGATTCGAAATATTCATCTCCCCGCATTGTTTTTGTAACAAATAAGTCGTAACTTTGCATCCATCCATGAAGGGGATGCCGTCAGCCGTATGCCCCCAAGACGGGATAAAAATCAAGTGAGACACAGATAAACAACATGATAAAAGTATGAAAAAGATTCTGACAATCGTTATGGCACTTTGTGCTCTCTGCACGATGGCACAGGCACAGCCCGAGCGTCCCAAGCTTGTGGTGGGTGTCGTGGTAGACCAGATGCGCTGGGACTATCTTTACCGTTATTATGCCCGTTATGGCGAAGGAGGCTTCAAGCGTCTGCTGGGTGAGGGCTTCAGTTGCGAGAATACACGCATACCCTACATCCCTTCCGTCACGGCCATCGGCCACAGCAGTATCTATACCGGTTCGGTACCTTCCATCAACGGCATTGCCGGCAACAACTTCATGATAGACGGAAAGACCGTCTACTGTACTGATGACAAAACCGTTAAACCCGTGGGCAGTGACAGTAAGGCCGGCCTCATGTCTCCGCGCAACATGTGGACTACCACCATCGGTGACGAACTGCGGCTTGCCACCAACAACCGTTCCAAGGTTATAGGTGTGGCACTCAAGGACCGTGCCTCCATCTTGCCTGCCGGCCATCATGCCAACGGGGCCTTCTGGTTTGACGACAAGACAGGCCGCTTCATTACCAGTTCGTTCTATATGGACCAGCTGCCCGACTGGGTGAAGCGTTTCAACGACCAGAAGGTCGCAGACAAGTATCTTTCCGCCAAGTGGGAAACCCTCTACCCCAAAGACACCTATAAGGAGAGTACTGCCGACGAGACGGAGTATGAGGACGGTATCGTGAAAGGCGAGAAGGCTGTGCTGCCGCTCGACCTTCCTGCCCTGTACAAGAAAAACGGCTATAAGATTATCCGCAACACACCATTCGGCAACAGCCTTACGCTCGATATGGCCAAGGCTGCAGTGGAAGGCGAGAACCTGGGACAGGGAACAGAGACCGACATGCTTACCGTGAGCTGCTCCAGCACCGACTACATGGGCCACCAACTCGGAACCAATGCCGTGGAGATAGAAGACTGCTACCTGCGCCTGGACCGCTCGCTTGCCGAATTCTTCTCTTTCCTCGACCAGAAGGTGGGCAAGGGCAACTATCTCCTTTTCCTTACGGCCGACCACGGCGGCATGAACAATGCAAAATATCTGCAGGACCAGCGCATACCCGCCGGCAACTGGGATGACCGCGAATGCGCCAAGCTGCTCAACCAGGAGCTTGCCGCACAGTACCCGTCAGTCGGAAAACTGGTAAAGGCATGCATGAACTATCAGGTGTTCTTCGACCGTGCACTCATCGACTCGCTGCACCTCGACTATGCAGCCATCAAGCAGACTGTGGTAAACCGTCTCAAGAAGGATGCCCGTGTGCTCTATGCCTTCGATATGGAGAAGACATCGACAGAGAGTGTTCCCGACGAGGTGAAGTACCGTGCCATCAATGGTTTTAACCGTGAGCGTAGCGGTGGTGTGCAGGTAGTGCTCAAGCCTGCCTACTACAATTACCGGCACATGCGCGGCACTACCCATGGTGCATGGAATCCATACGATACGCATATCCCACTGCTCTTCATGGGTTGGCATATCCAGCATGGCGAAAGCACACGCCCCTGTTACATGACGGACATTGCCGCCACCGTCTGTGCCTTGCTCCACATTCAGGCACCCAACGGCTGCATAGGTACACCTATTTTCTAATTTTACAGGCCGATACAAGCAAAAAAAAGAAACTTTTATGCTTGTGTCGGTTTTTTTTCGTACCTTTGCGCAATACAAAATGAACCAGTTATGAAAAAATCGCTTGCTTTTGTCTCTATCCTTGGCATGGCAGCCACCCAGGCTCATGCCGATGCTTATTACTCGGGCAACCATGTGAATGGTGCCGTCCAGACGCTTGAGTTCCATGTGGACAGTATGCCCACCAGCCTGTCTTCTTTGCCGGAGCAGAATGCCCTGGCTGCATACACCACCTCGCCACAGCCCAAGTTGGGTGAGTGGGCTGTAAAGGACAGCGGAACCAAAGGATATGCTGCCACCAACGCCCTGGCTGTTAACAACAGCATCAAGCCCTACAAGTTTATGGATGACATGACTTTTGTCGGTGTCCCCCTCTTCGTGGCGGGTATCATCGCCAAGAGCGAGAAGGCAAGTTTCCGTCAGAATTACAACAGCAGTAAGTCGAATACACGCCTCATTACCAATTTCCATAACGAGATAGACAACTACACACAGTATGTGCCGCTTGCCCTTGCTGCCGGACTGAACTTTGCGGGCGTGGAGGGCAGAAGCGACCACTGGCGTTTCCTCGCCAGCGGTGCTATGTCGTATGCCATCATGGCTGCCATCGTCAACCCCATCAAGTATTCAGCCAAAGAGATGCGCCCCGACGGAAGTACGCGCAACTCCTGGCCATCGGGACATACAGCCACAGCCTTTGTCAGTGCTACCATCCTGCACAAGGAGTACGGACTCACACGTAGTCCGTGGTATTCGGTTGCCGGATATGCTGTGGCTACTGCAACGGGTGTGATGCGTGTGCTCAACAACCGCCATTGGGTGAGCGACGTGCTCTCTGGTGCCGGCATCGGTATTGTCTCTACCGAGTTGGCATATGGCATCAGCGACCTTATCTTCAAAGGCAAGCACCTGAAGCGGAACGACCTTTCCAATACCGCCAACATCATAGACAACCCCTCGTTCTTCAGCGTGTCGATGGGTATCGGTCTCGGAAGCCGCAACCTGACATTCTCGGGAGCAGACTTGGACTTGCAGGAAGAAACAGCAGACGATGTCATCTCCAACAACGTAGAACTGAAGTTCGGTGCAGCTACCGTGGTTGGTGCTGAAGGTGCATACTTCTTCAACAAATACATTGGTATAGGTGGAAGGCTGAAAGTCAGAAGCACCCCTATAAAGGGATGGAGCAATATGACTTCTACGCAAAGAAACAAGATAGAGAAGATGTATGAAGCGTATTCAGGAAGTGACGTAGATTGGATGCCTGTACACGACCTGACGATAGAGTCCGACCACATAACGGAGTTCTCTGCCAATGCCGGTGTGTACTTCAACCTTCCTTTGTCGCGCAGACTGGCCCTTGGCAGCAAACTGCTCATAGGCCGAAGCGTAATACAAGACCTTGACGTGGATGCACACTTCTCGGGAACTTCGGTCATACAAACCTACGATAAGGTTGCGGATCCGAATACGGGTAAGGTTACGGAAACGCCTGTCATTAAAGGCGGAGCCCCCTACGACATCTCCTGGGACTATATGACCGTGAGCGGCAACAATACCCTGACCTACGGCACCGGTCTGTCATTGACATATGCATACAAGTCTAACTTCTCGTGGAAAGTCTTTGTCGACTACGACTTCACCCGCAAACGTTACACCATGGATCTTAATACGTCTGAGTTCTTGAGAGTGGCTTGTTTCGGTCCCGACGCCGCCGCCGACGGAACACTTATACCCCAAGAGTATAATAACCTATGCGAAGAGTACAAAGAGCGCAATATCGGCACCGGCGGTACCAATCTTTCTTCTACCATCAAGAAGAACATGAACAACTTTGTCATCGGTGCTGCCTTTACCGTGTCGTTCTGAGGGAGGTGTCTGTTACAACAATGCACAAACGGCAGTCTTTTCCTGTTTAATCCGGAAAAGGCTGCCGTTTGTGCGTTAATAGGGATGTGTGCTATTCCTTGTTCATGATTTCCATGTATTCGTCGTAGGAGATGTAACGGCCGCCCATAGAGCGCAGGTGGTCCGTTTCGAGCTGGCAGTCGATAATCTTCCCCTTGCCCGCCTTGCGCATGATGTATGCCAGGTAGATGAGTGCTATTTTCGATGCCGAGGGTACAAGCGAGAACATGCTCTCGCCTATAAACACATTGCCCATGTCCACACCGTATAGCCCGCCTACGAGCTGGCCGGTTTCCTCGTCCCACACTTCCACGCTGAAGGCAAAGCCCTGCCTGTTCAGTTCGGTGTAGGCTCTGATCATGTCTTCGCCGAGCCATGCCCCTTTTTCGTTGATGCGCAGTTGGCTGCACTGCCTTATCACGTCATCAAACCGCTGGTTGACACTGCAACTGTACCTTTCCTTGTTCAGCAGTGTGCGCATGGAGTGGCTGATGTGTATCTTGTCGGGGAAGATGACAAACCGCTTCATGGGGCACCACCACAATATCTCCTCCGCCTCGCGAAAGTCGAACCAGGGAAATATGCCGTTGGCGTATGCCAGGATGAGGCGGTCTATGCTGAGGTCGCCCCCTACGGCAAAGAGTCCGTCCTCGTCGCCAAACCGCGGGTCGGGGAAAGACAGCACTTTTTCGTCTTCTTTTATCCTGAATATCATATCAGTACCAGTTCCTTGCCGTCAAAGTTGATTTTGGCCTTTCCGCCTTTCTTCAGTTTGCCGAAGAGCATTTCCTTCATGAGCAGTGGCTTGAGGCGTTGGCCTATAATGCGGTCCATCTCCCGTGCGCCATACTCTTTGGTGAATCCCCACGACAGCAGGCGTTCGGCGGCTTCGTCGGTCAGTTGCAGCGTCACGCCCTTGGCCGTCAGCTTGGCTTCGAGCTGTCCCAGTTTCTTGTTGAGTATGAGCCTTGCCATGTTGCGGTCCATGTCTGCGAACACCACCGTACCCGAAAGGCGGTTGATGAACTCGGGCTTGAACGTCTTCTTCACCTGTGCCAGCATGGCATCGCCACGGCTCACGCCGCTGCCGAATCCCACACTCGCCTGTGAGGCATACTGTGCACCGGCATTGGATGTCATGATGAGCAGAACGTTGCGGAAGTCGGCCTTCTGTCCCTTGTTGTCGGTAAGCCGTGCATAGTCCATTACCTGCAGCAGGATGTTGTATATGTCGCTGTGCGCCTTCTCTATCTCGTCGAGTAGCAGTACGCAGTTGGGTGTCTTGCGTATGGCATCCGTGAGCAAGCCACCGTCTTCGTAGCCTACGTATCCTGCAGGCGAACCGATGAGTTTTGCCACAGTATGCTTCTCCGTATATTCAGACATGTCGAACCGTACCAGTTCTACGCCCAGTTCTTGGGCCAGCTGGCGTGCCACTTCTGTCTTTCCCACACCCGTAGGCCCCACGAAGAGCAGCGATGCCATCGGCTTGTCGTCGTCGGTAAGTCCGGCTTTGGCCATCATTACCGCCTGCACCACACTCTCCACCGCCTTGTCCTGGCCGTATATCTTGCTCAGCATGCGTTCCTGCAGGGTGGCGAGCTGTTCGCTGCTTTCGTCCTTGAGTGCCGCTGCGTCTATCTTGCACACCTTGGTAAGTATCTGCTGTATCACAGCCTTTGTTACATACGAGCGCTGGCGCCCCTCGGTGGGGTGTACCTCCATGTAGGCTCCCGCCTCGTCCATGAGGTCGATGGCCTTGTCGGGCAGGAAACGGTCCTGTATGTACTTGGCACTGGCGTGTACGGCATACTCCAGCGCATCCTTGCGGTAGGTCACGCCGTGATACTTGTTGTACCTCTGCTGCAGACCTTCGAGAATCTTGATGGTTTCCTCCTCCGACGGCTCTTTGATGTCTATCTGCTGGAAGCGGCGCACGATGCCCTTGCTCTGGGCCATGTGGCGGTTGAACTCCTCGTAGGTGGTGGAACCTATGAAGCGGATGTCTCCCGACTCGAGATACTTCTTGAGCATATTCGCGGCATCAGGTCCGCCGTCCGACCCTCTTCCTGCCCCCATGATGGTGTGCATCTCGTCTATGTATATGATGGCGCCCTGCTCTTTTGCGGCACCTTCCATTACCATTTGTATGCGCTTCTCGAAGTCGCCCCTGTACTGTGCTCCTGCCAGCATCTGCGCCATGTCCATGCCGTAGATGTGTGTGCCGCGCAACCGTTCTGGCACGTTCCCCTCGTTGATGAGCCGTGCCAGTCCGTATACCAGGGCAGTCTTTCCCACACCGGGTTCGCCTATGTGCAACGGGTTGTTCTTCTCGGCACGGCACAGTACCTGTATGGTGCGGTCCAGTTCCTTTTCTCTTCCTATGAGCGGACCTCTCTTGTCTACGTTGGCCGATATGTCGGTTACGAGCATGTGCCAGTCTTGCGGCTGTCGCATGTCCTCGTCGTAGTATTCCTCGTCGTCATATTCTTCGTCTGCCATGTCGCCCATGAGGTCGGCATCTCCGTTTTCCTGGGCGTAATTGTCGCATATCTTGGTCATGAAGTGCACTTGTTTGTCGCCCAGCGACTTGCCGAGTATATAGGCGGCCTCTGAGTTCTGCAGCGAGAAGATGGCCTGTACGAAATGGGGTACGTTTACCGCCTTGCGTCCTGCCGCTATGGCCAGTGTGCATGCCGTGCCGAACATCGTCTTGAAGAGCGATGAAGGCTCTGGCACATATTTTACCGTTGCCGGCACGCGCTCCTGTGTGGAAAGCCACGTTACCAGTTCCTCGTGCATCTTGATGTTGTCCACTCCTTCGGCCATGAGTGCCTCGTTGAAGGAATATTGCCTGAGCAGTGCCAGCAGCAGGTGCTCTGGCATGATAAACTCGTGGTCGAAGAAGCGGGCCTGCTTGAGAGCATCATCCATGATGGCGCTCATGTATCCTGTAAGTCCCATAGTGTCCATTGATAAAGTGTGTCTTTTCCTCCTTGTTCTTTTTATTCGGGCATGTACGTCAGCTTGAGCGGGTATTTCTCTTCCCTGGCTTTTTCCATGGCCTTCTCGGTCTTGCTCTTGGCTATGTCGTAGCTGTAAATGCCTACGACGGCCTTCTCTTCGCGGTGCACCTTGAGCATGAGCTGTTCTGCCTCGGTGCCCGACTTGAAGAAGATTCCCTCCAGAACCTCCACGACAAAGTCCATGGGTGTGAAGTCGTCATTGAACATGATGACCTTGTACCGCTGTGGTTCCTTGTATCTGGTGTTCTGCCGCTCGCGTACGGATGTTCTCTCCTGTGCCATGTATGTGTATGATGTGTGTGTTGTTTCGTAGAATGTCGTTCCGTTTGGGATGTGCAGTGCCGTATGTTTTACTCACCGTCCTTGTTGGCGGCGTATGCACCGGTTATTTCCAGTACGTATACATCGTGGTATCCGCCTTTGTCAGCACCGTACCACTGGGTGAGCGACTTGTCTATGAAGTTTTGTTCCTCTATGCTCCCCTTGTACAGTTTGCGGCATTCCAGGGTGAGTCTTGCCTGCTCGAAGGTGGTGCTTCCGTTGGGTGTAGCTACGGGCAGCAGACCGGCTTCCTTGGTTTTGTCGCAGTCGCGTCCCGAGCGTGAACCGCAGAGGTTGTATATGCTGCGCGCTTCCTTGCCGTGTCCCAGGAAGGAGAGTGTGAGCATGTCGTTGGCCTCAATAAATTCGTGCGTGTAGCGTTCCGGACGTATGAAGGCCACGGCCACGGGCTTGCCCCATAGCCAGCCCAGGCATCCCCACGATGCCGTCATGGTGTTGTGGTGGTCTATGGTGCCTGCCGTTACCAGCATCCATTCTTTTCCTATTGTGTCGAATACGTTGTCGTTAAGTAGCTTTATGTCAATCTTTTCCATTTTTCTTTGCTTGTTAAGGGTATTTGTGTCTCACCGCTTCCTTGGCGGTGTAGTATTCAAAGATGCAAATTTAGATATTTTTTTTCAGATAAATGCAAGTACCGCATATATTTTACTTATTTTAGTTCGGGGAAGATGTACTGTGCCAAATGCAAAAGGGTGTGCCACAACACGCTTGCGGCACACCCTCATATGGATGAAAAGAAAAACTACTGCTTGTACTCCTCTGGCAGTTCGGGCATGGCACCGGCCTGTGTGCACACGTATGCGCTCACTTCCACGGCACGTTTGTGTGCCTCGGCTATGCTCTTGCCTTTCAGTATGCTGGCACACAGCGTACCCGTAAAACTGTCACCTGCACCTACCGTGTCGGCCACTTCCACCTTGGGCGTCTCCTGGAACGACATGCTGCCCGGTGCAAATACATAACTGCCGTTTACGCCGCACGTGAGCACGAGCATGTCGAGGTTGTACTTGCCCAGGATGAGCCAGCACTTGTTCTCGATGTCCAGTCCGGGATAACCGAAGAGGCGGCCTATGGTGACCAGCTCCTCGTCGTTAATCTTCAGGATGTTGCAGCGTTTCAGGCTTTCGCATATGATATCCTTGTTATAGAAGTTCTGACGAAGGTTGATGTCGAATATCTTCAGGCAGTTCTCGGGTGTATGGTCGAGAAACTTGTATATGGCCTGCCGGCTGCTCTCGCTGCGCTGTGCCAGCGAACCCCAGCACACGGCACCACAGTTGACAGCAATTTCCTTGATGTCGTCAGTGAAGGGAATGTTGTCCCATGCCACGCCTTGTTTGATGTCGTAGGTAGGCACACCCTCTGCGTCAAGCTCCACCTGCACGGTGCCCGTAGGATAGTCCACGCGCGGCAATACATACTTCAGTTTCTTCTCGTCGAGGATGCGCAGGGCCTCTTCGCCCAAGGCATCATTGCCGATGGCGCTTACTGCTACGGAGAGCAGTCCGTGCTGGCCGGCATGATAGGCAAAGTTGGCGGGTGCACCGCCCAGTTGGGAACCCGTAGGGAGAACGTCGAAGAGGATCTCACCCAAACCTACGCAATATTTCTTGTCTAAGTTATTTGTACTCATAGTCTATATGAAATTTAATCGTCAGTTATTCTAAATCTCCGTTCCGTGACACGGAATGGCCATTCCAAGACACGGAACCGCCGTTCCGTGACACGGAACGCACATTCCGTGTCACGGAATGAAAAATCCATAGTAGTCTTTACAGCTTTCGAATATAGGTAAAAAGATAAACCACGCCTACTGTCATTACAGCCACAGCTCCCGTCTGGCCTACGGCATCGCTGGCGAAACCCATTATCAAGGGGAACACCGTGCCTCCGAAGAGACCCATAATCATCAGTCCGCTCACCTCGTTCTTCTTTTCGGGCAGGGCAAGCAGAGCCTGCGAGAATATCATGGAGAAGACGTTGGAATTGCCGTAACCCACGAGGGCGATGGCTGCATAGAGCACCAGCTTGCTCTCGCCGAAGAACATTCCCACCATGCTCAATGCCATCATCACCACACTGATGATGAAGAAGGTGCGAGTCTTCATCATGCGCAAGAAGGCTGTGCCGGTGAAGCAACCGATGGTGCGGAAGATGAAGTAGAGCGACGTGGCGAAGGCTGCCTCGTTCAACGACCAGCCCAGACGTTCCATCAGCAACTTGGGAGCCGTGGTGTTGGTGCCCACGTCTATGCCCACATGGCACATGATGCCTATGAAGGAAAGCAGTACGATGGGCTTGCCCAGCAGCTTGAGACAGTCTACGAATCCCGAAGCCTTGCCCTCTTGTCTTTCCTCCTCAAGAGGGGTAGCAGCCAGCAGAAGGGTTGCTGCCACACCGATAATCATATAGATGGGAAAGAGCACGCGCCATCCC
The DNA here is from genome assembly GCA_963624905.1 of Oscillospiraceae bacterium. Lineage (GTDB taxonomy): Bacteria > Bacteroidota > Bacteroidia > Bacteroidales > Bacteroidaceae > Prevotella. Next base: position 45,020 of record CAVFRG010000011.1, read on the forward strand.
AGTCCGAATGCAGGTATGCTGGCCATGGCTCCCCACATGGCGATGTAGGGTGCGAGGAAGGAGGCGATGGCCTTCACAAACTGTCCGAAGGTGAGGGTAGAGGCCAGGTTCTTGCCCGATGTCACTGCCGACACCAGCGGATTGAGCGATGTCTGCATCAGTGCGTTGCCTATGCCCAGGAGCGAGAAGGACGCGAGCATAATGCCGAAGCTCTCACCGAAGATGGGGAGGAGTAGCGACACTACCGTCACGGCAAGCGAGAGCAGGACGGTCTTCTTACGTCCTATCTTGTTCATCAGCATACCCGTAGGTACGGAGAAGATAAGGAACCAGAAGAATACGAGCGACGGGAACAGATTGGCTGTAGCATCGTTCAGGTTGAGGTCTTCCTTGACGTAGTTGGAGGCGATGCCCACCAGGTCTACGAATCCCATGCTGAAGAAGCAGAGCATCAGTGGGACGAGCGTCAGTTTGGATGATTTATTCATAATTGTCGGTTGTTTGTTTTGTTCCGTTGTTTTCGGTGGCAAAGGTAGCACAAAGGTACGACATCACAAATAAATATTCGTTCATCGCTTGCCACGCATGTTAAGATGCAACATTTTTTCCACCGAAAGAAACAAAAGTATCAATGTTTTCCTTTGCTCTTTCCACAAAAAAGCATACCTTTGCCAAAAAAATATGAGCTTATGGCTTCTAAGAGACACTCATTGGGAATACAGACGTTCTCCGAAATCGTAAGGGGGAATTACAACACATTATAATAAAGCAAAAGAAATGACAGAACAACAGAAACAAGCTATCATCGGAAGCGGCAAACAATATTTCCGTTCCATCATCATACCCAATCATCTGAAAAACTTGAAGAAGCTGGCATTGAGCAGCTTTGACATCAATCCGTTCCTGATCAACTATCTTGCGGCTTTCTTGTGTGGCAACACCGAGCCGACCAGTCTTGCAAAGGCCCTGGTCTATCCACGCATCCTAGGCACAAGTCTGAATACGAGCTTTGGCCAAAACATCCAAGTATTCATATCTCAACTTCAAGAAGTAGTAGGTGGCGCATCGGGCATTGACGGCATAGACATCGAGTTTGTTGATGCCATCGACGGACGTCGCAAATACTGCCAGTGCAAGGCTGGTCCCAAGACCATCAACAAGGACGATATTGCCACAATACTGGGGCATTTCAAGTATCTGATGAACAAATCGAGACTTGACAGAATGGGATTGCAATTTGATGACCTCGTTGTTGGCGTACTGTATGGCGAGAAACAAAGCTTGTCTGCTTTTTACAAAGCCATCGACACTCATTACCCCGTACTATGCGGCTCAGAGTTTTGGGCACACCTGACGGGTGACGAATATTTCTACCACCGCTTGGCAAAGGCATTTGGCGAAGTAGTAGAGGAAGACGGCATAGACGGCAGTTCACTCATCCTTGCCAAAGTAAACGAAATAGCAGAAGAAATCAAACTAAAAGGCGGCTTATAATCAATGACATTCATATCTGAAAATAATCTTGCTGCACTGATGGGAACATCCAACCGTACTGTGCAGACATGGGGAAAAAATGGACTTTATCCTCTTCACACACTAAATGGAACCAATGGTTTTTACATGGAAGAACTGACGAAAATCCCCGAAGTGAAATCCATGCTTGAAAGCAAGTGGGAGGAAGAATCCGTCGTTACCCCTTTGCGCCAATACAACTCCGTGGAACTGTTTGCTGGCGGTGGTGGTCTGGCTCTTGGCATGTCTTTGGCTGGTTTTCATCACGTCCTGCTCAATGAATTTGACACAGCTGCATGCAAAACCCTCAAGACTAACAAACCCGAATGGAATGTAGTCGAAGGCGACGTACGACACATAGACTTCACACCATTAAGGGGAAAAGTCGATTTTCTCTCTGGTGGTTTCCCTTGCCAGGCTTTTTCATATGCCGGAAAGGGAGCAGGATTTAGCGACACACGTGGAACACTGTTCTTCGAACTGGCTCGTGCCGTAAAGGAAATACAGCCGAAGGTCTTCATGGGAGAGAACGTGAAGGGATTGATTTCACACGAGGAAGGACGCACGTTTGAGACGATAAAAAATTCCATAGCAGAGTTAGGCTACACACTCGTAGAACCACGAGTACTACGCGCCATCATGTACCAAGTTCCGCAGAAACGGGAACGCTTGATCCTCATCGCCATAAGAAATGACATCGCTCCCCTTGTCAAATTCCATTGGCCGACACCTTTTCATGAAGTGCTGACCCTGCGTGACGCTCTTTGCAAAAGCATCATAAACGATTGTGCTGTACCGATGTCTGAAGGGGCGAAATATCCCGAAAAGAAAAAACGCGTGTTGAGTATGGTACCACAGGGCGGCGACTGGAGAAGTCTGCCCGAGGATGTAGCCAAGGAATATATGGGCGGCAGTTGGTTGCTTGGCGGTGGAAAAACAGGAATGGCAAGGAGGCTGTCGCTTGACGAGCCGTGCTTGACACTCACTTGTTCGCCTTGTCAAAAACAAACGGAGCGATGCCATCCATTGGAAACCAGACCACTGAGCATTCGTGAATATGCCCGCATCCAGACATTTCCCGACTACTGGACGTTCCAAGGCAGCATGAGCGATAAGTACAAGCAGATAGGCAATGCTGTTCCTGTCAATCTCGCTTGGGCCGTAGGCCGTTCCCTCATCCGTCTTTTCAATGACATACAATTGGCAAAGCCCGAGGATACGCAGGAATACAGAGAAGCCGTACATGAAATCATGGGCAAACAATCGCAACTGATTGTGGTGAAAGACCACAAAACGCAGACATCAACAATCACGAAAGAGTGCCAACAGCTCAACTTCTTGGGGGCATACGGCTATTAATCTAACAGAAAAATTCTAAAAAGAAGCCTTAAACAACAGCGTTTAAGGTTTCTTTTTGCTTATAGATTCCTCTGCGCTCTGCCTCTTGGAAAGCGCCAATGGCACAAAGGTCATTTTATATAAAACATGCAGAAGGTCCTATTTTCGACTTATGGATTACACATCAGGCTTTCTCCACAAATACTTTCAACTTATCCACCAGATACAAAGGCAAGTTGAGCAAGCTGTCATCCTTACGCAGGTTAAGCGTAGAAAGGCGAACGGACAACGTGGGGTGATACTGCTTGCGATAAAATGCCAGGCTCTTGGCCGTCACATACCTATCGGCCTTCATCTCTATCGGAATAATCCTGCCGGTCTGCTGCAAAACAAACTCCACCTCGGCAGTATTGCCCGAAGTCCAATAATAATGGTGGCTACCAAACTGGCGCACCAGAGACTGCAAGACATAGTTTTCCGCCATCACCCCCTTGAACTCCGTAAACAAGTCTTTGCTATACCATTTGTTCCTTATCTGATATACCAAATATTCCAATTCTATTATACCATTTATTCTTTTGCCGGTATAAAGGGTCATGTCATCTCTTATTCACGACGGAGATATTGCACATTTTTACTTATCCACCACTTCCTTCCAGTCTATCAATCCCTTGCCCATGTCGTCCAACTCTATGGCAAGGGCAACGACCTTTCTCTTGTCTGCCTTGAAAGGCTCGGTGTATCGGTTGTCTATGATTTGCTTCTCAGCAGCAGCCAAGCCACCGTTCTTGGAGAGCTTCAGCTCCATGACGTAGATGTAACGGGAAGCCTTTACCACCATGTCTATCCTGCCGGTGGAAAGCATACGTTCCACCTCCACATGGAATCCAAGGGCATTGAAGATGGTACTCATTATCAAGCGATAGCGTTCTTCCATATCCATTGATGCCAATTTCTTATTGCTATAAGGAACATCAGCAATAAGTGCCTTCAGGCATTTCTTCGCCTCGGGGAGATTGCACGAACTGAGATAGAGACTGAGGAAAGCCTGAGTGGATTGCATATCATTGCCCTTGCGCAGGGAGAGAGCCGGCAGCACCATTTCGCAGAGAGCCTGTCGCACCTCATGGTTAGGAATGCCCAACAAATAGATGCCATCAGCATATCCCTTGATGGTGAGGTAACCAGACTGATAGAGAAACAACTCTGCTCCGCCGCCCGTAACGTCAGAAGTCTCCACGATTCTTCCCACCATGGCACAGTGGTCGAAGTCTTGCAGACGAATCTCTATGTCATCCACAAACTTCGGCAACAAGGAGGTGGCACCCGATGAAGCCCAGTAATTTCTTATTTCTCCATCAGCCAGCGCATTGATGAGGCTGAAGGGGTTGAACACGTCCACCATATTACTGCGACTGAAATGATAGCCGTCGTAATTCGCCTTCAACTGCTCAAGCGTTTCCTCCGCAGTCCAGCCGTTATTCTCTCCCATCGCCTCAATCTCCGGCATGAAGTTGTCGGTGATTTCTTGCTTGGTGATACCACAGATGGCAGCATAGGGGGCATCGAAACTGATGTTGCTGAGATTGTTGAGGACGGAGAAGAGGGAAATCTGCGTAAACTTGGTGATGCCCGTAATGAAGACGAACTTCTCGTACTCGTCATCCGCCTTCAGAATGGCGAAGACTTCCCGGTATACTTCGGTACATCTGTCGTGTTCCGGAGTTTTCCAAGAGTGTTGCAAGGGTGCGTCGTACTCATCAATGAGAATGGCAACCTGTTGGCCTGTCTTTTGCCAGGCTGTCGTGATGATGCCGTCGAAACGGTCTGCGAGTTGGGCGGTAGCCTCTGGGCTGATATTATACAGCGTTTCGTATTGGCGAAAACGAATGTTCAGATAGGAGCGCAAGGTTTCGGCATTTGCCCCGCCACGGCTCATGTCGAGCCGGATGACGGGACGGCAAGTCCAGTTCTTTTCCATGCCCATGATGCGGAGTCCCTCGAAGAGTTCCTTCTTGCCCTCGAAATAGGCCTGGAGCGTATCCACAAGCACAGACTTGCCGAAACGTCTTGGACGGCTCAGGTAATTGTACTTCTTTCCTTTGTTGGCAAGATTCCAAATCAAGTCAGTCTTGTCAACATACAAATATCCTTCTTTTCTTATTTCATTGAAAGACTGGATGCCTACGGGCAGTCTTCTTTCGCTTATCTCTTCCATCATGGTCGCATCTTTTTGGCTTTGTCCTGCAAACTTACATTATTTATTATAATCATGCTGCAAAAATAAGAAAACATTTTCGATTATTGGCACTTTTGTGCTAAAAAAGTGCCAATAATGGGACCGTGAAAATGATTATTGGCATAATTCCATACAAGATTCAACCATAACGCATTGCCATTCCAAACTTTATGTGTACCTTTGCCCCCGAAGTAACATCAGATAGGGGGCATAAAAGCTCAGTAACTCATACTCTGGGCTCCATGCTCTCGTTGGTAGAACAGAAAAGATGATAAACAACTGTAATTACGAAAAATGAACAAAACAAATATCAGATACGCATTTCGCATCCTCCTGTTTACATTCGTCTTCTCCCTCCTCTTTGCATGCACCGACCACAATGCCGAAGCGGGTACAGACGAAACAACAGGTGAAGAGATGATGCAAGACGGAGAATGGGAGGGAACTGGCGAAGGACGAAACGGAACAATCATCGTCCGCATAACAGTAAAAGACCACAAAATTGTTTCAGGCAAGGTGGTAAGCCAGTCGGAATCGTCATTTGCCCAAGAAGCCATCAACACAATTATTGCGAAGATAAACGGACGTAACAATGAACTGAAAATAGAGACCGATGGCGTGACGGGTGCCACACTCACGTCGACAGGTGTCATCACAGCCATCAACATGGCCATCCTCACTGCCAAAGGAAAAGACACTGCCAAAGTCATGAAGTATGAGGACACATCATGCGATGTTGTCATCATCGGAGCCGGAGGTGCCGGGCTTGCAGCCGCCGTGGAAGCTGCAGACAACGGAGCGAAGGTCATCGTACTCGAAAAACAGGGCATCATTGGAGGCAACACCAACTACTCTGCCGGTGGCATCAATGCCTCCGAAACCTCCATGCAACGAGGACTAGGCATCAATGACAGCAACCAGCTTTTCTACGACGACACCATGAAAGGCGGACACGAACTGAATTTCCCCAATCTTGTGAAAAGCCTCGTGGAACATTCAGCAAGTACCGTCGACTGGCTTGTCTCCTTAGGTGCCGATCTTTCCGACGTAGGTCTGATGGGAGGCAGCAGCGTCAAGCGCACTCACCGCCCCAAGGGAGGGACAGCCATCGGCTCACACCTGATGAAAATACTGAAGGAAGCCTCCGGCAAACGCAGCATAGACATCCGTACCAACAACAAAGTGACAGGACTGATTGCCGAAAACGGAAAGGTGGTGGGTGTGACCGTAGAACAAAAGGACGGGACATCCTACACCGTCAAAGCCAAGGCTACCATCATAGCAACAGGAGGGTTCGGTGCCAACATCGAGATGGTGACCTCCTACCAGCCCAAGCTGAAAGGCTTCAGTACCCTCAACCACAAAGGAGCCACAGGCGATGCTTTCCCCTGGGTAACAAAACTGGGTGGCGACCTCATACAGATGGAGCAAATACAGATACATCCCACCGCAGAAGCCACCAATCACATTCTCATCACCGAGTCTGTGCGAGGCAATGGGGCCATCCTCGTCAATCAGCAAGGTGCTCGCTTCGTAAACGAAATGGAAACACGTGACGTGGTATCAGCAGCCATCCTTTCCCAAGAAGGGGCAAAGGCATATCTCATCTTCGACCAGGGAGTGAGAAAGACGTTGGCTTCCATAGAGACTTATGCCAACCAGGGATTGCTCAAAACGGGTAACTCCGTTGAGGAACTGGCCCGTTCCATCGAATGTCCCTCATCTGCCTTGCAGGCTACCATCAACAAGTACAATGAGTATCAAAGCACAGGCAACGACAAAGACTACGGTCGCTCCGCCACGCAGATGACTGCTTCCATCACCACCGCTCCTTTCTATGCCGTGGCTGTAACCCCCGCCATCCATCACACGATGGGCGGACTGCATGTCGATGCAGACATGCACGTTCTCAAGGCCGACGGATCTGCTATCCAAGGCCTTTACGCTGCAGGCGAGGTGACGGGTGGTGTGCACGGTGGAAACAGACTGGGGGGAAACGGTGTGGCAGACATTATGGTAAACGGAAAAATAGCGGGCCACAATGCCTCGCTACAAAAGTGATACGATAAAGATTTATAAAAAAAGAAACACTATGAAGAGAACGATCATCTCATATCTTTTCGCCATCATGGCCATTTGCTCGGCAAAAGCCAACGACGGCGTGTATTTCACAAGCGGCAGTTTCCTCGTACCTACCCGTGAAACCGACATCTCCGTGGCAAAGGAAATCCTCACCATCACCATCGGCAAGGACAGTATGGCGAGGGTGGACGTATATTATGAACTGCTGAACAACGGACAGCCCAAGACCGTGACCATGGCATTCGAGGCAGAGCCTCCCTACAACGTGGGCGACCCCATCAACAAGAAAGGCATCCATCCCTTCATCAAGGATTTCAGCGTAGTGATGAACCACAGGAAACTCTCCAGCAGGAATGCCCTGGTGGCAGCCCATTTCCCTTTCGAGAACAAGAACGGGAACAGTGACTTTACGCCACTCGACATGACAAAATGGAAAGGATTGGGCGAGGCGCCCGACTCGCTGGTGCCCTACGAGAACGCTCTCTATAATGCCGAACTGGACAGCGTGACCGGCTATGCCTATGCCTACTATTTCGATGCGCCCTTCAAGCAGGGGCTCAATATCGTACACCATACTTATACCTATCGCATGAGCTATAGCGTCGGGAAGAGTTTCGAGATTCCGTACTGGCTTACTCCTGCTACCCGATGGGCAAACCATCAGATAGACGACTTCACGCTCCGCATCACAGCCGATGACCTCACTGAGTTCTGTCTTGCCGACTCTCTCTTCCGCAGTGCCCCCTTCAAGAAAACATTGCCGCAGAGAGGAGTGCTCTACAATATCACGTCGGAATACGGTGAACCGATGCTTTTCGCCAGCGTATGCGAGGGCGACACCGTGACGTGGCACAGCAACAACTTCCGTCCCACAGCCAATATCTACATCTCCTCGCCCGAATGGGACAAGAACAATGCCTACTACACGCACCGTCGTCAGGCAAAGGTCGTAATAGACAAGCAGGGCAACGAAAGCCGTTACCTTGCCGACTGCGGCGACAGCTACCTGGTGGAAGTGCAAGACTACGCACTGGTAAAGAAGAACAAGAGCCACATCAAGGAATACAGTGCCGAGAAGGGCAACGGCTTCCTCGTGCTGGAGGAGGACGTGGTGAAGACTCGTGTGAATGTGCGCCAGCGTCCCAGTGAGAAGAGTAAGAAAATAGGTTCCATCTCCTGCCATCCCGGTGAGATTCCCGAGGTGTTCCCTTGTCTGGGCTATGTCTACGAAAAGGACAATGGCTACTGGTTCAAGCTGAAGGTCAATGGCAAGATTGGCTATGTAGCGGAGCAGTTCATGATTTGGGATGCCATCAACAGCTATTGATGGCGTCCTCGCTTCTTTAAGTTTGCCTTCTCACAGCAGTCCTGTCATGTAGAGCGGCAAGTAGGTAATGCCGTTCTCTGTCTTTACGTCAGCGGTATGCAGCACGTAGGGTGTGGCAAGGTATCTCATAATCCGCACCTATCCGCGATTAATATTTCCGCAAATTTACACCTATCCGCGATTATTGTATGCGTCATTCCGCACCTATCCGCGATTAATATTTCTGCAAATTTACACCTATCCGCGATTATTGCCAAATATTTTCTCTATTTTTAGTGTGA
>CAVFRG010000012.1:0-53488 GCA_963624905.1 Oscillospiraceae bacterium
TGCGGGAGCACCCGTCACGCTGGATGAGATTATGGAGATAGAGAATGCGCTGGATACTGTATGGGGCGACCTGTCGGCTTCGGCACAGGCTGTCATAGACAAGCAAGGCGTAGCATATACCGACGTGGAGGGCGACCTGGTTACAAGCATCGTGAACGGCAAGGACTGTGTGTTTACATGCTATCAAGACTTACAGGATTTCAGTGACGGGCACACTATCAAGAATTGCTGTCTCTGCTCTCTGGAACGTGCATACAGGGAAGGGAAAACAAAGTTCAAGAAACCCATATCGTGCGCCCTCTACCCTATCCGTGCCAAATATTTCGGAAACGGCACATGGGGTCTGAACTACAACCGCTGGCGCATCTGCAACGATGCCATTAAGAAAGGAGAAGAACTGGGTATACCTGTGTACCGCTTCCTGGAACAACCACTAACGGAAAAGTTCGGCAAGCAGTGGTATGACGAGCTATGCGAAGTGGCAGAACAGATAAACGCAGAAGTGAAGCACTTTTCTTAATAACTGGGCAGTGTGTTCCCGCCAATCTCGAGTCCTTCCACCTTCTGTATCTGACTTTTTCGGAAGGACCCGTCACCAGACACCGTTATCCAGTATACTTCATTAGTAGTGAAACGACGAAAAAGCTGTTCGTCCATCTCGCCACTGCACACATACGACATACCGTCGGCAACGATATGTTCGCCACATACAGCCCCACGCAGGGTAAGCCGCACCACTCCATGAAAAGGACGGGCAAAGCCATAATGCACACCCACTGAATCTTCATACTCCGCTACAGGCTGAAGGATCGTCTTCAGTTTTCTTTCGTCTCTTGGAAACTGCGGGAAAAAGGTACTCAAGTCACTCCCTTCCCCACCGTACCATACGCAGGCAGACTGCCACTTAGCGTGGTCATAATCTTCAGATTTCCACTGACTGTCAAACTCAGCATTGCTGAATGTCTCGGCAATGCTGTCCATCTCTGTGCTGCCCGCATCGGAGAGACAACCTTCCGGCATGGTACATCGCCACGCCTTGTCAGCTATCTCAAAGAAAGGTTTTCCGTCCTGGCTTGTACCATACAGGTGCAAAGACAGTTGTTTGCCCACGGGCATATCACGACGGGGAGCATACCACACGGCAAACGAATTGGTGCCATGCTTGAGGTAACGTGTCACATCGAACGTATGGACCTCTACCTTTCCCCCATTCCCGTTGGCAAAGAAAATGTCAGCGGAAACATTCCGCTCGTTGACATAGACCTTCACCATGCCAGTGCTGGCAAAAGAAAGAAAAGCACGCTGCGGAACAGTCTCCCAATCATAGGAGCCATAGAAAAGAACTTGAGAAGAGTCGTTGGCTGCAGGACATGAAATCCAATGGGTACCGAACTCCTGGGCAAAGGAGTTCAGTACCCAAAAGATAATAATGTATAAAGTGCAGAACCTCCGCATCTTTTTACTTCACTGTTTTTGTTTCACCAGCCCTGAACGAGAGGTCTACCGTCTTGCCGTTGTAAGAAACGCTCAGTTTTCCGTCGTTCTTGGCAGTGATGCGGGCAGTAGCCACCTTGCCGTTCTTCCATACAAGGTCTACCTGATAATTGCCGCGCGTCTTGATGCCGCTTATCTCACCGCCCTTCCATTCGGAAGGTAGTGAGGGAAGGAGGCGGAGCGTCTCTCCGTCACACTGTACCAACATCTCGCAGATGCCTGCCGTTCCGCTGAAATTGCCGTCTATCTGGAAAGGCGGATGAGCATCGAACAGGTTGGGATAGGTACCGCCCGAAGGACGGTTCTTCGGATTGAGATAGTTGGCAGGGCGTACATAGTTGAGCAACTTGCGCAGCATGGCATACGACTTGTCTGCACGGTGCAGATGCGACCAGAGACTGATGCGCCAACCTGTACTCCAACCTGTAGAGTAGTCGCCTTTTATCTCGAGCGTCTTGGCTGCAGCTGCTGCCAGTTCGGGAGTCTTCTCTACGGAAATCTGATTGAACGGATGCAGTCCCAACAGATGCGACTGGTGGCGGTGGTGCCAGTCTTGGTCATCCCAGTCGTAATACCACTCCTGCAGATTGTCCCTGCGACCTATCTGATAGGGATGCAGACGCGAGAGGGCATCCTTGAGCCGAGTCTGATAATCGGCATCTACATGAAGGATTTCAGCCCCGCGAAGTGTGTTGCGGAACAGTTCGCGCACAATGGCAAGGTCTGCCGTACCGCCATAGAACGTACATCCCTGATAGCCCTTGTCCGTAATGTATTCCGCCTCGGGCGACGTACACGGAGCGGTAATGAGCTCTCCCGGTTTCTTGGGATTTTCCACAAGCCAACGCAGCATGAAGTCGGCTGCTCCTTTCATGAGCGGATAGGCTGTAGTGCGCAGATAGTCAGTGTCGCGTGTATAGTCGTAGTGATCCCACAGCGTCTGCACGAGCCATGCACCGCCCATATTCCAGTTGCTCCATTTGGGACTTTCCTTCTTCGTTCCTACAGGGTTTGTCATGGCCCAGGCATCCGAGTTGTGCCCTGCACACCATCCCTCGTCAATGCCGTAATAGTGCTTGGCTGTATGGCTTCCGGTTACGGAAAGGGCCTTTACCAGTCCGTCTACAGGCATCACCAGTTCGGAAAGGTTAGTCATCTCTGCAGGCCAGTAGTTCTCCTCCAGATTGATGTTGATGGTATAGTTACCGCGCCACGGCGACTTGCGTGCTGGTGCCCACAGTCCCTGCAGATTGGCAGGGATACCAGGTGTACGCGAACTGCTGATAAGCAGGTATCTTCCATACTGGAAATACAGCATTTCGAGATAGGGGTTATGCTCGTTCTTTTCGGTATAGTCGAAGAGTTGCTGCTCAGTATTGCGTTTGGTATCGTACTTGGCTCCTTGCAGGGTAAAGCGTGCCCTGTCGTAGAAACGCCTGTAGTCTGCCAGATGGCGTTGCTTCAGCTCCGGATAGGTACAGTTGACTAGATGCCATGCATCATCGGCTACCGTCTCAAGATAGGGCGCACCCTCCGTTACGGGATGTTTGTCAAAACCGTTGTAGCTCGTCTCGTTGACAAAATATACCACAGCTTCGCTCACTCCCTGCAGACGCAGGGTTGAGTCGGTAGGTGTCACGGTACCGTCGGTATTCTTTACACTCAGTATGGAACAGAAATGGGTACTGTTCTCAGGTTTTCCCATGGCATGTCCGGTAATGGTCAACTGGTTGGCTGATGCCTTCACCTGATGGGGTATCAGGGAGGTAAGGTCAATGTCACAGTTGATAGACTTTGCCTTGGAGGCGGTAAGGCGCATGGCTATCACCTTGTCGGGATGAGAAGCAAAATATTCGCGCGTATAGGTTACGCCGTTACGCACATAGGTAAGCGTTGCCACAGCATCGTCAAGACTGAGCTGGCGTCTGTACCCGCTGTAGTTCCCGGCATTCAGGTCTTTGACATGAATGATGGCAAGGGGCTGGTAATATTCTGAGTTATGGCCCTGCACATGCAGCTGCAGGGAGTCTGCCGTCTTGTAGTCTTCACGGAACAGTGCTTCGCGTATCTTGGGAATCCACTTGTAGGCGTCGCCCCCCTCCTGTCGGTTAACAGGTTTTCCTGTCCATAGGGTGATGTCATTGAGGTAGATGGAGTCTGTATCGGCACCGCCATAGATCAGGGCACCCATCTTGCCGTTGCCTATAGGCAGAGACTCCTCAAAAGCTGTTGCCGGTCTGGTGTACCAAAGATTGAAAGGTAAAGGGTTCTTCACCGCTGCTGACGCATGTCCGGCAGCAAGAAAAAATAAAGAGATAAAAAGTTTTCTCATGAATGAATAGGTAAGTAGTTTGAAGACTAAATGGTTATTGGCTCAAAGAAGATACGTCCGGACACACCGGAAAGGAAAAGGGGGGAGAACTTCCATCCTTAGTAAAGGAGAAGTCCACCCCCAGTATATACGTTGCTTGTCAAGCGTCAATATTGGCGTAGGTAGCGTTTTGCTCTATGAACTCACGGCGTGGCTCCACGTCATCGCCCATCAGCATGGAGAATATCTCGTCTGCCTGTGCGGCGTTCTGGATAGAAACCTGCTTGAGCAAGCGGGTACTCGGGTCCATCGTCGTTTCCCACAACTGCTCAGGGTTCATTTCACCCAAACCTTTGTAACGCTGGGTATGGATATTCTTGTCCTCGATACCGTCTCCGTATTTGTCGATAAACTTTTGGCGGTCCTGCTCCGTATAGCAATACTCGCTCACCTTGTTCTTGTAAGAACACTTGTACAGCGGCGGTGTGGCTATATAGAGATGACCTTCCTCTATGACTCTCGGCATAAAGCGGTAGAACAGTGTCATGATAAGCGTGGCGATGTGCGAACCGTCGACATCGGCATCGGTCATGATGATAATCTTGTTGTAACGCAGTTTCTCGGTGTTTACCTCTTTGCTGTCCTCGCTGTCCACACCAAAACGGACACCTATACTCTGTATGATGTTCATTACAGACTCTGCCTCGAACACCTTATGCCACTGCACCTTCTCCACATTGAGGATTTTTCCCCTCAGAGGCAGGATAGCCTGGCGGAAGCGGTCACGTCCCTGCTTTGCAGAACCACCGGCCGAGTCTCCCTCGACAATGAATATCTCACATTCCTTGGGATCCTTGATGGAGCAATCGGCCAATTTTCCTGGCAGACCACCGCCAGTCATAAAGTTCTTGCGCTGTACACTTTCACGTGCCTTACGGGCTGCAATACGCGCCGTTGCTGCAAGTATCACTTTATCACAAATCTTCTTGGCCTCGTCTGGATGTTCCTCCAGATAGTCGGCAAGAGCCTCATTTACAGCCTGCTGTACCGCACCCTGCACTTCGCTGTTACCCAGCTTGGTCTTGGTCTGTCCCTCAAACTGTGGTTCTGCCACCTTGATGGAGATGACAGCGGTAAGTCCCTCTCTGAAGTCTTCAGGTGCAATTTCTATCTTGGCTTTCTCTATCTGCTTGGATATGCCTTGGTCTGCCTCGGCATAGGCTTTCAGTGTACGGGTAAGCGCCATACGGAAGCCCGTAAGGTGCGTACCGCCTTCTATCGTGTTGATGTTGTTGACGTATGAGTGGATGTTCTCCGAATAGTCCGTATTGTACATCACAGCCACCTCGATAGGCACACCCTGTTTCTCGGTCTTCAGATAGATGACATCATCGAAAAGATGGGTACGGTGGCGATCTACGTAACGTACAAATTCTTTCAGACCATCCTTGGCGTGGAACACCTCCTGCTTGGTTTTTCCGTCCTCGTCAGGTCTGAGGTCTGTCAGCGTTATCTTGATACCGGCATTCAGGAACGCAAGTTCGCGCATGCGGTTGGCGATGGTATCCCACTTGTACACAGTAGTGGTGAATATCGTTGGGTCTGGCCAGAACTGCTGGCGCGTACCGCGCTTGTCGGTATCTCCAACTATCTTGACAGGATAAAGGGGTTTTCCCTTCTCGTACTCCTGCTGGTAAATCTTACCATTACGGAAAACCTGCGACATCATGTGGGTAGAAAGGGCATTGACACAACTTACACCCACACCGTGCAGACCACCCGAAACCTTATACGAACCCTTGTCAAACTTACCGCCGGCATGGAGCACTGTCATCACGACCTCCAGCGCCGACTTGTGTAGTTTCTCGTGCTCGTCTACAGGAATACCGCGACCGTTATCCTCTACCGTGATGGAATTGTCCACATTGATGGTCACCTCGATATCCGTACAGTAACCGGCCATAGCCTCATCGATGGAGTTATCAACAGTCTCGTTCACCAAGTGGTGAAGACCTTTCTCGGAGATGTCACCAATGTACATCGCCGGACGCTTGCGAACAGCCTCCAAACCCTCCAGAACTTGGATGTTGCTCGCCGAATAATTATTTGCGTTGATTTGATTTTCTGCCATTGTTTTGTTTAGTATAAATACCTTGCAAAGGTAATAAAAAAAAGCGAGAAACCACAACCTATAAAGCAAAAAATCACAAACTTAACAACGACATAACAGGCATAGCAACAAAAAAGGCTGTAACCCTTACGGATTACAGCCCATGTATCTTTTTCCACTAACCGAATTAGGCGAGCTTGGCGATATGCTGAGCCAAACCAGACTTCAAGTTAGCAGCCTTGTTTGCGTGGATAATGTTTACCTTAGCCAACTTGTCCAAAAGTCTCTGAACAGCAGGATAAAGCTTAACAGCCTCTTCCTTATCTGTCATATTGCGCAACTTACGGACGGCATTGCGCATAGTCTTTGCATAATACTTGTTGTGCAAAGTCTTCTTCTTGTCCTGACGGATTCTCTTGATTGATGATTTATGATTTGCCATCTTTTATGTTATATTTTTTTGTTCTTGTTATAGTTTGTAGTCCCTAGCAGAGTCGAACTGCTCTTTAGAGAATGAAAATCTCTCGTCCTAACCGATAGACGAAGGGACCATCGTTTCATTTGCGGGTGCAAAGTTACTACAAAACTTCCATTCCCACAAACTTTTCGGAATATTTTTTCTTCCAACAGCTTATTTTTTTGTATTTTTGCCCCGATTTTGATAAATACGAGCACTTATGACCACAAAAACGAAGGCTATCGTCTTACACACCGTCAAATTTGGAGACAACAAACTCATCATCGACTTTTACACCGAAGCTATGGGCCGAATGTCTTTTGTCGTTCGGATATCAAAGTCTGCCAAAGCAAAGATGAAAAGACAGTATTTCCAACCGCTTGCCATTCTGAACATAGAGTTTGACTACCGTGCAAAAGCGAGTCTGCAACAACTGAAGGACGCATACGTAGCAGTGCCTTACGCAGACATCCCCGTTTCTCCTTACAAGATAACGATAGCTCTTTTCCTGTCTGAGTTTCTCACATACAGCACCCGCAACGAACAGGCAAACGCACCTCTGTTCCTATTTCTGCAGCAGAGCATGGAATGGCTGGACACATCGACCGCCAACTTTTCCAATTTCCACATTGTGTTTATGGTCAAGCTGACTATTTTCCTGGGCATCTACCCCAACCTCTCTGACGATGCAGAAGAATCCGTATTCGACTTGCAGGAGGGAAAGTTCGTACCCCACGTACCCCTACACGGCGACCACATATCTGGAACCGACACATACCGGCTAAAGGCCCTGGCGCGCCTCAGCTACCAAACAATGCATCTCTACACTATGTCGCATCAAGAACGGAACATGTGTGTAGAGATGATATTGAGGTATTACCGCCTTCACCTGCCGGCCTTTCCGGAGATGAAGACGCTATCTGTACTAAAAGAGCTGTTTGCCTAAGCAAAACTGATAACGCCCTTGACAGGCAGTTCGTTTTCGTCATCATGCGACTCTGCCACTGTCGTACCTGAAGCAGCATGCCTTATGTCATCCAACATCTGACGGGTACGCTTGTAAGTAGGCGTATCCTCCACTTGCATGATAACCTCCTCGTTGTCGAGGTCTTCCGGATGGAACAGGAATATATGGGGGCGGCGCTTATACTGGGGCGTATTGCCGTCGGAGCCATAGTAGTGCTTGCGACGCTCCTCGCGCTCAGCTTTTTTCTCTTCCTCCTCTGCCATCCTACGGTTTTCTTCCTCTGTATGCTTTTTAATGTGACGGTTCATACCGTCTACATCCTCAAGGCCGAATCCCGTAGCAAGGACGGTAACCTTTACCTTGTTGCCCAGTTCCGGGTCAAGGGCAAGTCCCCATTTCAGCTCGAAGTCGTCACCAAACCTCTCCATGAAGTCATTGACGTCATTCATCTCGTCCATGGTAAGTCCGGCGTTGTTGTCGTTTTTCTCGCTGGCGAAAGCTATACTGAGCAGTATCTTCTTGGAATTAAAGACATCATTGTCATTGAGCAAGGGCGAATTGAGCGCATCGTCGATGGCTTTCTTCACTCTGCCCTCGCCTTCTCCATAACCTGTACTCATGATGGCCACGCCACCATCTTTCAACACGGTCTTCACATCATTGAAGTCGAGGTTGATAAGGCCATGTACCGTGATTATCTCGGCTATGCTCTTGGCCGCCACGCTCAGCGTATCGTCTGCCTTGCCAAACGCTGCAAGCACTGCAAGCTCGGGGTATATCTGGCGCAGACGCTCATTGTTGATAACGAGGAGCGCATCGACATGCTTGGACATCTCCTCCACTCCATCGAGTGCCTGATCTATCTTCTTGGGGCCCTCAAAACGGAAAGGAATCGTAACGATACCTACGGTAAGAATACCCAGTTCCTTGCTGACACGGGCAATGACGGGAGCAGCTCCCGTACCCGTACCTCCACCCATACCGGCAGTGATAAAGGCCATCTTCGTGCCGTCGTCCAGCATATGTTTGATTTCGTCTATCGTCTCCTCGGCAGCCTCGCGTGCCTTTTCAGGTTTGTTGCCGGCACCGAGCCCCTCCTTACCCAATTGCAGATGCACGGGAACGGGCGAATCGTTGAGTGCCTGATTGTCCGTGTTACAGAGCACGAAACTGACATCATGGATTCCCTCTCGATACATATGGTTGACGGCATTTCCTCCACCGCCACCTACACCAATCACCTTGATGATACTGTTCTCTTTTTCTGGCTCTCCGAAGTCCAGTGGTGTATTGTCTGCCATAATCTATTTCTGTTTTTCGTTTTCACTCATGTTCGTTAATGCATCGTCGGCAGAGCCGCCATTACTCCTCCTCGGAGATGGTGTCTGCCAAAAACTTCTTGACAAAGCGCATGCCCCTGTGCAGCACACTCTTCTGCTTCTTCTCCTCCGCAATGCGGGCAGCCTCTTCCTCGGCAGCCTTCCTTGCAGCCTCGTCTTCGGCTTCCTTCTTGCGGCGTGCCTCGTCTTCAGCAGCCTGCTTCTCTGCTGCGGTAAGCACTACTCCAGTGCCAACTGTCTCATTGGGGGTACGCGGTGCCTTATGCACCTCGGCACCAGTCACACGCTCATCCTGTGCAGTAAACAGATCATTGTTCACCTCTTCCCCAGCACAGTTCATGTCACCTTTGGCAAGGAGGCCCAATACGGTATTCATAGAACCGTCATGGTTGGTATAACGGGGATCCTTGGAATTGACCGTCTGGTTGATAAACTTGGCGATACGTATTTTCTCTATGTGCGTGTGTTTGCGGAACACCTTATCGATGTCAGGCATATTGCTGCCGCCACCTGTCAGGATGATACCTCCCAACAGTTTGTCGGCAAACTCCACCGGCACCTGGTACCATGCGTTTTCCACAATCTCCTGCACCCGGGCCTCAACAATCTCTATAAACTTCTTGCTCTCCACCACACGGTCTTTGTCTATGGAGTAGTTGAGCGTGGGGTCTATATTGCTGTTTTCCGTAAAGGCATGGGCATATTTGATTTTCATCTTCTCAGCATCCTGTTCCTCTACCTGCAAACTGGCAATATCCTTGGTAATATTGCTGCCGCCGATAGGAATGACTGAGAGGTGGCGCAGAATGCCCTTGTAATATACAGAAACGGTAGTGGTGTCGGCACCGAGATCCACCAACAAGCAACCGGCACGTTTCTCCGAGTCGGTGAGCACACTGTCAGCCATAGCCAAAGGAGCAAGATACATGTCGGCAATGGCTATATTGGCATTCTCCAAGCAAGTATTTATATTGTTGTAGAACGTCTTGCGCCAAAGGATATTGAGGAACACACCTTCAAGATGTGAGCACTGTATGCCAACAGGCTCCAACTGGTGCTGGTTGTCTATCTTGTATTCCTGCGTGATGGCATCCAGAATCTCCTGGTCGGGATAGGCCATATTGCGGTTGGCATCCATCAATTCGTTGATAACGCTCTGGCTGATGACGGTATTGTCAGGCAGGTCTTTGGCGATGACATTCTTTACGCTTCTGATAGACCTTCCGCCGACACCCACATAGACCTGTTTGATTTCCTGTTTGAGTGTTGCCTTCAACTTCTTGATGATGTTTGTAAGGCACAAGCAGGTCTGGTTGATGTTGTATATCACGCCTTTCTTGATGCAGGACGACGAATCTTCCTCCACTGTGGCCAGAACCGTGATGCTGCCATCCAGATTCTTACGGCCAGCTATACCTGTTATCTTTGACGAGCCAAGCTCGATAGCTACAATGAATTCCTTTGGCATAGTTTGATGTATTTCTATATATTTGATTTCTTATATTACTACTTCCGTTGCAGATTACACAGTGGGGGAATCCGCACTGTTCTCTGCGGGTTTCTCCGTACCTGTTTCAGCAGGTTTCCCTGTTTGGGGGTCTACCGGTTTCCCTGTTGTTGCCTCTTCTGCCGGTTGCACTTGTTCGGTTTTCCGTTTGCAGATAATCTGGTTGTCAAACTCGATGTTGATATAGGAGTACTTGTTCCAACCGGCCTGCGACAGTCCGTACTTGTAGAACTTCTCCAGTCTGTCCATCTTTTTGTTGACGAAATCATTTATTGTCTGTTCCCGGTTGGCTTTTGACGCAACATTGGGCAACACACCTATATATATAATGTGTTCGCCAACTCTCGGCACCAGTTCCACCCCTTTATTGGGCAGGACATTGATTTGCTCTATCTGGTTACGCCAAAATTCATTAGCCATCAACGCCTTGCTCAGAAGCGAAATGTAGCGCACCGCATAGGCTTTGGATATACAGCCCGTAGCCACGATGATGTCGCTCGTATACTTGGTGTTGGGCATGACGCAGAAGTGGTCGTCCACATAGTAGTCTTCGTTGTCCGCACTCTTGACACGCACCAGAGGGGTACGCTGGGTAAGATAGATGTCCACCAGTCCCCCTTGCGTCTTGTAACACTCCACCGACTTGACAAACGGACTGCGGCTTAGCATCTCCTCAATACTGCGGGTATTGACACTGCTCAGGCGTTTCTGCAGCGGGTAGAGGTCTTTCTGCTCCAGACGTTTCTTGATTTCCTTTGCGTCAAGGAAGCCGTTGGTTATCTCGTCCTCTATATTGATGTTCACCTTGGTGCACAGCAAATGGCTTTCATCAGGTTTGTTGAACCTGGTGAAGGCAAAGCAGAGGTACACACCTATGATGAGGTCGAGTACGATGATAGTTATTCGCTTCCAGTTGATGCGCATTTACAGTTTACTCTCCAATATTTTCGTTATCTGGGGTACATAGTTGTCAAGGTCACCGGCCCCCAACACCACGAGGACATCGAAGTCACGGCTTTCCACCAGTTTCAGTACGTCTTCCTTGTGTACCAAGCTCTTTTCCACACCCTCCTTTAGATTATCGTAGATAAGTTGCGAGGTGACCCCCGGTATGGGTTGTTCGCGTGCAGGATAGATATCGCAGAGGACTACCTCGTCGAGCAGACTCAAACTGTCAGCGAAGTCCTTATAGAAATCTCTTGTTCGCGTATAGAGATGGGGCTGGAAGATGGCCGTTATCTTACGGTCACGGTACAGTTCTCTGATGCTCTTGGCACTCTGGTATATTTCCTTGGGATGGTGGGCATAGTCGGAAAGGAATACGAGTTTGTCAGTCTTTATCTTGAAATCGAACCGACGGTCTACACCTCCGTATGTCTTCATGCCCTGCTTCAGTTCTTCTGCCGTACACCCGTTGAGCTGTGCCATTGCCATGGCCGCCACACCGTTCTCCACATTGATGGGTACGGGCTGACCGAGTTGTACGCCCTCTACGTTCTCTATGGGAGAAATGAAGTCGAAGGTTATCTCGCCGTTGTCTATCTTGATGTTCTCGGCATGGAAGTCGCCTTCGTCGAGACTGTATTCATACACCTTCACACCCTCCTGCACATGCTGTTTCATCTCCAGATTCTTGTGCAGGATGAGCGCACCTCCCGGCTGTATCAGTTCGGTGTAGTGACAGAAACTCTCGAGATAGGCCTCTTTGGTACCATAGATATCGAGGTGGTCAGGGTCGGTAGAGGTAATGACGCTCATCCACGGGCGGAGCCAGTGGAAGCTACGGTCAAATTCGTCTGCTTCGATCACCACGAAGTCACTCTTGTCGGAGAGAATATAGTTGGTGCCATAATTCTTGGAGATGCCACCCAAGAAAGCATTGCAGTCGAGGCGGCTCTGGTGCATGATGTGTGCACACATGGTAGAGGTAGTGGTCTTGCCATGGGTACCTGCCACACATAGTCCCTTGTGTGAGCGTGTCAACGTTCCCAGCACCTGAGCACGTTTCTCTATGGTAAATCCGTTATTGCGGAAGAACAGCAGTTCCTTGTGCTCTTCAGGAATAGCGGGCGTATATACCACCAAGGTGGTAGCGGCGTCCTTGCACGGTTCGGGTATGGCATCCACGTCCTCGTCGTAGTGGATAGACACACCCTCTTTCTCCAGTTCGTGTGTCAGGTTGCTGGGTGTCTTGTCGTATCCAGCCACCACCATGCCCTTATGCAGGAAATAGCGTGCTATGGCACTCATGCCTATGCCGCCCGCTCCTACGAAATATACTGCTTTGATATCTTTCAGTTCCATTATCTGTTCGCTAATTTGATAACCTCGTCGGCAATGACACCGGCAGAATCCTTGAATCCTAACTTCAGAATGTTCGCACTGAGCGAAGCGAGTTTGGCCTCGTCCTGCACAGTGTCGATAGCTTTCTTTACCAATACGCCCGGTGCCTCGGCATCCTTCACGAAGAGGGCTGCATCCTTGTTGACAAGGGCCATGGCATTCTTGGTCTGGTGGTCTTCCGCCACATTGGGACTGGGCACAAGCACCACGGGTTTTCCTATGAGACAGAACTCACTGATGCTGCTCGCACCGGCCCTGCTTACCACGAGGTCTGCTGCCTTATAGGCTGCTCCCATATCGCTGATAAAGTCTGTCACCTTCAGCATGGGCAGGCTCTTCCCTTTGAGTCGCTCTGCTATGGAGGCACTGTAGTATTTGCCGGTCTGCCAGATAAACTGCACACCACTCTTTTCTATGAGGTCAAGGTTCTGGAGCACGCTCTCGTTAAGGGTTCTTGCGCCCAGGCTTCCGCCTATCAGCAGCACTGTCTTCTTGTCCGGGTCAAGACCAAAGCGCTGACGCGCCTCTTCTTTGCTCAATGGGGTCTGCAGGACATTCTGCCTTACAGGATTGCCCGTCATGATGATTTTGTCGGAGGGAAAGAAGCGCTGCATGCCCTCATAGGCAACACATATCTTGTCGGCCTTCTTGGCAAGCAACTTATTGGTGACACCAGCATAGGAGTTCTGCTCCTGTATCAGGCAGGGGATGCCCTTCTTGGCACACACATTGAGCGTGGGACCACTGGCAAAACCGCCTACGCCAACAGCAGCCATGGGTTTGAAATCCTTGATGATTTTCTTTGCCATGCGTTGGCTCTTCCATATTTTGAAGAGTACGACTACATTCTTGAGCAGGTGCTTGCGGTCGAAACCGCAAATGGGCAAGCCTTTTATCTCATAGCCTGCCGCCGGCACACGCTGCATCTCCATTTTCCCCAAGGCTCCGACAAACAGGATTTTGGCATCCGGGCACTTTGCCTTGATGGCATTGGCTATAGACACGGC
The DNA here is from genome assembly GCA_963624905.1 of Oscillospiraceae bacterium. GTDB lineage: Bacteria > Bacteroidota > Bacteroidia > Bacteroidales > Bacteroidaceae > Prevotella. Next base: position 13,537 of record CAVFRG010000012.1, read on the forward strand.
AGGGAAAATATGCCCGCCGGTACCACCGCCACTAATGACTATTCTCAAATCGTTACTCATAGTATAATCTGTTTCTATCGCAAAGGTAAGTAAAAAAAACTGTTTTATGGCATTTTTCACTTAAATTATGAAACTATTTTTTATGCCACATCCATCTCGTCTTCCACTTCCTCGTCCACAGAGCCGTCTTTTTTCTTTGCCCAGCGGCTTATACTGAGGATGCACCCCACATACAGGCAGTTGATGACAGTGGATGTTCCGCCTCGGCTGATGAGGGGTAAGGGCTGTCCTGTCACGGGTGCTGCGCCTACAGCCACCGCCATATTGAACAGGGCTTGCGTCACCAGGAGGATGGCAAGTCCCATGGCAAAGAATGCGGGAAAATTGTTCTCGCACCTGTTGGCAATGCGTCCGGCACGGTAGAGGAGAACTATGTAGAGGAACGCCACCCCCGCACCTCCTATGAATACGCCCAACTCCTCGATGATAATGGCATAGATAAAGTCGGAGAACGCTTGCGACAGGAAGTCGCGCTCCACTGAGTTGCCCGGTCCGCGGCCTATGATGTTTGACGATGCGATGGCTATTTTGGAGTGTACCTTCTGTGCATCCTTGTCAAGGTCCACGTCCTCGGGCGCTACATAAGAGAAGTCGAAGAAGTCTTCGATACGGGCCTTCCATGTGTCTACCCGGTGGAATATTCCTTTGTCCTTCTTGACATTCGCGTCCACCTGCTCGGTAAGGGTGTTTTCCTTGGACTGCGGTTTCTCCTCCACATGTCCGAAGACAAGGACGGAACAGAGGAAGAGGGCCACTAAGGAACCAACCACGCCCATGAGTATCAGCAGTTGCTTGCCGGGCACCCTTCCGAGATACATCATCAGGAAGATGGTAGTGCTCAGGAGGATTGCTGTAGACATATTCTCCAGTCCAATTAATACTATAACGACAGAACTGATCATAAGAATGTACACGATTGCTTTCTTGTCGGCTCCGTTTTCAGTCTGCATAGCACTGAGTATCTGTGCCGTTGCCAGCACCATTGCACCTTTGGCCAACTCGGACGGCTGAAACTGCATTCCCATGATGTCCATCCACCGCGAGGCTCCGTTGGTGGAGTGGCCTGCCGCAAGTACAATAAGCAATAGCACAACCGACAAACCCAATAGCGGCATCGTGGCCAACTTAAAGTACTTGCACTTTACCTTGATAATACAGATGATGGTAAAAAAGCCAAGCAAAAGGATTCCCGTATGCTTGATGACGGGCTGTATGAAGTTTCCGCTCTTGTACGACAGTGAACTGGAGGCGGAATACACCTCCACGATACTGATCATACAGAGAAAGAAGAACACCATCCAGATGACTTTGTCTCCCTTGAATATATTACCTATTATCTTGTGGTTCATTTCTTTTCAGTTACCCAATGTTCTTGGTTGCAGACATCGGCAATGACGACTGCTGTCTGCATTCATTCTCCGGCCCTTACCAGCGTCTTGAACTGTTCTCCGCGGTCTTCCATGTTGCGGAAGAGGTCAAAACTGGCGCAACATGGACTCAGGAGTACGGTATCGCCTTCTTTTGCAAGTTCGCGGCAGGCTGCCACGCAGTCTTTCATGCTGTGGGTATCCCGTACCGGTATGCCCAGACTGTCGAAGTTGTCGTGCAATTTCTGGTTGTCGGCTCCCAGATAAACGATACCGGTACATTTCTGCCTTACCAATTCCTTGATGGGTTCGTAGTCGTTTCCCTTGTCCTTTCCGCCCACGATGAGGACGGTGGGGGTCTTCATGCTCTCCAGAGCATACCAACAGGCATCTACATTGGTGGCCTTTGAGTCATTGATGTAGTATACGCCTCCAAACTTACCCACCTTTTCCAACCGGTGTTCCACACCGGGGAAGTCGCTGAGTCCCTGACGAATGACAGCATGGTCTATACCGGCGATGTTGCATGCCAGTCCTGCTGCCAGACTGTTGTATACATTATGCTTGCCGCTAAGGCTCATGTCCTCCTGTGGCATCTCGAAGTGGCTGGGGTAGTCGAGCTGGTATTTGTTTCCGTCTATATACCCCACGGTTCCTTCTTCCTTTGTCTCGGCAAAAGCACACAGACGGCTCTTGAGATTATACTTGGGCAGTTCCTTAGTCACGATGGGGTCATCGTTCCAATAGATGAAACTGTCTTCTTCCGTCTGGTTCTGCGTGATGCGCATCTTGGCATCGGTATAGTTCTGCATCTTGAACTCATAGCGGTCCAGATGGTCGGGGGTAATGTTGAGCAGAATGGCGATATTGGCGCGGAACTGGTACATGTTGTCAAGCTGGAAACTGCTCAGTTCAATAATGTACCACTCGTGCGAGTCTTCTGCCACCTGCAGGGCCAGGCTGTTTCCTATGTTGCCTGCCAGTCCGGCATCCAGTCCTGCCTTCTTGAAAATATGGTAGACAAGGGATGTCGTGGTTGTCTTGCCGTTGCTACCGGTAATGCACACCATCTTGGAACGGGTGTAACGGGCTGCAAACTCTATCTCGCTGATGATGGGGGTTCCCTTTGCCGTCAGTTTCTGCACCATCGGGGCTTCCTTCGGAATGCCCGGGCTCTTGATTACCTCGTCGGCTGCCAGTATCTTCTCTTCGGTATGATGGCCTTCCTCCCACTCTATGCCGTGGTCGTCCATCAGTTTCTTATACTTGTCCTTGATCTTCGACATGTCTGACACGAACACGTCGAAACCTTCTTTCTTGGCCAGCACGGCAGCACCTGCACCGCTTTCGCCGGCTCCTAAAATCACTATTCTGTTCATTGTTGTTGTCTCTTGTTTTACTAACCCATGCAAGGGTGGTGTCTTCGCTTTACCTTATCTTATCTTCAGCGTGATGATGGTCAGTGCCGCCAGGATGATGGTAACGATCCAGAAACGGATGGTTATCTTCGACTCGTGTATGGCGCCATGCGGTTTCTTGATGACATACTTGCAGTCGGGGTCCAGCTGACTGTCCTGCGTACGGAAGTTGTCATGGATGGGGGTGCGCTTGAAGATGCGCTGCTTCACCCCGCGCCGTTTGCCCATCTTGTAGTAGTAAACCTGTATCATGACACTGAGGCTCTCCACGAAGAAGACGCCGCATAGAATGGGCAGCAGCAGCTCCTTGTGTATGATGATGGCGCCCACGGCAATGATGCCGCCGATGGTCAGCGACCCCGTGTCGCCCATAAACACCTGTGCCGGGTAGGCATTGTACCACAGGAAGCCTATCAGCGCGCCGATGAAGGCACAGAAGAACACCACCAGTTCCTCGGAACCGGGTATGTACATGATGTTGAGGTAGGCGGCAAACTGGTAGTGGGACGACACATAGGCCAGTATGCCCAATGCCACACCTATGATGGCGGAGTTGCCGGCACACATACCGTCCATGCCGTCATTGAGATTGGCACCGTTGGATACAGCCGTCACCACAAAGATGGTCATGATGACAAAGAGGATCCATCCGGCGGCTACACGGTACTTGCCACAGAAGCCGGTAATGCGCGAATAGTCGAGGTTGTGCCCCTTGATGAAGGGGATGGTGGTCTTCAGCGACTTGGTGGCTTCCGCACGGTGCTTTACCACCATCTCCTGTCCCTGCCGCTCGATGGCGAGGTTCTCGTTCATCTTCACGTCGGGCGATGCCCACAGCACCAGACCAACGATCAGTCCGATGCCCACCTGGCCCACTATCTTGTATTTACCTTTGAGTCCTTCCTTGTTGCGTCGGAAAATCTTGATAAAGTCGTCCATGCCGCCCAGGAATCCCAGCCACACGGTGGTGATGACCATCAGGATGAGGTAGATATTGCGCAGTCGGCCCAACAGCAGCACTGGCACGAGTATGGCGACGATGATGATGATGCCGCCCATAGAGGGCACACCTATCTTCTTCACGCCAAAGGGGTCTATCGTGGCATCGCGCTGTGTCTCCGTTATCTGCTTGCTTTTGAGGTACTTGATAAAGCGTTCGCCAAACCATGCCGAGATGGCCAGCGACACGATAAGGGCGAGAAGGGCACGAAAGGAGATGTATCCCCACATGTGGGAACCCGAGATTCCCCACTGCTCCAGAAATCTAAAGAGATAGTATAACATGTCTTCTTATTGTTCTTTAATTTCTACGGCTTTCTATTTCAGAAAGTTTTATTGACGGATTATCCGGGAAACCTATTTCTGTCCGATGCCGAAGATTTCGCGGATCACTTCCTTGTCGTCGAAGTGGTGCTTCACGCCCTTCACGTCCTGATAGTCTTCGTGTCCCTTGCCTGCCACGAGTATGACATCGCCCTTCTGGGCCATCATGCAGGCCGTGCGTATAGCCTCCTTGCGATCTACGATGCTCAGCACTTTCTTCATCTGCTGTGCGTTGAGTCCGGCCAGCATGTCGTTGATGATGTCCTGGGGTTCCTCGAAACGGGGGTTGTCGCTGGTAATGATAACCTTGCCGCTCTGCTTCACGGCCTCCTGTGCCATGAGGGGGCGCTTGCCCTTGTCACGATTGCCGCCTGCTCCGCACACGGTGATGACCTGTCCCTTGCCGTTGAGCACTTCGTGGATGGCATTGAGCACATTCTCCAAGGCATCGGGGGTATGGGCGTAATCGACGATAGCGGTGTATCCGTCAGGCGACTGGATGGGTTCCAGTCTGCCGTTGACACTGTGCAAGGTGCTCAGCACCACGAGAATGTCTTCGGGCTGCTTGCCGAGCATGACGGCAGCACCGTACACGGCAAGGAGGTTGCTTACGTTAAACTTGCCTATAAACTGGACGCCTACTTCCCTTCCGTCCACCTCCAGGTACATGCCTCCGAAGTGGCATTCCAGGATGCGTGCCTTGAAGTCGGCCATCGCGCGTGTAGAGTAGGTCTTCACCGTGGCCTTGGTGTTCTGCACCATGACCATACCGTTCTTGTCGTCGGCATTGGTAATGGCGAAGGCTGTCTTGGGCAGTCCGTCGAAGAATGCCTTCTTGGCATCGCGATAGTTCTCGAACGTCTTGTGGTAGTCGAGGTGGTCGCGGGTTAGGTTGGTAAAGATGCCTCCCGCAAAGTTCAGTCCGCCGATGCGCTTCTGTGCGATGGCGTGGGAGGAGCACTCCATAAAGGCATACTCGCATCCGGCCTCCACCATTCTGCCCAGGAGGGCATTCAGTTCGATGGGGTCGGGCGTGGTATGGTCTGCCGGGATAGCCTCGTCTTCGATATAGTTGCAGACGGTGGATAGCAGACCGCACTTGTGTCCGAACTTTCGGAACATATTATATAATAAGGTGGCGATGGTCGTCTTTCCGTTGGTGCCTGTAACGCCCACGAGCTTCAGTTTTCTCGACGGGTCGCCATAGAAGAGTGTGGCAACCTTGCCCACAGCTTCTTCTGTCGAGGGTACCTTCACATAGGTTACGCCCTCTACCCTTTCGGCAGGCATATCCTCGCAGAGCACCGATGTGGCACCCTGTTCGACGGCCTTGTCTATAAACTTGTGGCCGTCCACCTGGGTACCTTTCATGGCAACAAACAGATGACCGTCCTTTATCTTGCGGGAGTCGATGTTCACTCCTGTCACTTCCTTCTCCATGTCGCCAGCCACTTCTACCGGCTGGATGTTCTTGAGCAAATCCTTTAATTTCATATTTTGTCTCTTTTTGAATTTTTCAAATGTCAAGTGTGAGGACACATACCTGTCCCTTCTTGGTACGCAAACCGGGAGCCAGACTCTGTTTTATCACTCGTCCCCGTCCCACTATCTGGGTCTTTACGCCGCGTGTCTCCATCATGAAGATGGCGTCCCTGGCTCCCATGCCGTGTACGTCGGGCACGGTGTTCTTGCCATACTGGCGTTGCTTGACGAGGCTCACCGACTTGTCGCCGTGCCTTTCGGCCTTGCCCCAGATGGGGTTGCCGTCGGCATAACTGCCGCTCCAGTTGGTGGTGGTCTTTATCCCGAGATGTGTCAGCACATAGTCGGCAGCCAGCACGTTGCCCGCCTTCACTTCGGGGGTGTGCGCACTGTGCGCATCATAGGCATCCTTCACATCGAGCTTCACGCTCTGGGCCATGATGCCCTCGGCAATGTCGTGGAACACCTTTCCGCTCATGCCGCCTCCCGATGCCGGCAGTCCCGACTTCTGTATGCAGACGATGCAACTGTAGCGCGGTGCATCGGCGGGGAAGAATCCGGCAAAGCTGAGGAGGTAGTTCACACCGCCCGCCTTGTATCCGCCGGCACCTTTCGACATCTGTGCCGTTCCGGTCTTTCCTGCCACCTTGAAGTTGGGCGAACCCGCCTTCTTGCCCAGTCCGCAGCTTACCACCTGTTCCAGGATGCGCTGCATCTTCTTGATGTTCTCCGGCTTGGCTATCTGGGGGCGCAGCACCTCTACGGGGAACTCCTTGATGGTTTCGCCGTCCTTCACCACCTTTGTGACGAAACGCGGCTTCACCATCTTGCCGTTGTTGGCTATGGCGTTGTAGAAGGTAAGGGTGGAGATGGGCGGCACCTGTGTCTCGTAGCCTATGCTCATCCACGGCAGTGCCGTCTTGCTCCAGTTAACATACTGTCCGCGACTGTTCTTGCGGGGCATACGTATGATGGCGGGCGACGAGCCTACAAGCGGCAGGTGCAGGTTGTCGCGCAGTCCCAGACGCTCTATGCCCTGTACAAACTTCTCGGGGCAGTTGCGGTAATGGTCGTCTATGATGCGGCTCACACCGATGTTGGAACTTACCCAGAGGGTGCGCGGCAGCGTGAGCATGCCGTAGCCTCCCTTGCGCCAGTTGTGGTCCTTCATGTCGCGTCCGTACATGTTCCACACACCGTTGCCCGTCTCTACACGGTAGGTAGTGTCCACCACCCCGTCATCGAGGGCCACGAGTATGGAGGCTGTCTTGAACACCGAACCGGGTTCCAGCAGGTCGCTCACCGCATGGTTGCGCACCTCGCTGTAGCTGCCATTGTCCCTTTTTTCCAGGTTGACAATGGCCTTGATGTCGCCTGTGGGCACGTCCATGACGATGGCCACACCCACGTTGCCGTTTATCTCCTTCAGTTCCTGCAGCAATGCACGCTCGGACAGGTCCTGCATCTCCACGTCTATCGTGGTAACGATGTCGGCACCGTTTATGGCAGGGGTGTCTGTGATGCTCAGGTACTTGTTCAGCACCTTCTTGCGCTGCACGATACCGTTGGTTCCGCGCAGGATAGAGTCATAGGAAAGCTCCAGTCCGAAGCGGGCTGTATCCTTGGCTCCATACAATGCACCGATGGTACGCCCGGCCAGTCCGCCGAAGCTGAGGTTACGTGCATTGAACACCTCTTCGTGGAAACCGCTCTTGTACTTGGGCAGGCAGAACACGGGCAGCTCCTTGACGCGGGTATAGGTACTGTAGTTGACGCGCCGTGCGTACACGGGCCAGTGGCGGGCCTTCTTCTTGCGGCCTTCCTCCAGCTTGCGCTCAAAATCGGCCTGCGGCACGTCGGGGAAGATATGGTGCAGCCCCATGCAGATGGCTGTACGGTTGGCCTCCCATACCGAGTCGTTTCCGGCTTCCTCCAGAGCCTGGAAGTCCATGAACATTTTGTATTCGGGCAGAGAGCTGGCCATCAACTGGCCGTCGCAACTCAGGATGTTTCCCCTCACAGGCTTCACGGTGACGGAGTCTTTCTTCTGGCGTTCAGCCACTTTCATCCAGTAGTCACGCTTGGCTGTAGCCGTATAGGTGGCTTTCCCCACTATAAAGATGGCCCACGCCGTCATGCAGGCGGCTATGATGCTGAAGCGGGGTATTACCTTGTCGTGGTTGAACTTACTCATTGTCTGGAACGTTTATGATGTAGGGGGGCTGTGTGGCGTGGTGCAGCACACTGTCCTTGTTGTTCTGCAGTGCTTTCAGCACATTGCTCTCGCGGCTTTTCTCCGTTATCTGGCTACTGCCCGAGAGAGCCTTGTATTTCTTGTCCTTCAGTTCTTCCTGCAACTGGTCTATCTGTATCATGTCCTGCTGTATGTAGTACCTGACGGATATGTATGCTACGATAAAGAACACCAGGATTACGATAACCCATATCTGGCTGCGTATGAAGCGGGCAGTGAGGAAGTCGCCGCCCAGTATCTTTCGCAGCGAGAAGTTGAAGCTCTGCGGGGCTTCGCCCTCTATGGCCTGTCTGGCCATGGCCTCCTTCAGCGTTTGTTGCAGGGCGGTCTTTGGGGCGGTCTTTGGGGCTGCCGTATCGCTGTCGGCCGGCGGTGTGTTGGAGGATAAGTTAGTATGGTCGTTCATTTTCTTTTCATTTCTTTTCGGCTATTCTTAGTTTGGCGCTGCGGCTGCGCGGATTCCTCTCCTGTTCTTCCGCCGTGGGCACGATGACCTTGTTGTTGACGAGGCGGAAGGGTGTGTCTATGCGTCCGAAGAAGTCTTGCTGCACCTTTCCTTCTGCATTTCCTGCCTTCATCACGTTCTTCACGATACGGTCTTCCAGCGAGTGGTAGGTGATGACGGACAGTCGGCCGCCGGGCTTCAGCACCTCGGTGGCTGCCTGCAACATTTCCTTGAGGGCATCCATCTCGTGGTTCACCTCTATGCGCAGGGCCTGGAAGAGTTTGGCCATGTCTTTCTTCTCGCGTTCGCGCCTGAAGAAAGGTTCCACCACCGCCATGAAGTCGGTCGTGGTCTCTATACGTTTCTGCGCCCTTGCCTTGGCCACTGCCGCAGCTATGCTCCGTGCATTGCGCATCTCACCGTAGAGGTAGAAGATGTCGGCAAGCTGCTCCTCGGCATAGTCGTTCACGATGTCGGCGGCTGTCTTGCCCGCCCGCTTGTTCATGCGCATGTCAAGGGGCGAGTCGAAACGGAAGGAGAACCCGCGGCTCTCGTCGTCGAAGTGGTGGCTCGACACGCCGAGGTCGGCAAGCAGTCCGTCCACACCGTCCACACCGTAGTAACGCATCCAGTTCTTCAGATACCTGAAGTTGGAGCACACGAAGGTGAAGTGGCCGTTGTCTATGATGTTGCGCTGGGCGTCGGCATCCTGGTCGAAGCCGTACAGATGGCCATCATCGCCTATCCTGCTGAGGATTTCGCGCGAATGGCCGCCACCGCCGAAGGTAACGTCCACGTATACGCCGCCGGGGTGGATGGACAGTCCGTCCACACTCTCCTTCAGAAGCACTGGTACGTGGTATGTATTGTTGTCGCTTGCTGGCATGTCTACCTCTTTATTAAATGAGGGTTCAAAGGTACATATTTTTTCGCATATCCTCTTGCTTTTCCTCCAAAATTTATAAAACTTAACTCAACTTTTCCGCATTGCAGTAGAAGACACAAGCAAAACATCACGCCTATACGCACGAGGAATTAGTGAGGAGTTACATTTTCTTGCTGCTGAATTCTCCGTACGGTGTCTGCGTATGGCCGTACGGTGTCACCGTATGTGCGTACGCAGACACCGTATGTGCGTACGCAGACACCGTACGGAGAATATGCATAGGCTTGCGACAAAAATCAACAGGCTCCTTACCGCAACATTCGTATAAGGAAACCACCGCAGAGGGGCACACCGAATGTTGAGAACACATGAAAATAATGCCCTTTTTAGTTTTTTTTCATCGAAAATGGCTCGTATTTGAAAAAGATACGCTATTTTTGCAAGTGCTAAGAGACATTTGCCTTTCACACGGCAATACGATCCGACATGAGTGAATCAATAAAGAAAACGATTGACATCGACAAAATCCTCAAAGGCAAGATGGGAACGAAGGCTAAATTCGTACCCCCTTTTGTCGTGTCATGGCTCAAGAAAATAATCCATGAGGAGGAGGTGAACCAATATCTGTGGGACAGCCGCAACCTTTCGGGCACCGAGTGGCTGAGCGAGTGCGTGCGCTATCTGAAGATGAACATCACACTGGAAGGTGTGGAGAACCTGCCCGCCAAAAACGACGGCAAACTATACACCTTCGTGTCCAACCATCCGCTAGGCGGACAGGACGGGGTAGCCCTCGGTTCCATCATCGGCAAGTTCTACGACGGCAAGTTCCGTTACCTCGTCAACGACCTGCTGCTCAACCTTCCGGGGCTGAAGCCCGTGAGCATCGGCATCAACAAGACGGGCAAGCAGAGCCGCGACTTCCCGCGAATGGTGGAAGCGGGGTTCCAGAGCGACAACCACATGCTCATGTTTCCCGCAGGACTCAACAGCCGGAAGATGCCGGACGGAACGATACGCGACCTGCCGTGGAAGAAGACATTCGTGACCAAGAGCGTGGAATACCAACGGGACGTGGTGCCCATCCACTTCAGCGGGCAAAACTCGGAAAGGTTCTACCGCATCGCCAGGTTCAGCGACAAATACCTGCCCTTCAACCTCGCCATGATGTTCCTCGTAGACGAGATGTACCGCAACGTGGGGAAGGACTTCCGCATCGCTTTCGGCAAACCTATACCCTGGCAGACCTTCGACAAGAGCCGCACTCCGGCAGAATGGGCGGAATACGTCAAAGAAGAGGTTTACAAACTGTAAGAAACGACCATTACATCATATCACTGAAGAGAGAACGTAGCGACAAGTAACCATCATGACTGAAGAAGAGATTATCCAACCGATAGACAGAGCTTTGCTGAAGAGCGAGCTTACACCCGACAAGCAACTCCGCATGACCAACAAGAGCCACAACGAGATTTACATCGTTACGGCCAACGACTCGCCCAATGTCCTGAAAGAGATAGGACGCCTGCGCGAGATTGCGTTCCGCACGGCGGGCGGAGGTTCGGGAAAGTCGATGGACCTCGACGAGTTCGACTATGGCGACAACTGCTACAAGCAGCTCATCGTGTGGAATCCCGAGGCCGACGAGATTATCGGCGGATACCGCTACCTGTTGGGCAAGGACTGGGAAATAGACAGCAACGGACAGCCCATCCTCGCTACCAGCCACATGTTCCACTTTTCCGAAAAATTCCTGGAGGAGTACATGCCGTACACCGTAGAACTGGGACGTTCCTTCGTCTCGCTCGAATACCAGAATGTACGCAAGAACACCAAGAGCATCTTCGCCCTCGACAACCTGTGGGACGGACTGGGTGCCCTCACCGTTCTCTATCCCGACCTGAAATACTTCTTCGGCAAGATGACGATGTACCCTTCCTATATCCGCAGGGGGCGCGACATGATTCTCTACTTCCTCAAGAAGCACTTCGATGACAAGGAGAATCTCGTTATCCCGATGAAACCGCTCAAAATGGAGACTCCGGAGAACGAGATGGCCGCCATATTCACGGAGAATGACTTCAGGGCCGACTACCGCATCCTGAACCGCGAGATACGCAAGCTCGGCTTCAACATTCCGCCACTCGTCAACGCCTACATGAATCTCAGCCCTACCATGAAACTCTTCGGCACAGCCATCAACTATGGTTTTGGTGACGTGGAGGAGACCGGCATACTCATTGCCATCGACGAGATTCTGGAAGACAAGCGTGTACGCCACATCAACAGTTTCATTGCCGAGCACCCCGAAGCGCTGCGCATCACCAGCGGTGCCAACAACATTTTCTATAAGGACAATACCACGACGGACGCAGAGTAAAGGACAAAGACTCGGGGTTCGGATTTTAGCAATTCCTAATCACTTGGTACAGCGAGGGCGCTGTACCTCCTACCGTTACCAATACTCAACCAAGAAAAGGTAATCATAGGAGGCACGGCGCCCTCGCCGTACCCATCCCAATCTGAAGGGACACGCAGAATGCACTGTTTTCAAGAACACGCCTACACCCACTACACGATGGGCAGACTGATGCCGTTTATCTTCTGATAGATGTCGAGCGCATAAATGTCGGTCATGCCGCTGATGTAGTCGAGCACAGCCATGAGGCGCTGCTCCAGGTCGGGGTTATTGATGTCATACTGACTGCTCACACGGCGGATGAGCTGCTGCGAATAGAAACGTGTGGGGTTGACTGCTGCCTCGGTGAACACCTCCATGAGCGTCGCCATAATCTTGTAACCCGACAGTTCGATGTCGAGCACCGGTTTGCTATGGTAGATCTTGGCATACGACACCTTCTCACATTCGCGGTAGGCACGGCGCTGACGCTCTGCCATGTGGTCTACCAAACTGCCCTCGAAGGTACCGGCAAGTATCTCTTCCTCATGCTGCAGAAAGGCTGCCACACACTCGTTCTCCAACTTGCCTATCACGCTGGCACGCATATACACCACCTTCTCGTTTTCGTCAAGCACGCCCTCGTCCACTATGCGCTGTCGTATCTTCTTCTGGATGTCCTCGTCGAAAAACGCCAAGAGCAACTCTTCCGTTTCCTTATAGGAGAGTATCTTCAACTTGTGCGAGTCTTCTATGTCCATTATTTCGTAACAGATGTCATCTGCCGCCTCCACCAGATACACCAACGGATGGCGGGCATACCGCAACGGTTCGCCGGGAGCAGAAAGGCAACGGACACCCAGCTCGGAGGCTATCTTCCGGTACGACTCCGCCTCGGATGTAAAGAAGCCGAACTTGCCGTGGTCGCCGGCACAACTGCTGGCAAAGGGATACTTCACGATGGAGGCCAGCATGGAATAGGTCATCACGAAACCGCCGGGACGCCTTCCCTTGAAGCAATGGGTAAGTATGCGGAAGGCATTGGCGTTGCCCTCGAAATGGGTAAGGTCGTTCCACAGGGCGGGCGACACCTGCGACTTCAACGCCTGGCCGGCACCCTCAGAGAAAAAGGTCTGTATGGCTTTCTCGCCAGAATGGCCGAAGGGCGGGTTGCCCAGGTCGTGTGCCAGGCAGGCGGCACTCACGATGGTGCCTATCTCCTCAAAGAGCGTGTCTTTCAGTTCGGGACGTTTCTGCATGATGAATTTAGAAACATCATTGCCCAGCGACATACCCACGCTCGACACCTCCAGACTGTGCGTGAGCCTGTTGTGCACAAAGATACTTCCCGGCAAGGGAAACACCTGCGTCTTGTTCTGCAGCCGGCGGAAGGCCGACGAGAAGATGAGACGGTCGTAGTCGCGTTTGAACTCGGAGCGGTCATCGTGCCGCTCGGCATGTTTGTATTCCTGGCCGAAGCGCTTGTTTGATATGAGTTGTGTCCATTCCATAACGCAAAAATACTGCTATCCTAACACAACGCAAAATAAAAAAGCATTTATTTTATATAATTTCCGTCATTTTCACTGCGAAAATGCCTTTATCTGCCCAAAAAACATTATTTTTGCACCTTAAACGATGCCGCACGGCGGCACTGCACTGACACGTAACTCATCTGAACATGGTAAAGATACAGATTATCAACAAGGGCCAACAGCCCTTACCCGCGTATGCCACCCCGCAGAGTGCAGGCATGGACCTGCGCGCCAATATCGATGCACCCATCGTGCTTCACCCGCTGGAACGCAAGCTCATCCCTACCGGACTCTACATGGCTCTGCCTGCAGGCTACGAAGCACAGATACGTCCACGCAGCGGTTTGGCACTGAAGCACGGCATCACTGTACTCAACACACCGGGCACCATCGATGCCGACTACCGTGGAGAGATCATGGTTCTGCTCGTCAACTTCTCGCAGGAGGATTTCACCGTCAATGCGGGCGAGCGTATCGCACAGATGGTAATAGCACGCCACGAGACTGCCGAGTTTACCGTCGTAGAGACGCTCGACGAGACTGAACGAGGCACAGGCGGATACGGCCATACGGGGGTAAAATGACAAAAGAATGATGTCGGTAAGAAAAAACTATATTACTAAATTGCTGCTGGCGGGAGGCATTGCCTTTGCCGCATACTGCTGCGCCGTGCCCTCACTGGCGGGCGACAACCTCACGCCCAACGACCGCAAACGCTACGACTACTTCTTCATGGAGGCAGCACGCCTGCAGAGTAACGGCCGCTACGGAGAGGCTTTCTCGCTGCTGGAACACGCACGCAAGATAAACCCCAACGCTGCCGAGGTATACTACTACCTGTCGATGTACTACTCACAGATGAAGCAGGACTCGCTGGCACAGGCATACCTGGAGCGGGCAGTCAACCTCTCACCCGACAACCTCGCCTACCGTGAGCGCATGGCTGCCCATCATGTCAACAGTCAGCAGTTCGACCTGGCCATAGACGACTATGAGGCCATCTACGAGCGCAACCACAGCAATACGGACGCGCTGTACATGCTGCTGCGCCTCTACCAGCAACAGAAGTTGTACCCCAAGATGCTCGCCACGCTGAACCGCATCGAGGTGGAAGAGGGAGAGAGCGAGAAACTCACGCTGGAGAAAATGCACATCTACGAACTGATGGATGACCCGAAGGCTGCCTACCGTGAACTGAAATCGCTCTCCGAGGCGCATCCCCTCGACATGCAGTACAAGACGATGCTCGGCAACTGGCTCATGGGACACAAGAAGCAAAAGGAGGCTTACAAGCTCTTTACCGCCGTGCTCGGCGAGGAGCCGGACAATGCCTACGCACAGATGTCGCTCTACGACTACTACAACGAAACGGGACAGCAGGAGAAGGCACACGACATGCTGGACCGCATCCTCCTGGGAAAGAAGACAGACCTGGAGACAAAGGCCACCATGATACGTTCCTTCATACAGGACAACGAGAGCCACGGGGCGGACTCCTCTAAGGTCATCGCCCTCTTCGACCGCATGCTGCAGGCCAATCCCTCTGCCGACGTGGCGGAGATGAGGGCTGCCTACATGAATATCAAGAAGATGCCGGCAGACACGGTGAACGCTGCCTTCAAGAAGGTGCTCGACATTGCGCCCGACCGCAGTTCGGCACGCATGCAACTCATCCAGAACCTGTGGGAGGAAAAACGGTACGACGACGTGATAGCGCAGTCGGACACGGCACATGCCTACAACCCCGAGGAAATGGTGTTCTACTACTTCGGCGGCATGGGGCACTACATGAAACAGGACGAGGATGCCACACTCGCCGAGTTCCGCCGCGGCATAGCACAGATCAACAAGAACAGTCAGCCCGAACTGGTGTCCGACCTCTACATGATCATGGGCGACATACTGCACAACAAGAACCTGCCGCAGGAGGCTTTCGCCGCCTATGACTCGTGCCTGCAGTGGAAACCGGACAATGTGCCGGCACTGAACAACTATGCATACTACCTCAGCCTGACAGGGAACGACCTGCAGAAAGCGGAACTGATGAGCTACAAGGCCATCAAGGCTGAACCGTCCAACAGCACCTACCTCGACACCTACGCCTGGATCCTCTTCCGCGAGGAACGTTACGTCGACGCCAAGGCATACATTGACCAGACGCTGACTTACATAGACTCCACGGCCAACAACAGCACGATACTGGAGCACGCCGGCGACATCTATGCCATGAACGGCATCACGGACAAGGCTCTCGCCTTCTGGCAACGGGCCATGGACGGCAGCAGTGACACGGATGCGCTGGAGATAAAGACGGAATGTAAGAGATACATGACCGAGACGGAAATAAAGAAATACAAGAAGACATGGAAAAAGGCAAAATAACATCACTCGGCACACTGTGCCTCGCTCTGGCACTGCTCGCTTCGTGCGGCACCAAACGTCAGGTCATAGCCGACCCAGCCAACCTCTACGGGGCAAACGCCATGAAGACGGTACAGGGCGAACAGACTACAGCCGTAAAGAAACTCGCCTTCGTACAGAAGGTGTCCGACACGCAGGTGTATACCAAGAACATCACGGGCAACATGGTGTTTACACTGAACACGGGCGGCAAGAGCATCTCGGTGAACGGTTCGCTGCACATGCGCAAGGACGAGGTAATTAGGATGCAGCTCTTTGCTCCTATCCTGGGCTTCGAGGTG
Organism: Oscillospiraceae bacterium; assembly: GCA_963624905.1. Classification (GTDB taxonomy): domain Bacteria; phylum Bacteroidota; class Bacteroidia; order Bacteroidales; family Bacteroidaceae; genus Prevotella. The sequence continues at coordinate 29,407 of CAVFRG010000012.1, forward strand.
GGACGACTGGAGTTTGCACCCGACTATGTACTCATCGTAGACCGGCTGCACAAGGAGTACATCAAGGCCGACTATAACCAGGTGGACTTCCTGCAGAAGCAGGGCATCTCCTTCTACTCGCTGCAGGCACTCTTCTGGAACCAACTGCTCCTGCCCGGTGCGAAGAAGGTAACGGAGTCTGACCTGAAGAAGTTTGACGCTGACATTGCCACAAGCGGAGACAATGTACCCGTGACACTGCAGAACGAGGGCATGACGTACCGCTGGACTGCCGACCGTTCTACCGGGCGCATCACGCAGGCCGACGTGCAGTATGTCAGCAACCAGACGGGCACATCGGGACTCACCATGAAGTACAGCGATTTCCGTAACGTGGGCGTAAAACTCTTCCCTGCCACCATAGACCTTACCCTCGCCACCGAGGCCACCCGCAAGAAACAGGAGGCCAATATCGTGATCCGTATGGACGAGGTGAAGACGGAGACCAACTGGGACACGAAGACGGAGGTGTCTGCCAAGTACAAACAGGTGTCGCCACAAGACGTGCTTAACAAAATCATGGGACTGTAAATAATCATGGTACTGTAAATGAAACGGATATCTCTCATCATACTGTCGCTGGCCCTATGTGCAGCTACGCCTATGGCGCAGACTGCGCAAAAGAAGAAGGCCGCCCGACAGACTCAGACACAAAAGAAAAACTCTTCTGCCAAGAAGAAGAAGACCACTGCCAAGAAGGGCAAGAAGAAGGCATCGGCCAAGAGCAAGAACGGCAAGGATGCCTCTGCCACATACACCAATGCGTCTATCCGCGGACTGCAGGGACAGCGTGCCAACATTCAGAAGAAGATAAAGGAGCAGGAGAAAGCCCTTCGCGAGAACCAGGCCAACGTGAAGAAACGTCTGCAGGACCTGATGATTCTCAACGGTGAGATAAACCAGAAGCAGAAGAACATCGAGGGCATAGAGAACGACATACAGCACATAGACGGCAACATCGGCATGCTCAACGCACAGCTCAAGACACTGCAGCAGCAACTGCAGGACAGGCGCAACAAGTATATACGCTCCATGCGCTACATGTCGCGCCACCACTCGGTGCAGGACAAGCTGATGTTTATCTTCAGTGCCAAGAGTCTGACACAGATGTACCGCCGCCTGTCCTTCGTACGCCAGTACTCAGCATACCAGAAGGCACAGGGCGAGGCGGTGAAGGCGAAGCAGAACCAGGTTAACGACAAGCACCAGCAGTTGCAAAATGCCAAGGGTCACAAGAGCAACCTGCTCTACAAGGGACAGCAGGAGAAGAACGCCCTCGAGGGAAAGCAAAACGAGCAGCAGCAGGTGGTGAACGGACTGCAGAAACAGCAGAAGACCATTCAGGCGGTCATCGCCGACCAGCGCAAGAAGGACGCTGCCATCAATGCCGAGATAGACAAGCTCATTGCCATCGAGGTGGAGAAGGCGCGTCAGCGTGCCATTGCCGAAGCCAAGCGAAAGGCGGAAGCGGCTGCTGCCGCCAAACGGAGGGCTGAAGAACTGGCCCGCAAGAAGGCGGAAGCGGAGGCAAGGGCACGAGAGAACGCACGCAGAATAGAGGAGGCTCGCAGACGTGAGGCCGAGGCGGAAGCGGCACGCAAACGTGCTGCCGAGGAGGCACGCAAGGCACAGGAGGAAGCACGCAGGGCACAGGAGCAGGCACGCATCCAGGAAGAGAACAAGGCAAGAGCCAAGGAGCGCGAACAGGCTCGCCAGCGTGCTGAAGCTGCAGCAAGAGAAGCAAAAGAACAGGCGGCACGCCAAGCGGCTGCCGAACAGGCGGCACGTAAGGCTGAAGCCGACCGCCACGCTGCGGAGCTGAAAGCTAAGACGGACGAGGCACGCAACCGCAAGGAGATATCTGAGGCGAAAGAGGAGGCACGCAATGCGTCTACGCTCAGCAGTGTGGACCGCATGGTGAGCGGCGGATTCGAGGCCAACAAGGGCAGGTTGCCCATGCCTATCACCGGTTCATACAAGATAGTGAGCCATTTCGGGCAGTATAACGTGCAGGGCCTATCGGGTGTGACACTCGACAACAAGGGCATCAACATCATGGGTTCTCCAGGATGTGCGGCACGCAGCATCTACGACGGCGAGGTAAGTGCCGTGTTCGGCTACGGCGGTTTGTGGAACGTGCTGGTGCGCCACGGTGCCTACATCTCGGTGTACTGCAACCTCAAGTCGGTAAGCGTACACAAGGGACAGCGTGTGAGCGCGCGTCAGGCGCTCGGTGCTGTCGGTACTGACAACATCCTCCAGTTCCAGTTGCGCAAGGAAACTGCCAAGCTCAACCCTGAGGCATGGCTGGGGAGGTAGACCTTCCTTGCGCCTGCTTTCCTTGAGTGGTACAGCGGGGTCGCTGTACCTCCTACAGCAACCGCGCTTGGCGAAAGGCTTTTATTAGGAGGTACGGCGCCCCCGCCGTACCACATGCGCACACTATTACTCTCTCCCCCTAAAAGGCACCCAGCCCTACCTTCCTTCTCCCACACCTAGATACACAGAGCCGCCCTGAAAGCATCAATACTTTCAGGGCGGCTCCCTTATGTTGTGTAAACGTACAGGGCGTTAGTCTCAATCGTCCCAGGCAGTCCAGGCGTTGAAGTGCTCCTTGGCACCTTGGCCGGTAAACTCACTGCTGCCACCTGTCTCTGTGCCGCTTGACTCCGAGGTTTTTTCATCCTCTCCGATATGGGTTTCCGGATTCTTTACCGAACCAGCCAGGAGGGCTGCCTCGTATACGCCACGGACAACAATGATCTGTGGCATGGTATATGTTTTCTTCATTTTGTTATTCATCTTTTACTTGTTCTGCTAATACTTCTTCCTACGGCGTTCATCGTTACTTCACGATGAACTTTCTGCCGTTCTGGATATAAATGCCTTTGGCAAGGCCTGTGGTGTCGCCGCTGCGACTTACCATCCTACCGTCTACGCCGTACACGGGTGTGTCGCTGCCCTCGCCGGCAATAATCGTCATACTGTCAATATTTGTCGTGCCGTCCTCTGCACCGAACACTGATGACTGCATGGCACCCTTGGCATCAGTCTTCCCACCAAAGAAGTTCTTGTAGTCGTCTGCACCGCCGCCGTGCACGTTGGTCTGTACCACACTCTTGTTAGGTGACCATACCATGCCACCGTCAGTGATAAACCAGAACTTGTATTTCTTGTCTGTACCTGTGTCTTTGGTGGCGTAGATGTAACTGTACTGCGGAATATGCACCTTACTGTTGCCGAGATAGTTGCCGATGAAGCGGTACTCGGGAGTATCATCTGCAGCATCCTGTACATCACGCTCCACCTGCGATGTTACAACAGTCTCGATGGGGTTACCTATTTCCGGTTCATAGTTTTCCACTACGAAAACTGCATCCTTATCCGTCTTGCTGGGACGAATCATATACGACTCGTGAGCCTGGATTACGATGTCATTGTCCTCTGGGGCTGCACTATCCTTGAAGCTGTCCCAATTCCATGTGCCGTCTGCCTTCTTGTCTGTCAGTTCACATTTGTGCTTCTGGCATACATCGAGCGTGAAATAGAGACTGATATGGTTGCCCTTCGAAGGGCTTACGGTACGCACCACCTTGTTGAAGAGGCACACGTTGGTTTCGTCACCAAACGTTTCCTTCACCTGTTTCTTTGTCATGTTGAAGGGCACGCAGAGTGTCCACCACTTGCCGCCTTTCGGAATGTCTATGTGATAGTCATCGCCGTTCTGCGAGTCGTTGTTCGCCAGCACGAACATACGTGTACCCTGGTGTGCCATCTTCTGCAACTCGTCGAGGGTATAGACTCCGTTGTCGTGGTCAGCAGTCTCGCCTTTCTTGTAGCCAGCCTCCTCAAGAATAGTCAGCTCTTCCTCAGTAAGCTGCGTGCGATAAGTATCTTTTCCGTTCCACTTCACACCGTTCACGGCAGTGATGTATGCGCGCATCCACTGGCTTTGTGATGGCCAGATATAGTCACCCTCTACGTATGTATCCTTAAAGCCTGTGGTGACCTCCTTTGCTGCTGTGTTGTTAAATCCATTCAATTCTGTTGTTTCTTCACCTACTGTTTGTTTCGCATTGGCAGCACTACCTGAAGTCCAAGTATCCGTTGTTGCCCAGTACTTGCGTGTATAGTCAGTGTAGGTATCGATGTCACTCTCTTCGGTCAAAGTCTTGGGGTAGTGAAGAATCACGAAATAGGCACTACCGTTCTTATAGTTCTCACGGTTGGCATAGCCTGTTTTATTAACGTCTTCCATGGTAGTGCCTTCGGTCTTGTTGGGTTGAAAACCATTGTTACCCATCAGTGTATGTGAAGAGAACGCCGTACACTCAACACCTGTCAAGCTGTTGTTTTTAACGGATGTTCCATAAGGCATCAACGGAGCATTCGTGCTGTGAAAATAAACATCCTGATACTCACGGAAGTTGAATGCTGCCGGACCGATATACTTTACAGATGCAGGAATATTCAGTGTACCTAACGTGATATTGTCATTGCTATTCCATCCGAAAGCAGTATTGCCGATATAACGCAGCTTATTATTGAACTTAAGATTCCTGATCTTCACGTTATAGAATGCGGCATCATCCACCTTATCAAGGTTCTCGGGGAATGTCAACTCCGTAAGGTTCGTACCCACAAACGCACTCTTGCCGATGTACGTCACAGCATTGGGCAACGTAATCGCCTTGACTGCACTACAGTTCTCAAAAGCGGATTCCTCGATGCTTGTAAGGGAAACCGGCAAGTTGAAGGTAGCTATCTTGCTGGCATTATAGAATGCCTTCTCGCCAAGAGCTGTATAACCCTCAGGAACGGTAATGGCCTGTATCTTATTCTCCAAAGCACCGAACGGTCCTACAACGCCCTCAGGCAGCACCATCTTTCCGTCTTCCACCTTGGTCAATGGCAAAGTGATGTATTTGATGGATACAGTATTGAGTTTCCAAGCTTGTTCTGATGAACCATTACAATAGAACAAAGTCGAATTCAATTCATTGACGGTAGTTGCACCAAGGTCGAGAGTTTCAATTTTTGAGTTAACTTTATCATTATAGTTCTCTTTCCAATAAAATATTGAACGCACAATTTCGGCATCAATAATCAATGCATCAGAACCCGTGTTTACAAACTTCACGGTAGAGTAAGAACCACTGCTGATTTTACTTGACAAGAGTTCACTGAACTTTTTGCTACTCTCTTGGTAGTTTGTCAAGTCTCCTTGACCAGAAATCGTCAAGGTTTTGTCATCATCCGAGGTAGAGAATGATACACTTGGAGATGACTGTGCACACATTCTAGCCCCTCCGAACAGGACGGACACAATAAGGCACACTGATAGAAGTAGAACCTTTTTCATCTTTTACTTAAAAATTAGTAATTACAATATATTTTTTACTTATAACTCTCTCGTATTTAGCATGTGAAGAAGACATGAGAACGCTTTCTCCTCTTAATTCTACCGCACTGTCGAAAGTAGTCTGCAGGCGCATACACGCCGCCGTTTATTGGCTGCAAAATTAGTATTAAAATCAATACGAAGCAAGTTTTTCTTGCGTTATTTAGATATTCTTAACTAAAAAAAACAAGAAGAACGTTGAATAATTCAAGTTTCGGATTTAGCCTCCATGTTGGCAAATATTGCCTTTTCTTGCCAGAGTGGTACGGTGAGGGGCTTTGTTTTACTGAATGGTACGGCGAGGGCGCCGCACCTCCTATGATTACCTTTTCTTGGTAGAGTATTGGTAACTGTAGGAGGTACGGCGCCCTCGCCGTACCAATCACAACAGCGGAAAACTTCCCTTTTTGTGAGATCCTTGTTCGAAAAGCTTCTAAACAGTGCGGAGTGTGAGCGACGCAGAAAGCCCGCGTTTCGGACACTTCACCGTGAGGACAGCATTGCCGATCGTATTCTTGCTCTGCACGATGACAACGAGTTTGCCACTGAAGAGGCGCATCTGCGGCACTGTGAACGGCTCAAGGGAGGTGGCATCACCGTTGCAGGCAGCACGGAACGTGCCCGTTCCCGTCACCTCAAAGTTAAGTTCGTCGTCAGCGAGGGGGCATTCGTTGCCGTCCTTGTCCGTGAGACTCACCGTGACAAAGGCAAGGTCGTTGCCGTCGGCCTTCAGTGTGTTCTCTATCGTGTGCAGCACACCGTTGCGCATGAGGTAATCCGTGCGGTCATTGTCCGGGCACTCCGCCACGAGTTTGATGGCAGCCGGTTCACCGGCAGTGTGCTTCACGTCCTCACCCACCTTGTCACCATACTCATTGTAGGTAACAACACGTATCTCGCCCGGTTCATACTTCACGTCGTTCCAACGCAAGCGGTAACGGTCAAGTCGGGAAGACCTGTCCTTACGAACCCTTCCCTGGCTCTTGCCATTGACGAACAGCTCGCCCTCCACACCGTCGGTGTAGCAGTAGACAGGAGTAACCTGTCCCTCCCTACCCTGCCAGTTCCAATGGGGAAGGAGATGAGTAGTATGCTGACTTGTGTTCCAGCGTGCACGATACATGTAATAACGGTCCTTAGGCAAGCCGGCTAGGTCGCAGATGCCGAAGTAGCTGCTGCGCGAAGGCCAGTAGGTGTCGTAGGGCGAAGGCTCGCCGAGATAATCGTAGCCTGTCCACACAAACTCACCAATCACCCAACTGTAGTCGTCCTGCATCTTCCAGTCGTCATCGGGCAGATTACTCCACGAGCAATACTCCGTATCGTAGCTGCTGCACTGGCCGTCGGCATAGGGCACATTGTCCTTGGCACGCACCTCAACGGGGAACTTGTACACACCACGCGAACTGACCGTAGAGGCGGTCTCGGAGCCAAGGAGGAATCCCTGGGGCAACTGCTCGATACTCTTGGTATACTTATGCACACGGTAGTTGAAGCCCGGCACATCCATGGTCTGGGCAAAGCCCGACTTCAGGGCATCCTCTGCACGGTCCATGCCTTGGGTAACAGGACGTGAGGGGTCGAGACTGTGGCAGAGGTCCTGCAGCCGCTTGGCTATCTGCACGCCCTCTTCACTCCACTGCTCGGGAATCTCGTTGCCGATGCTCCACATCACGATGCTTGGATGGTTGCGGTGGTGCATCACAAGGTTAGTGATGTCCTTGTCGCTCCACTCCTTGAAGAAACGTGAATAACCGTTCTTGCACTTGGGATAGATCCACATGTCGAAGCTCTCCGCCATGACCATCATGCCGAGCGAGTCGCAAAGCTCCATCTGCAGGGTAGACGGCATGTTGTGGGCAGTACGGATGGCATCGCAGCCCATCGCCTTCATCATCTTGATCTGACGGATGAGCGCAGCCTTGTTCTCAGCAGCACCGAGCGGACCGAGGTCGTGGTGCATACATACACCCTTTATCTTTCTGGAGACACCGTTAAGTTGGAACCCTCCGTTCTTGGATACAGCAATGGTACGTATGCCGGTGTTCACGGTCTGTTCGTCTGCTATTTTCTTTCCCTCGTAGCGGGTAAGTTTCACCTTATATATATAAGGAGACTCAGGCGACCACAGTTGCGGATTCTTCACCTTCAGCACAGACTTCACCTCTTGTCCATTGCCGGCAATCGTCTGTTCAGCCACAACCCTGCCGTCACGGTCCTTCAACGTAACGAGCGTGCGGCCGCCCTTGGACAGTTTACCGGCGAGGAGGGCATTCACCTCCACCTCAGCCTCATCCTTCGAAGCTGAGACGGTTCGCACGAAAGTGTCCCACGAAGAGAAGTGGCAGTCGCCATACAGTTCTACATGCACTGGGCGATAGATGCCTCCGCCGGGATACCAGCGGCTACTCTCCTCCACATTGTCGAGATGCACCTCCACAAGATTCTGTCTGCCGCCAAACTGCACATAGGGCGTGATGTCGATACGGAAGGCATTGTATCCGTACGCCCAGTGGCCCGCTTCCTTACCGTTCACCTTTACCACGGGCTGGCTCATGGCACCGTCGAAGACGAGTTCGGCATGCTTGTAGCCCTTAGGCAGGGAGAGGTTCATCCTGTACATGCCCTCCCCTATCCAGGGCAAGGCACCGGAGCGTCCCGACTTCTCGGTTTTTTCCTTCTCGCCGTTCTGCTCGATAGCTACCATCTGCAGGTCCCACTTCTTGTCGAAGGGTCCTCCGATGGCCCAGTCGTGCGGCACAGCGACTTGCGACCATGACTTGCCGTCGCGGGAGAAGTCCCACGACGGCAGGTTGATTACCTTGCGGCTCTGCGCCACGCCCACGGTCTGGAGGGCAAAGGCAAGAGCCGCTGTCAAGAATATCTTTGTATCCATTGGATTATGTCATTCTATCATTTATACGCATCAAACACGGAAGTGGGCTTGCCCAAGTTGTCGAACGCGCCCTTGGTGTAGGCATTCCAACCGAGCGAGGTGTAGTTGGCAGGCTTCCAACCGCCATACACCTCCGGCTCCCAATAGAAGATACCCTCACAGGTAGAGATAGCTTTGCAGCCGTCCACCATCTTCTTCATAAAGGAAGAGGCATTGGCAGAGCTGTACTCCATGCCGACTTCAGAAATGACAACATTGCATCCGTACTGCTTGGAGAGTGTACTGATATTGTTGAGGCAACTCGTGACATCGGACTGCCAACTGCTGTCCTCGGGATAGAGAGACATGCCGATGACATCCCACTTGCCGCCCTTGCTTTTCAACTGTCCGAAGAGCCAGGTGAAACGGTTTAGGTTCTGTCCCTGGTCTACATGCACCACCACCTTGGCTTTGGGATAGACGGCCTTCACAGCATCATATCCGGCATTGACATAGGCTGCGAAGTTGGAAGGGTTCTTGGAGCAACGGCCCGACACAGCTGCAGACTCATTATCCCATTTAGGACTGTTCACCGTTCCGGTGTTCTTGCCCCAAAGCATACCGTCAGGTGTCTCGTTACCTACCTGTACCCACTCTACATCAACACCTTTTGTCTTGAGGGCGCTGAGCACATCATTGGTGTGGTTGGCCACGGCTTGTTTCATCTGTTCGAAAGTATAGTTTTCCCAAGCAGCAGGGACTGCCTGTCTATTCGGATCTGCCCAGATGTCAGAATAATGGAAGTCTATCATGATGCGCATACCCAACTGTTGCGCTCTTACGGCCTTGGCCACTACGTCGTCCTTCCCACACCAACCGCCATCGGGGTTGACCCACACACGCAGACGGATGGCATTGGTGCCGAGACTCTTCAAGAGTGACAAGCACTCCGTGGCGTTACCCTTCGAGTCATAAAACTTCTTGTTGTCTTTCTCCATCTCGGTAAGCCAGCTGATGTCGGCTCCCTTGGCAAAGGTAGAGGTTTCGCTACCACCAGATGTACTACCACCAGATGTACCACCACCCGACGTTCCACCGCTGGAGCTTCCTCCTCCAGTTGTTGCCGTAGAATTGTCACTACTACTGCTGCAACTTGCTCCCACTACAGAGAACATGGATACTGCAGCCAGCAAAAGGGCTTTGCCCAAGAAATGTTTCATCTGAATCATATTGGTTTATAGTTATTGGTTATTACTTTCAGGTTTTATCACAATTAGCGCATTACCGCACACGGGAGAGCATACCTCCCCCTCCTAACCACATATCGCAAGAAAACGCACGATATTGTATGAGCGCATCACTTTTTTGCGCATTACATTGTGCAAACGATTACACAAGCATGTAAACTTCTTCTGTAGTAATAATAAAAAATAAGTTGGTACATTTCTCAGGGCGCGAAGAAACAATTCCTAGCCTGAGTGGTACGGCGGGGGACCGTACCTCCTATAATTGCCGTTTCTGACAAAGAGGGGTAACTGTAGGAGGTACAGCGTTCTCTATAAGTTTGCAGTGTGATTGGTACCACTCAAGTGAGAATGGTCAATTGAGCGATGATAAAAACGACTAGACCTGTGCAGTTCGGTTTTTCATGAACACGATGAATTGCAAAAAGGGGGAAGACAATTGCCTTCCCCCTTGCGGATGAATAATTTTCCCTTAACAATCTCATTCATGAGACTGGCTCGTCAAACGCCTTTGAGGCACGGTCTCTACAAAACAAATGTATGTTTATTATTTTAATGCGATCAGGGTTTAATACCACCTTGGGTCACCTACCAGCTCGCTCGCCAGTATTTCATCGTTCAAGGTGAAGTCGCCGCCATCGGGATTGACGAACGGATTCTCACCCAGTACAGTACCGGCAGTATCGAAGCAAACCAAGCCAGTCTCGGTATTCTCCGTATCCTGTGCCATCAGGTTCTTGCACTGGTAGTAGTAGTTCTTGCTGTAAGCAGGAGCACCCACTGCAGAAGAGTTGGCGAAACCGCGCTTGTTGATGAAATTGGCCACGATGTTGTAGCTGAACGTGTTGCTGTTGCCCTTGAAGCGCAGGTAGAAGAAGCGGTGGCTTGAACCGCCGTTACCCACGTTGTAGAAGGTACACTTGCTGATGTAAGTCTGCATCTTGGCAGCAGGAAGAGCAGCCGAGTTGTCATCGCAGCGGAGGATGTCACGCTTGGGGGCACACTCGTAGAACGTAGAGTTCGTGATGGTGAGTTCATCCCAAGCACCCTTACGGAAGTCGAGGAAGTCCTGACCGTTCTCTGTGTCCACATGGTGAACGAGACAGTTGTCGATGGTAACATTGGATACCAAAGCAGACACATTGGCATAGATGAAGCTCTTGCTCACGAAGTTGCGAATCTCGCAGCCCTTGAGCGTCAACTCACCGTAGTTGCCTGCCTCCTTGTAGTCGATGGCTGAGTTTGCATTGTCTGTACCGTCAAGAACAACCTGATAGAGCATGAGTGATGCACCGCTTGTAACCTGAACGTTGGTCTTGATGACAGGCAGGTCAGCAGAACTCTGTGCACCAATCTTCACGCTGTTGCTGATAACGAGTGCCTCGTCAGAAGCATAAGTACCGGGAGCCAAAGCTATCTTAGAACCAGAAGCGGCAGAGGTAATGGCTGTTACCCAGTCATCCTCAGGACCTACCTGTACAGCGTCGCTGAAGTCCATGTTGGTGGTGAAGTTGCCGTAACCGCGCGTCTTTTCACCCAACTTCAGTGTCACCTTGTAAGCGGTCTCAGGCTCGAGTGGTCCATCTTCAGATGCTACCGTTGCAGCGCCTGCTGCAATTTCGTCAGCATCAAGATGCCAAGTCACCTCCATCGCTGTAGAACCGGCAGCAGTAGGAGTGAAGATAAGTTTGTCTACCTCGATACCGGGAGCCCAGGTAATCTTCACCGACTTGCTCTGGATGTCGCCAGCCTTAATCTTGTTCATGTTCTGCTCGGGGTTGGTAGTTTTCTTTACCTCTATCCACTTGGAGGCACGGCTCTCGTTGTCCTTGTCGAGTGCCCTGACACGAATATAGTAGTCGGTCTCGCCCATGAGTCCCTGAAGAGTGTAGCTGGTTTCGAAAGTAATATCTTTCCTTACCGGTGTATTGTTCGCATAGTCGTTGTTGTCGGCATACGCCTCGATTTCATAGCTTGAGGCACCCGACATCTCGTTCCATGTCACAATGATGTCAGTTTGGTTGGTGACGCGCGCGGTAAGCCCCGTAGGAGACAACACCCTGGCGAGTGTCAGGTCATGGACATCGCCCGGGTCGCTGCACGATGTAAAAGTAGTGCCGCCGAAGCACAAGGCTACGGCAAGGGCACTGATATAAAATATGTTCTTTTTCATTGTTTTATCATCTTGAAGTTATCGATAACTAACGTAGAATTACTGATTCCGAGTACGCGTAGCACTCCTCTCTTTAATACCACGAATAGTTTTTGAGACTCTGGTTGTCGTTGAGGTTGACATTGAAGATAGGCCAGTACTGACGCTTGTCTGGGTCGTTGACATAGAGATAGTCCTTGACGTCGTCAAGTGCGTTCTCCTTGATCCACAGAGAAGGTTCGCCCTTGCTGTCGGCATACTCGGTGTATCCCTCGGGGGCAAGGTCTGTCTCGCCATATTCGAGTCCGTAGAGATTCAACTTGGCATCAGCCTCGGTATTGGGTACACCAGCACGTGTCCAGTTGTAGTTGGACATCTTGTAGAACACATGACCGGTCAACTGGCTATACGGGTGAGCCTCGTCATAGTCTTGCAGAGTAACGATGGCTTCCATCTTTGCCTTTGCCTCGTCCATCTTGGTCTTGAGAAGTCCCCAACGGATAAGGTCGGCCTTGCGGATAAACTCACCGGCAAACTCGAGACCGCGCTCATTGACGATGGCATTGAACATCGTCTCCTTGTTCACCTTTACCTTATTAATATATTCGCTGACATCGCGGCCGCCATAGGCACGCTTGCGCACCTTCTCCAACCAGGGAGCGGCAGCTTCCGGCCCGTTCAGTTCGTTCTCCAGCTCGGCACGCATCAGCAGCACGTCTGCATAGCGCATGTAGAGACGGTTGATGCCATCGTCGTTACCTTGCGGAATCTCACGGTTAGTCCACTCGTAGCGCAACTTGCCGAAGCTCCAGCTCTTGAAGGCCTGCAGCTCCTGCTTGCCCTTGTTCCACTGGAAGGGGCAGCAAGTAACGTCCCTACGAGTATCATTCTTCTCATATTCGAAGAAGAGTGTGGGCACAGGACCCACCTGACTACCCTGTTTCTGTTTTGTAATATTGTCCTCGCTGTTGTGCTTGATGGCGAAGGTGTACATTATACGTCCACGGACGGGAGAATTGCTGTAGCCAATCTCGAAGAGAGACTCGCTGCCGGCTGAAATCACGTCGCCAGAGATACCGTTGTTGTTCCAGACATCCTCGAAGTTAGGTTTCAGAGCGACATAAGTACCTTCACGCGAAGTAATCTCGTTACAAGCTTCGAGGGCTATGGGGTAGAGCACGCTCTTCTGCAGTTCGGGATCCTCGCTGCAACGGTTTGTGCCGTCCATGCGCTGGGCATAGCCTGCAGCCTGCATGCACACCCTTGCCAGCAGTCCCTCGCAGAAGAGACTGTTGACACGCTCTACGGTCTCGGTAGCTTCCAGTTCGTTGGGCAGCGCACATAGTCCGCATGCCTCCTGCAGGTCGGCTATCAACTGCTTGTAGATGACGTCGCGGTCTACACGCTCGGAATACATTGTCTGGGTGGTAACCGGCTCGAAACGTGCCGGCACGTCACCCCACATGTTGATAAGGTCGACATAGAAGAGGGCACGCAGCGTGAGTGCCTCGCCAAGGAGCTGGCGGTTCTTTGCCACACTCATGTCGGCACTTGCACGCAGTCCCTTGATGGCAAGGTTGGCGCGTTCGATGGCTGCATACATCTTTGCCCAAAGGTCAGTACCGTTAGAGGTATTCATCTGGTCGTTATTGGGCAGTGCAGAATAAGTGGCAAGTTGAGACTTTGCGTCATTCTTGTTGGAGCTGCTGTAAAATTCCACGTCCGTGTTGTAGCCGTACCAGATGGAACGTGCACGGTAGTTCTGCTCACCAAATTCCTGGTAAATGTTGCCGATGGCACCCTCAGCATACTCGGGGGTACCGAATATCGCAGTTTCATCCAAGGACGATTCCGATTTTTGGTCCAGGAAATCGCTACATGAAGTCATTCCACCGGCAATCAGCAATGCGGCAAATGTTTTTACTATGATATGTTTCATTGTAGTAGTCAAATTAGAAGTTCAAGTTGAGACCGATGACAAACTGGCGGCTCTTGGGATAAGCCGAGTAGTCGACACCCGGAGTAAGGGCGGTCTTGTTACGGGTAGACACTTCAGGATCGAAGCCTGAGTAGCCAGTAAGGCAGAATAGGTTGTATGCCGTTACGTAGAAGCGGAGTGAGTTGATGCCCACATGCTTTGTAAGGGTCTGCGGCAGTGTGTAGCCCAGAGTAAGTGTGGCAAGGCGGAGGAACGAACCGTCCTCGATAGCCCAGTCAGTCAACACGTAGTTGGTATAGGGCGACCACATGGTGGTGTTGGCATTGAGTGCCTTCAGCTCTTCGGCATCTGTGCAGAGTGTACCATCGGCGCGGAGGTTGGTCCAGCGTGCACCGTCCTGCATGATGTCGAGCATGTTGCGGTAGTAGTACTGCGATGCAGAGGTATACTCAATCTTGTTGGCATTGTAGACATCGTTGCCGATGCTGTAGGTGAAGTTGGCATTGAGGTCGAAGCCATAGAGACGGCCGGAGATGTTGAAACCACCGGTAGCCTTGGGGTTCGTGTCACCTATCTTCACACGGTCGCTCTCCGTAACCTTACCATCGCCGTCCACATCGACGAGTTTCAGTGCACCCGGACGCAAGTAGCTGGCACCGATTACCTCACCGTCATCGACTACACCTTTATTTATTTTCCATTGCTGCTTCGTCTCGTCATAGGTAAAGTCATCCACATCGTAGCGGCCTGCCACTTTGTAACCGTAGATTTCACCTACAGAGTTGCCTGGCTTGACTACGTAGTCATCCTGGATCTGTGTAGAAGCCCATCCGGCAGAAGCCTTGTACTGCTCGAGGGCACCGAGGCTCTTCACCTTGTTCTTGTTGAAGCCGATGTTGCCGCTGATGGTCAGGGCATAGTTCTTCTTGTCGATGGCATTCCAGGTAAGGGATACTTCGACACCCTTGTTCTCTGTCTCGCCAATGTTGCGGTACTGGTAGTCGTAACCTGAACCGGAAACGGGGAAGGCAATGAGGAGGTCCTTGGTAGAGTTCCAGTAAGCCTCGACGCTACCGTTCAACTTGCTCTTGAAGAGGGTGAAGTCCAGACCCACGTTACGGGTAATAGTAGTTTCCCATGTCAGGTCGGGGTTAGAGGCGAACGCACCCGACTGGCCTGAAGCGATACCGCTGGTCCAATAAGAAGTGAACTGATTGAGCCATGTGGTAGACTGTGAAGACCATACTGGAGAAGTCTGGTCGGAAGGAATGTTGTTGTTACCGGCAGTACCGTAAGAGAGGCGGAGCTTCAAGTCGTCCAGCCACTTCTCGGTAGACTTCATGAACTTCTCTGAAGAGATACGCCATGCTACGGCAGCTGAGGGGAAGTAACCCCAGCGGTTGCCCTTAGAGAACTTGGAAGAACCGTCGGCGCGGAACGTAGCGCTAAGCAGGTACTTGTCCTGGAAGTTGTAGTTGGCACGTGCGAAGAACGACAGGAGGTTGTCGTCTGCATTGTTGTACTTGTTGACATAGTAGGCTGTACCCTGTGAAGACAAGGCCCATGCCTGTGCTGCAGTAAAGTTGGTGGGGAAGAGGTTCAGGCGGTCTTCGTTGACACTGCTCTTCTTGTTGATGGTCTCCTCACCGAGCAAGAGGCTCAGACTGTGGTCCTTGTTCTTGATGAGGTTCTTGAAGTCGTAGTTCAGGGTGTTGGTGTTACGGAAGGTCTTGCGCTGCGTGTCGATGAAGTAAGCCATCGGGTGCGTGCCCTTGCTGTCCACACTGTTGGTACGTGCATTATAGGTAGAATTACCATAGTATTTCTTGTCGGTGTTGTAGTACCAGTCGAGACCGAACTCGCTCTTGAACTTCAGGTTCTTGATGATTTCCCAGTTGAAGCTTCCGTTCATGTTGAAGTTCTGGCGGCTCTGCTTTCTGTCGGTATCGATAACAGAAGTGACAGGGTTGGTCAATTTAAGGTTATCATCGTATCCATCGCTCAAGTCGCCGAAGTTATACATCGGGAAAATCATCACGTTCTTCAGACGTGAGTCGGCAGAAGAAACCTCTGTCTTGCTCTCCTGTGCACCAGCACCGTTGACGTTGGTGTTGGAGTAACGGATGGAGAAGTCGAGCGACACCTTCTTGTTCACCTTGTGGTTCATCTTCAGGCTGAGGTTGTCGCGACGGTAAGAAGAGCCCATCATGATGGCCTTGTCGTTGACGTGGGCATAACCGAAGTTGAACTTGGTCTTTTCGGTACCGCCCGTGATGCTCAGGTTGTGGTTGAAGGTGTGGCCTACACGACCGAACACCTGGTCCTGCCAGTCTATCTCTTCAGCATTATTATAGAGGTCATGGTCTTCCCAGTTGCCGAAGAGCTTGGTGTACTGTTCCTCGTTGCCGCGGAGCAGTGCATACTCACGCTGCCACTTCACATAGTCGCTGCCCGAAAGCATGTTGAGCTTCTTGGCCATCTTCTTCCATGAATAGTAGGCATTGTAAGACACGCTCACCTTGCCCTCCTTACCGCTCTTGGTGGTAACGAGGATAACACCGTTGGCACCACGCGAACCGTAGATGGCTGTAGAGGAAGCGTCCTTGAGGACGGTGATGTCCTCGATGTCAGAAGCGGGGATATCGCTGATGCTCTCCACGGGGAAACCGTCAACAATATAAAGAGGTGTGTTGTCGCCGGTGATGGAACCGCCGCCACGTACACGGATCTTCATCTCTGCATCGGGAGAGCCTTCGGTAGAAGTAATCTGCACACCGGCCATCTTACCCTGGAGAGCCTCCGTAGCGTTGGCTACAGGGACAGCCTCGAGAGCCTTGTTGCCTACAGTGGCAACAGAACCGGTAAGGTCCTTCTTCTTCACCGAGCCGTAACCGATAACGACCACGTCGTTGAGGGCATTGGCCTCGTCCTCGAGTTTCACATTGACAGTTGATTTACCTGCAACATTCAAGACTTGCGATTTCATTCCGATGAAGGAAACCTTCAGCTTCTTGCTGTTGCCTTTAAGGGTTAGCGTAAAGTTACCGTCCAGGTCGGTAGCAACGCCATTACCGCTTACACCTTGTTCAAAGACTGAAGCGCCGATAATGGGTTCTCCGGCAGTGTCGGTGACAGTACCTTTCACAGTTTGCGCAGACACGTGGGCAACGAATGCCATAAGGAGTGCCACAAGCGCAAATCTAAGATTCTTTAAATTACCAGACATACACTTTTAGTTTGATTAGTTTTTAGTTAAATTCAATAAGTAGAAGATGATTCCTCTGCATTTCAGGTTATCATGCGCAAGGTTTATCTCTTTGTTTTTAGGTCTTCTCGTCAGAAAGTCCGTTAGGTTTTTAGAGTGCCCGTTTGGCTGTTCGGTTAAAACCGGCATCCGTCATCTTGTCTTGGACGCCACTCTGTTTCTTTGGTTCTCGCAGGTTAGCAATTGCAAAGATATGAAAAAGTATTATAATTCATATCGACAGAAGTAAAATATTTACGTAAACGTTTTCTTTAGTGTTTTTTATACAATAATGGCTTTCTCTTACATTTTCCATCGGTAAAGGACAAGGGAAATGTAAACTGTACTTGCTTTTGTACCTTTCCTTTATTCCTTAAACAAGGCGTCCATGCAGACTTCTTTCTGCACGATACCGGTATGCTTCCCCTGCGTTATGCCATAGGTAGTAATCATCGTGAGATGAATGGTTTGCTTGGGAGAGAGCGTCTCTTTCACAGCTTTTAATCTATGCCGCAATTTCATTTCTTCGTCTTTGCTGATAGAGTATGGGGTACTGGAAAATTTCATTTCGCAGAGATTCACTATGTTGTCGGCTCTATTGATGAGCAGGTCGACTTGGACACCTTCTGTATCGGAGTCTCCCTTTACGTTCCATGCAGAAACCGTGGTCTTTACACCGCCTATTCCCAATGCCCGTTTTATTTGCGGGATGTGTTGCCAGCAAACTTCCTCGAAAGCGACTCCGTGCCATGCATTCATGATGCCCGACGTGATATGGTCGCAGACAAACCCCGCATCCTTTTGATTGCTCTCAACGTATTTGAGCCAAAAAAGGCAGAAATTGTCTATCAATTTATAGTACAGGCAACTCTTCGGTTTTCCGTATGGGTTGTAGCGAGTGATGAAATCACTCTCTGTCAAGGCGGCAAGGGTGTTGGTTAACCCTCCGCCCAGTGGGATTCCTGTTTGCTTGCTGATTTCTTCCCTTGTGAATCCTGCATGTTTGCTTGCCAACAGGCGAATGATCTTCTTGCAGTCTTCAGGGTTGGAGAATATGGCAGCAAAGAGGCGGTTGAACTCGTCTCTGAGTCTTGGTTTGTTGCCAAAAAGAATCTTGTCTGTGTTTTGTTCGAAGCTAAGTCCTCTCTGGAAATAGCTTATATAATAAGGTATGCCGCCAAAGGTCATGTAGCTTTGTAAAACGTCATACTGGCTCATCTCGATATTTTCGTGTGAAAAATACTCCTCGCATTCATGCAGTGTGAATGGAGAGAGCTTGATTTCCGCAGTCAATCTGCCGTAAAGCCCACCTTTGTTTCTGGAAAGGTTGCTGAGTATCCATGAGGTAGCACTTCCGCATACTACGAGCATGATGTTGTCTCTGCCACTGCACCATCCGTTCCAAAAGCTCTCGAATGCTGGGAGGAATCCTGAGCGAGGCGTATCCATCCATGGTAATTCGTCGATGAAAACGACTTGTCGCTCGCCGTTGTCTATGTTTTGTAGGAGCTGTTCCAGTTGGAAAAAAGCTTCCATCCACGATTGTGGAGTTTTGTATCCTTCCAGACCGTGATTGAGCAGGGAATAGTAAAAACTTTCCAACTGTACTTTCATGCGACTCTTGTCCCCATCTTGGTCGACGGGAGATACGCCTGTATGCTGAAAGGTAATGCGGTCCTTTAGTGCCTGCTTGATGAGGAAAGTCTTTCCTACACGTCGGCGCCCATAAACTGCCACAAATTCTGGTCGGTCGCTATGATAGAGTTTTTCCAGCTCTGCGATTTCCTCTTTTCTTCCTACTATTGCGCTCATATTCTCTATATTTTGCCGCAAAGATAGTAAAAAAGCAAGAATCGGCAAAATATACTATACTATATTCTGCCGATACCAAGCGTTTTTATATGTTTGCGGCAAAGTTGACTCAGTTGCACACCACTTTCTTTGTCACAGTATGCCCGTCGGCATCAGTACTCCTCACGATGTTGACACCATGGCGCGGAGCACTGATACGCACACCCGACAAAGTGAAGCAATCCACCCGTGCCGTTGCGGCAGCACTGCGCTCTGTAGCCGAGATGGCTGAGGTAGCCCCTTTCATCTCGTTGCCCTCAGCATCATAGGTCTTGGCGGCGTTGCCCGGGTCGGGATTCTTGATGGCGTGGTCGAACTCGGCAATGTCTTCCTGGGGTATGGCATCGGCATACGCAGTCCATATCTCTACCTTGCCGGCACCGCTATACTTCTGGCAGAGGGCAGGCACATCGGCAGTTTTGTCGAGATAGTGCTGTGTGTAGGTTGCCGTCGTCTGTGTCGGCACCCAGTCGGTAGCTGTTACGTCCAACGAGCTGCTCTTGGCTCCGTCTATATTGGTGTAACCCTCCATGAGTTTGTCGCAGCCCTTGTAGATGCAGTCGTAGCCTTCCGCCTTGTTGATGTTCAAGCTGCCACCGCGGTCGGAACGGACGGGCGACTTGGTGTTCTCGAAATAGCACGCCTCCAGATAAGCCACAGCCTGTTCACGGACATCCCACCCGTCTTCGCAGTCGAGCATGTAGTTATTATAATAATGTACGTGACCGCCACGCTGCAGAGGCAGGCGCGAGCCTTGTATGTTGTTGAAGAAGTTGTGGTGGAAAGAGATGGTGCGGCAACCGTCATAGATATCGGAATTGCCCTTGCCCCAGAGACAGCTCTTGTCGTGGTCGTGGAAGAGGTTGTAGCTGAAGGTAAGCCACTGCACGTTGTTCTTGCAGTCGAGCAGCCCGTCGTAACGGTCTTTGTTTCCAGCATCGCCGTTGAAGAACTCGCAGTGGTCTATCCAGATATGCGCACCCCAGTCGGTTTTGGCACTATTCTTGTCGGCCTGTATGCCTATGCAGTCGGGGTCTCCCACCTCTGTCTGCACGCCGTTGCGCAGTGCCACTATCTTGTTCTCTCCCGACTTGAGTACGGGCACACCCTTCATGGTGAAACGGCAGTTGCGGATAATGATGTTGTCCACCGCCTGCATGACGAAGGTAATGTGGGTAAAGAGGGGTGCTTTGCCCGTCTCGGGGTTTACCACACCGACAAGGGTCTTGTTGGGTGCCACCATGATGCGCTCGCCGTAGGTGGTCTCTTCCCCACTCGCCCCGCTCTGGTCGTCAAGCAGATGTCCGGTATTGATGTTGTCCACATAGCACTTGATGCCGGTGGAGATGTCGCGGTCTACAATTACGACATAAGGCTCGGACGACTGCAGGTAAGCCTGGAGTTGGGAGAAGGTGTTGGCCTTCACCACCTTGCCGCCGGCACCGCCCGTAGTACCACCTGCATGGTACCAGTTGGTACCGGGATTGCCCTCGTATGCGGCAAAGCCGTCGATGGAGAAGTCGCGCCCGTCCTGTGTCTGTGCTGTCACTACGGAGGGAAGGAACGAGAAGGAGAGAATGGCGGACGACAAGATGAGTCGGCGGCATGATGCCGTCAAATGTCCGGCGAATAAGAATGTAGTATGTTTCATCGTTGTAGTTTTTGATAAGATAGTTTGTTGTAAAAAAATGTACGGTTGAAACAGCCGGAACCTATGATGTTCACGTTCTCTTTCAACCGTACTAATAAAAATATCAAAGAATTATTCTGTCACAGGGACGAGCTTGATACCAAAGAGGTTCACGCCTTTATCTTTCGCTATCGTATGTGAGCCACTTTCAAGTGTGGTGGTGTAAGTACTGCCTGTGGCAGTAATCTTATTTCCATCCAGTACCATAGAAGCAGTCTCGGAATCTGCGAAATAGAATGTAGCGGTAACTTTCTTGTCCAGTGTCAAGACAATGTTTGTCTTGGACTCCATCTTCACACAAGTGGTGTAAGCCGTACCGTCAATAGTGACAGTACCTTTACTGGTAGAATAGCTGCCGGTAACACTCACAATATCACTTGATGGCTTTGAGCCTGTAAACGTAACAAGTACTGTACCTTCTATAGGTGTTACTGTACCGCCGTCGCCAGAACCGCCGTCGCCAGAGCCACCATCACTTGAACCGCCGTCACCAGAGCCACCGTCACTTGAGCCTCCGTCTACTGCGCCATCCACGTTGCCAAACACTTTTACAAGAGAGCTCTTGTAGTTGGTAACAGCCTTCTTGAGGTCAGCATTGATGTCGTAAGAGGCATCGTCTACAGAGTTGTTGAACGACCACTGGAAGTCGCCGTGCTGTACACGTCCTGCACCAAACTGGCCTGCTACGACAGCAGGAACATCTTCTGCCTGGTCGGGCGTATAGCTGTACATGGACGATGAGGTATCGAAGTTGTTATACTTGTTACCGCCCAACTTGGACGTTACGGTTGCGGGAACCTGCTCGTCGCGTGTAGAAGCCACGTATGCATCAAACTCTACATTGTTCTCGCTATAGGGAACGAAACGAAGGCTCTTCATGTCGACAAAGGCATTGCCGTAAGCCTTGATGATACCACCTGCCTCGCCAGAGAATGTACCGTCAGGGTCTGAAGCGATGTCTGTGCCCTGCTGGGAAATCATCATGGGTTTGTTGGTGTTACGGAAGTAGTTGTTCTCCACAAACACGCTCGAACCCAAGGTAGAGCCTACGCCATACTTGGCATTGCCGTCGTAGTAGTTGTTGTAGACATGCGCAGTATAGTAGCGTACACGTGGGTGGCGGCTGTCAGAGTGGTCGTACCAGTTGTGGTGGTAGGTAATGAAGTATTTGTCGGCACTGCCTTCAGAGAGACCCAGGAGGTTACACTTGCCGTTGTCCCAGAAGTGGTTGTAAGAGAAGGTAACGTAGTTAGACTTCTTGCAGTCGAGGGCACCGTCGCCCTTTGCCTGGTCGGCATCCGAACCGGCATTGCCGTAGAACATGTCGCAGTTGTGAACCCAGATGTGCTCATTGTCCTGCTGCAGACCAACATTGTCACCCTCGTTGCTGCTGCAGTTAAAGAAACCGATGTTGCTTACCTCAGCATAGCGGGCACCCTTAAAGCGGATACCCCATCCGTTGGCTACGGCGTCATTGCCGACACCCTCGATGGTAATGCCTGCGCAGGCATCCTTGCCATTCATGTCGATGACGATGTCGCCCTTGTCGCCAGTGCTGGGGATACCTACGTTACCGAGAATACGGAATACGAAGGGACGCGTCTCGTTGCCTTTCTTCAGACCGGTCAGGATGCCCTGCAAGCCTGTACACTCGGTCATGTCCTTGTTGGCACCATTCACATTTACCTTACACGGCACTTTGTCCTTGTTGGCATTGGTGATGTAGATAATCTGTGCGTTGCTCTTCAGTGTACCGTCGGCATTGTATGCACCGGGAGTCTTCGAAGTGTTGAAAGCATAGCCGGAGCGGTCGTGTGCACGTACTGCGAGGTCTTCAGCCACGTTGGCAGCCTCTGTCTTCTCTTCACCATTTACTACAGGCACCACCTTCAGTTGGTATGAACCTGCCCTCAGGCCCATGGCGTCAGCACGGCAGTATGTACCGTAGTCGCGTACCAACTGTCCGTCTATCTTGGTAAAGTCGCTGTACTGGCCACCCTTCACGTATACATTATACGTGGTAGCACCCTCGTATGGCAACCACTCCACGAACGCCGACTGGAACCAGCTCTGTGCAGCCTTGAGCGTAACCTTAGTAGCGTCGCTGTTGTCTATGGTTCCGTCCTCATTTTCAACCTTTGCCTTGACGAAAGAAACATTCGTCACGTTGGCAGGATACAGGTCGCTCCAGTCGTTGGTCTTGGAAGACACGGTGAATACACCCGATGCGTTGTTGATGGTAGCCTTCACGTCGGACGTGTTGTAATACTTGTCCTCGCCACCCACGGTCAGCACCATCTGGTTCTTGAGCTTGGTGGCAGACACGTTGTGGAAAGCAGTCGGATCATCGGGATTAACATCGCTGGGGTCTGTAACAGAGATGCTGTAGACATAGAGACCGCCGCTGTTGCTAAAGGTAATGTCACCATCCGCCGTAACGGTTCCCGTATAGGTCTTCAGGTCTTTGCTGCCTGCTGCATTGAAGTCGGCCTCTGTGGCAGGTGTAACGTTGGTAGCCGTCAAGGCACGGGCAGCACTCGAGCTGCTGGACTTGCATTTTACCTTGACAACATACCCCTGCTTCACGTCTTTTACTGTGACAGTAGATACCTTGTTCAAAGCGAGGCGATTGTTCTTGACATCCACACGCACGGCATCATCTGTCGTTGTGGTAAAGAGAAGACCCTTGGTGTAATACAGAGCCTCGCTATTGGCTGTCAATGCAGCCGTTGTGAGGTTTCCCTTTGACTTGTACCGGAAGTTAGATTCTGTGTCCTCAACCGTCCATAGGGGAGATGAACTTGTAACATCTGCAGCCAAGTTTGCCAAGTCTACTGCACCGACACCATCCTCGAAGTCCCATGTCTGTGCCATTGCTGCCCCGAGGCTCATCAAGAAGAGAGCCAAAGTAAATACGATTTTCTTCATTTTGTCGTCCTCCCTTGATTACTTGATAATCATTTTCTTGCCGTCAACGATGTACACACCCTTGCTCAGTCCGGCAGTAGTGGTTCCCACCATCTGTCCGTTGAGGTTATACACCTTGCCCGTAACGGCCTGTTCTTTTGTCTCTACAGCGGAGATGCCAGTGGCATCATACTCGAAAGCCAGACTTACAAGTTCCATGTCTTCCATCTGTGTAGAATTGTCACTGTAGGTGAGCACGGCATTGTCGCCTTCGAAGGTTATCTGCGTGACAACCTTGTCTACGGTGCTGCCGTTAATGGTCAGTGTCTGCTTGTTGTCTGCCACGGCATGCAACGACAACAGTAGTCCTGATAACAACATTAGTTCTTTTTTCATTGTTTGATTTTATTAGTAGGTTAGTTTTTAGTTTCGCACAGCAAATGTACCTGCTATTTTGGAATAAAGAAAACGTTTACGCAACATTCTACACGTAAACGTTTGTTAAAGTGTAATATGTACAATCTGTTTCTACGGTTAATATTTTAGCAGGAGGTACGGCGTTCGCTTGCATACCTTAGGAGGTACGGCGCCCTCGCCGTACCATACGCTGTAAGACAAAAAGGAAGAAAACGAAAAAAACGCCAGACGGTCTGCTATTAACCGTTCAGCGTTCTCTTCATGTATTGTGGTACCACCAGGAATCGAACCGGGGACACAAGGATTTTCAGTCCTTTGCTCTA
>CAVFRG010000013.1:0-48920 GCA_963624905.1 Oscillospiraceae bacterium
TCCTCTTGACAAACGCAGTCGGTTTGGTCAACTTTTAGACTTTACAGACTACTAGAAGGGCAGGTCGTCTGCACTTTGCCCTGCATCGGCAGCAGGAGCGGCAGCGGGTGCGGGAGCAGGAGCAGGAGCAGGAGCAGGAGCACCCATCGGCGGGAACGGCTGCATGCCAGGCTGCACACCCCCCATAGCACCGGCTACGGCATTGGGGTCTACTCGCTGGATGTTCCATGCGCGGACACTGTTGTACCAACGACCCTGGTACTCGTGGGCGTCAATATCGAAAGAGACGAGCAACTCCTCGCCGCTCTGTATACTGAACTGAGCCAGACGGTCGGCGCCAAACACGTCGAAAACGAGCTTCTTGGGATAATTCTCGTGTGTCTCAATAACAAACGACTGTGCTTTCCACTCTCCCCTGGCCGAGGTGCCGCTTCTTTCCGGCAAAACGGCAATAACCTTTCCTTGTAATTCCATAATCTGTATTGTAAAGTTTTTGACTGCGAAATTACTAAAAATAGTTCACAAAATAAAACTTTTCACTGTTTTTTTTGCTCGGCTATGATATTTTTCGTATTTTTGTGGGCTAGAAAGGACAAGGGGCAGGAACGGTTTCCTGAGCCTCGCTTCCGGACAAGAAAAAGAAAGTAAAAACATAAAAATATTGACCCATGAGATTCGTTTTATCCAGTTCTGCTCTCAGCAGCAGGCTCAACATGCTGTCCAAAGTTATCAGCAGCAAGAACTCGATGCCCATCCTCGAGTGTTTCCTCTTTGAAGTAAACGGAAACGAAATGACCATCACGGCCAGCGACAGCGACAATGTACTGACAACCACGCTCGAGCTGGCAGAGAGCGACGGCAGCGGTGCCTTCTGCATTCCCAGCCACATGATGCTGGGGACAATGAAGGAACTGCCCGAACAGCCCCTCACGTTCGAGGTGGACACGGAGAACTTCGCCGTGAAACTGATGTACCAGAACGGACTTTACAACTTTACGGCACAGAGTGCGGAAGAATATCCGCACAATCAGCCCATGAACACTGATACGTGCAACACGGCCGTTATCCCCTCACAGGTAATGGTGGACGCCATCAGCCGCAGCCTTTTCGCTACAGCCAATGACGAGCTGCGCCCCATCATGAACGGTATCTACTTCGACCTCACCCCCGAATCGCTCACCATCGTAGCCAGCGACGGGCACAAGCTGGTGCGAAACAGGGAATTCGGCGTAAAGGGCGATACTACAGCAGCTTTCGACCTGCCCAAAAAGCCAGCAGGCCTGCTCAAGAACGTGTTGAGCCGCGACGGCGGTGACGTAACCATAAGGTTTGACGCACGCAACGCCGAGATAGAATACGACGACGGTGTGCTCAGCTGCAGACTGATAGACGGCAGATACCCCAACTACAATTCGGTAATACCCACCAACAACCCCTGTGAGGTCACCGTGGACAGACGTTCCATGCTCAGTGCGCTGCGCCGCGTGATACCCTTCGCCAGCGAGAGCAGCCAGTTGATACGCGTACACATAGAGATAGGGCGCATCGAGATTTCGTCTGAAGACCTTGACTTCGCCACCGCAGCCCAGGAACAGCTGGCATGCGAATATGCCGGACAGCCCATGAGCATCGGCTTCAAGGGAAGCAGCCTCATGGAAACGCTCAGCAACCTTACCTGCGACCAGATTGTACTGAAACTGGCCGACCCGAGCCGCGCAGGCATCATCGTACCCGCAGAGCAGGACGAGACTGAGGACATCCTGATGCTCATCATGCCAATGCTGCTGAACGACTAAAGAAAGATTAAGCCAAGGTATCCGCCCGCCCCTCACTGGAAACGGGGCGGCGGATATAACTTCCGAAAAACAAACAACAAAATGAAACTGAACCTTACTAAGCCTCTGGTAGTCTTCGACCTGGAGACAACAGGACTTGACCTCGCAAAAGACCGTATCATACAACTTTCTTATATCAAGGTAATGCCCGACGGTACCGAAACACGCAACAACCTGTTCTTCAACCCCGGCATGCCCATACCCGAAGAGGTAGTGACACTTACCGGCATCAGCAACGACGACATAAAGGACGCCCCCACATTCGTTCAGGAAGCGGCTGCGCTTGAGAAAGAATTTGCGGGGTGCGACTTTGCCGGATACAACTCCAACCACTTCGATGTGCCCATGCTGGCAGAGGAATTTCTGCGCGCAGGCATCGACTTCGACTTCAGCAAGTGCCGCCTCATCGATGCACAGACGATATTCATGAAGATGGAACGCAGAAACCTCGCAGCAGCATACAAGTTCTTCTGCGGCCACAAGATGGAGGATGATTTCGAGGCCCACCGTGCCGACCAGGACACAGAGGCCACCTACCGCGTGCTGATGGGCGAGCTGGACAAGTATGCGCCAGGCATGCAGGAAGAGGAAGACCGCGTGCTGCACAACGATATGGACGAGCTGGCAGCCTTCTCCAGACACAATGAAAACGTCGACTTTGCCGGACGCATGGTATGGGCCGAACTGAAGGACGCACAGGGCAACGTACTTACCGACGAGAAGGGCGAGCCACGCAAGCACGAGGTGTTCAACTTCGGCAAATACAAGGGCTATGACGTGGCGGAAGTGCTCAGCCGCGACCCGGGCTACTATTCATGGATGATGGGGTGCGACTTCACCCAGAACACCAAGCAGGTGCTCACACGCATCCGCATGCGCGCATTCGGCAGCAAGGCATAGCAGACACCTGTAGTTCTCCTTCTCTCAGATACAATCCTATATGTTGAAAGGTAAGAAAATAGTACTGGGCATCACCGGCTCCATAGCCGCCTACAAGGCATGCCTCATCATACGTACACTCATCAGGCGGGGAGCCGAGGTGCAGGTGGTCATCACGCCCGCCGGAAAAGAGTTCATCACCCCCATCACGCTCTCTGCCCTCACCCACAAACCCGTCATCAGCGAATTCTTCGCACAGAGGGACGGCACATGGAACTCGCATGTAGACATCGGTCTCTGGGCCGACGCCATGCTCATAGCCCCGTGTACAGCCTCCACCATGGGCAAGATGGCTCACGGCGTGGCCGACAACATGCTCATCACTACATACCTGTCCATGAAGGCACCGGTGTTCGTTGCACCCGCCATGGACCTGGACATGTACCGCCACCCCTCCACACAGACCAACATGGCAAAACTCAGGGAGTACGGCAACCATATCATCGAGCCGCAATCCGGATTTCTGGCCAGCGGACTGGAGGGAAAGGGACGCATGGAGGAGCCGGAGGTCATTGCCGATGCTCTTGACCGGTTCTTCGACCGCCAGGAGCAGGAACGTGCCGACGCCGCCAAAGGGAACACGCTGCGGGGCAAGCGCATACTGATAACCGCCGGTCCTACCTACGAGAAGATAGACCCCGTGCGGTTTGTAGGCAACTATTCGTCCGGCAAGATGGGGTTTGCACTGGCCGAGGAATGTCTGAGACGCGGTGCCGACGTAATGCTCGTGGCAGGCCCGGTGAGCCTTGCGTGCAGCAAGGCCATTCACCGCACGAATGTGGAAAGTTGCGAGGAGATGCACCGAGCCACCGTCGAGGCTTTCGGCCACAGCGATGCAGCCATACTATGTGCTGCCGTGGCCGACTTCCGCCCAGCAGAAGTGGCACCGCGCAAAATAAAGAGGGAGAAGGATGACCTCATGCTCCAGCTCGTACCCACCCGAGACATCGCTGCCTCTCTGGGCAAGATGAAGAAAGAGGGGCAGCGCATTGTCGCCTTTGCCCTGGAGACCAACGACGAGGAGTCCAACGCCGAGAAGAAACGAAGAAAGAAGAACGCTGACTTCATTGTGCTCAACTCCACACGCAACGAGGGCACCACGTTCCGTACGGACGACAACCAGATTACTATCATTTCCGAAAATGGTAAAAAAGAATATGAGAAGAAGCCCAAGACTGAAGTGGCTCGCGACATCATTGACGAGCTGTCTCGTCTGTGGTAGCATGGCATCGACGGCGGCGGCACAGGAGCTGCAGGCCAAGATCACCATCAACCATGCCCAGATAGAGGGTACGGACAATGCGGTGTTCGACAACCTGCAGCAGACGCTGGAACAATTTGTCAACGACAGGCAGTGGACCAACCTGCAGTTTCAGAAGAATGAGCGCATCACGTGCAATTTCAACATTACGGTGTCCAAGTACGACAAAGACCAGAACCTCTTTACCTGCAAGGCGCAGGTACAGGCCAACAGACCCGTGTACAATTCCGCCTACACCACTACTATATATAATAATGTGGACGACAACTTCACGTTCAACTTTGCACAGTTCGACCAACTGGAGTTTAACGAGGAGAATATTGACAACCAGCTTACCGCACTCTTCGCCTACTATGCCTACCTCATCATCGGACTGGACCTGGACACATTCTCGCCTATGGGCGGAGAAGACGTGCTGCAAAGGTGCATGAACCTTACCAACAACGCACAGAACCTCTCCTTCCCCGGATGGAAGGCCTTCGACGACTCGCGCAACCGCTATGCCATCATCTCCGACTATACCGACGGCGGCATGCAGCCGTTCAGGCAAATGCAGTACGACTACTATCGCAAGGGACTGGACGAGATGGCCAACAATGCCGAGCGCGGACGGACAGAGATAACGACCACCCTGCTCGACAACTTCAAGAAAGCGCACGAGAACAAACCCCTCAGCATGCTGCCCCAGATATGGACCGACTACAAGAAGGACGAACTCGCCAACATCTACAAGGGCAAAGGCACGCAGAAGGAGAAAGAGAGCATCTACGAACTGCTCTTCTCCGTCAATGCGTCGCAGAACACTTACTGGGACAAGATAAAGGAATGAAAAAACACCGTCTGGCGTGGACAAAATAGAGGCTGTACGCACTATTATCAAATACTTTAAGCAGATATGCTGAAACAACTGTACATCAAGAACTTTACTTTAATAAACGAACAAAACATTCAACTCTACCCGGGTTTCTCCGTCATCACGGGCGAGACAGGTGCAGGCAAGAGTATCATACTGGGTGCCATCGGCCTACTCCTGGGCAACCGCGCCGACACAAAGGCCATCAAGAAGGGCTGCGAACGCTGCACCATAGAGGCACACTTCGACCTCTCACGATACGGCATGCAGCCGTTTTTCAATGCGCACGACATCGACTATGATGCACAGGACACCATCATCCGGCGCGAACTGACGGCAGCAGGCAAGAGCCGTGCCTTCATCAACGACACGCCCGTATCGCTTGCCACCATGCGCGAACTGGGCGAGAGCCTGGTAGACATCCATTCGCAACACCAAAACCTGCTGCTGCAAAAGGAGGACTTCCAGCTCAACGTTGTCGACATCATGGCCAACGACAGCAGCCAGCTCAAGGCATACGCCACCGTGTATGGCGACTACTGCCGTGCAAGGCAACAGCTCGACGACCAGGAAAGGGAGATAGAGAAGAGCCGCGAGAACGAAGAGTTCCTGCGCTTCCAGTACAAGGAACTTGCCGACGCACACCTCGAGGAGGGCGAACAGGAAGCCCTGGAACAGGAGGCTGAGACCATAGCCCACTCCGAAGACATCAAGACAGCATACTTCACGGCCGACAACGCCCTCTCGGGCGACGACGGAAGCATACTGGAGAAACTGAAGCAGGCGTGCCAGCAGATGGAGGGCATCAAGGATGTCTACCCCTCAGCGGCGGAAGTCACCGAACGGCTGGGCAGCAGCTATATCGAACTGAAAGACATTGCGCGCGAGATAAGCGCCGATGCCGACAACATCGACTTCGACCCCGTAAGGCAGGACGCCATCAACACGCGGCTCGACCAGCTCTACACGCTGCAGCAGAAATTCCACGTGCAGGACATCAGCGAACTGATAGGCGTGCGCGACCGCATAGCCGGCCAACTGTCGCACATAGACCACAGCGACGAAGACCTGGAGCGGCTGAGACGACAAGCAGAAGAACTGCAGCAGAAGGCAGCACAGCAAGCCGCCAAGCTCTCCGAGACACGGCGCACGGCAGCCGGGAAGATAGAGGCGGAGATGAAGCAGCGCCTCGTGCCCCTGGGCATCCCCAACGTAAGGTTTGAGATAAGTTTTGCGGAGAAAGCCCTCTCGCCCGACGGACAGGACAAGGTGGCATTCCTCTTCAGTGCCAACAAGAGCACGCCCCTCCAGCCCGTAAGCCAGGTGGCATCGGGCGGCGAGATAGCCCGCGTCATGCTCTCGCTCAAGGCCATGATAAGCGGGGCTGTAAAACTGCCCACCATCATCTTCGACGAGATAGACACCGGCGTAAGCGGCAAGACGGCGGAGAAGATGGCACAGATCATGGCCGAGATGGGCAGGCTGGAACGCCAAGTCATCTCCATCACCCACCTGCCGCAGATAGCTGCTTTGGGAGCCCACCACTACAAGGTGATGAAGGAGGAAACGGAACAAGGCACCATCTCCCACATGACCGAGCTTGGCGGTGAGGAGCGCGTTGCAGAGATAGCGCAAATGCTCAGCGGCAGCGATGTAAGCGAAGCAGCCCTGGCCAACGCACGCGAACTGCTCAAGTCATCGAACCCCAGCAAAATAACAGGACACACATCATTATGAAAAAACTATATATCTTCATGGCGGGAATGATGCTGGGCGCATCTTCCCTTATGGCCCAGCCCTCCAGTGTGGTAAAGGTAGCCAAAAGCGTCTTCACCCTCACCACGTTCAACAAGGACGGCGGCATCATCGCCTCCACACAAGGCGTATTCACCGACAGCAAAGGAACATGCATCGCCACGTTCAAACCGTTCATTGGTGCAGTCAAGGCCACTGTAGTGGACGCCACGGGCAAGTCGATGGACGTCGATGCCATCATGGGTGCCGACGAGCTCTACGATGTGGCCAAGTTCCGTGTCAACGGCTCTACCACGCCTGCCCCCATAGCAACATCAGCCGCGGCGTCAGGCAGCAAGGTATGGCTTGTCCCCTACTCTATCAAGAAACCAGCCTTCCAGCAGGAAGCCGTCAGCAGCGTGGAGAACTTCAACACGTCCTTCCACTGCTACGTCTTTGCCAGCGGAGCACCCGAAAACGCTGTGGGCTGCCCCTTTGTCAACAAGGACGGACAGGTGATAGGACTCATGCACCACACCAGCGGCACCGTGACGGCCATTGACGCCAACTATGCCTGCGGTCTGAAGGTAACGGGTATGTCGTCCTTCGATGCAGCCCTGCGCGAAAGCGGCATACGCATCGCCCTGCCCGACACGGAGCAGGATGCCGTCACCCTGATGACGCTGAGCCGCACCCGGGGCTCGCAGGCCGACTACGCCAAGTATGCGGACGAGTATATCGGCAAGTTCCCCACGTCGGCCTACGGATACAAGGAAAAGGCCACGCTCCTCGTCGGCGAAGGCAAATACGAGGAGGCAGACAAATGCATGGCAGAGTGCATCAAAAAGAGCAGCGACAAGGACGCCGCCTATTCCAACTATGCCGACATTATCTACCAGAAGATAGCCTACAAGGGCGACTCCACCTACCGGGTATGGACGCTCGACAAGGCTGCCGAGTATGCCCAGAAGGCCTATGCCCTCAAGGCACAGCCTGTATACCGCCACCAAGAGGCACAGATACGCTTTCTGCAGGGCCGTTACCAGGAATCCTACGACATGTTCATGCAGCTTACCGCTACCCCTCTCAACAGCGGAGAACTGTATTATGAGGCTGCCCAGGCCAAAAGCCACCTGAAGGCTCCCGATGCCGAGATAGAGACCCTGCTCGACAGCGCCGTTGCCGTAGGCCAGCGCACGGGAGGCATCGTTGCACCCTACTATCTTGCACGCGCCCAATACCGCGACAACAAGGGAGAATACCGCAAGGCCCTGGCCGACTACAACCAGTATGACACCCTTAGCCACACCGTAGACCCCGTGTTTTTTTATACCCGCTACAAGTGCGAAACCAAGTTGCGCATGTGGCAACAGGCCCTGCTCGACATTGCGCGCACCTGCTACCTTGCACCGCAAGAGCCTACCTACTTTGCCGAATGGGCGAGTCTCGACCTGCGCATCAAACGCATAGACGAGGGTATCGGAGCCGCTACGGCCTGCGTCAAACTGGCACCCGAATATGCTGACGGATACCTTCTCCTCGGCCTACTGCAAATGGAGAAAAACATGAAGGAAGAGGCCGTCAAGAACCTGGAGAAAGCCAAGGCCCTGGGCGACACACGCGCCGACGAATACCTTAAGAAGTACAAATAAGGCGGTATTGCATAGTAATGTGTAACAATACAAACGGGTATCTTTCTTGGCAAAAGTTAACGGAAGTTAAGCAGTAAGTTTTATTTCACAGTTTGCAAATATTTCATTACCTTTGCAACCGCAAAAGCAGAAAAGCCATGATGGCTCAGTTGGTAGAGCAACGCATTCGTAATGCGTGGGTCGCGGGTTCGAGTCCCGCTCGTGGCTCTTCTCATATAGGATAGGCGGGATTAGCACATCGGTAGTGCACGGGCTTCCCAAGCCTGGGAGGCGGGTTCGATTCCCGTATCCCGCTCAAAAAAATAAAGAAAGTACTAAGTATCAACAACTTAAGATATTTAGTACTTATTTTTTTAATCAAATATTATCCAAAAAAACTTTCTACATTTACCACTATTTGCAAGTGATTTTGCAAGTATATTGCAAGTAAAATTGCTTCATGTCTAATTTTGCAAGTAAGTTTACTTGCAAATAATTCTAATCCTTATGCGAAATAGTATCAAGACCTATGTAGACTCCAAGACTATGAAAGTGTTTCTGGCTATTACTTTCAAAGAAAAGCGTTTCTATATTTGCACAGGACTGACAACATCCGAGAAATTCAAGGGTATGGCATTTCCACCATCCACATCCAATCATATAGCAAAAACCAAGAGATTAGTAAGTCTATATGCAGAGATAGAAAAATGTATGCTGAACAATCCAGATGACCTCTTTTCTACTTTCAAGGAAAAAGTAAAGTCTATAGTTGGCATTAAGATAGAGGTAGAGAAAAACCTACTCTACTATATAGACGAGTATATAAAGACCAAAGTAAAGTCCAGTACCCAACAGGTGTTCCTTACCACCAAGGCAAGGATAGAGACGCTCTGGATTGTCCCCCAGCAGTTCAAGCTAACGACATTTGACACAGTTCAGTTGACTTACCCAGCAAGGGGGCGGACATTACCTTTGCTTTTTGAGTGGTACGGTGGGGGCGCCGTACCTCCTACAGTTACCCCCTCTCGACCGCAAAAGCTGTTGTCTTAACTCCTTAACTTCTTTAACTCCTTAACCCCAAGTGCATAGACAACTCATACAACGTAAACAACAAAGATGCTGTAGCGGCAGCACTGGGCAAAAAAATTGTCTAAGTTGTGAATGAGAAAGAGAAAATGAAGATATTCATTTCTATTATGAGTGTGGATTTAATTATCAGTCTCAAAGAACTCAGTTAAATATCCCTATAAGTAAACCACTTAGATGCCATTAACATTGTTGTTTAGGAAAGCATTCGTCAACTTCTGCTGTGGCATTGTCTTGCAAAAACATAGCGAGTGAGGTTACAGCCTACAACTTGCTGCCGTTCAGCAGTCGGGGGCAATGGATGGCGAAGAAGCACTTCTCACATTTGGGCCGAAGGCTCTTGCATATATACCGTCCGTGGAGAAGCAGCCAGTGGTGGGCATCGGGAATATCGCTTTCCGGGATGTGCTTCATCAGGTACTCCTCCACCTTGGCGGGCGTATTGGCCGTGAGAGGAACGAGGCCCATGCGATGGCTCACGCGGAACACATGCGTATCTACCGCCATGGTGGCCTTGCCAAACCACACGGCACGGACGACATTGGCCGTCTTGCGCCCTACTCCTGCCAACTTTACAAGGTCGGATGCCTCCTGTGGCACCTCGCCCCCGTACAGGGTCGTAAGCTGGCGCGACATTTCTACCAAATGCCTTGCCTTGGCATTGGGATAGCTCACGCTGGCAATGAGTTGCAGCACGTCATCCACCTCTGCCTCCGCCATACTGCGCGCATCGGGGTAACGCCCAAAGAGTGCGGGCGTAACCTGGTT
The DNA here is from genome assembly GCA_963624905.1 of Oscillospiraceae bacterium. GTDB lineage: Bacteria > Bacteroidota > Bacteroidia > Bacteroidales > Bacteroidaceae > Prevotella. Next base: position 10,108 of record CAVFRG010000013.1, read on the forward strand.
GATGCGCTTGTCAGTACACTGGGCGGAAAGCAGTGTGGCCACGAGCAACTGGAATGCACTACCGAAGTGCAGTTCGGTAGTGACATGAGGCTGCTCTCTCCTGAAATAATCCAGGATGTATCGGTATCTCTCCTTGCGTAACATAATATATGTAACACGCAATCACCGCTTTTTTTTACTTCTTTGCGGCAGCTGCGGTCTCCGTCTTCACCTTTCCCTTGTAAGCCTTGTTCAGACCGGCAATTACCTCACGGGTGATATCGTATGCCTTGTCGGCATAGAGCAGGTTGTCGCCGCTCTTGGAGAAGATGATGCTGTACTTCTTGTCCTTGTTGTAGGCAGCCAGATAGTGGGCGATGCTGTCGTGGAGCGCATTGTTGTACTTCTCCTGTTCGGCAGCAAACTCGTTGCTCAGGCGCTGCTGGAGGCCCTGCAGGTCGTTCTGTTGCTTCTGAAGACCAGCCTGCACGGCTTCAGCCTGCTCGCGCGTATAGGCGTTCTGCTGTATCTTCTGCTGGAAATTGGCTGCGGCAGCCTGCAGCTGCTGGCCCTTCTGGGCTATGGTAGACTGGATGTTCTGCCCCTTCTTCTCGAGCAGCTGCGAATACTCCTTGGCAAAGGTGTACTGCGTCATGATGGAGTCGACCTCCACGTATGCTATCTTCAACTCTGCCGGAGCCTTGCTCTCAGACTTCTCTTCTACCTGAGGCTGCGACTTGTTGCACGAAGTGAGTGACAAGGCCGCAACTGCTGCCAAAGCCACACCGGAAAGAATGTTCTTCTTCATTTTGTTCCTGTTTTCTTAATATTTCTTGTTGTTCTTTTCTGAAAGAGTGGCGAACCCTATGGATGCAGGGGGGGGGTGACCTCAATATGCCTTGCCCGCCCTGCGTGCCTCGCAGTCCTGGTCGAGCACGCAGTGGATGCCCTTTTTGCGCAAAGCAGCGTTGTCATGGATGTGCTGCGACGAAAACTGCCCGTTCTTGCGGAACAGCAGCTTGACAGACAACAATGCTACGGATATAGCAATTATTAACACGCTCAAGAGTAATATTTTTATCATTTTTACTAACTTTGCAGTGTCTTTTCGGCACAATTCGCTGCAAAGGTAACATTTTTCGGTGAAAGTCCAAAACAAAAGAGTCAAAAAGTTAACAATAAAATAAAGCAATCATGGAGACAAATCAACTGAAACCTGCCAGCGTGTTCGGGCAGTTTGCAAAAATCAACCAGATACCACGCCCCTCCAAGCATGAGGAGAAGATGATAGACTACCTGCGCACCTTCGGCGAAGAGCACCAGCTGGAGACCCTCGTCGACGAGACCGGCAACGTTCTGATACGCAAGGCGGCAACACCGGGTTACGAAAACCGCGAAACGGTGATACTGCAGAGCCACATGGACATGGTGTGCGACAAACTGGTGGATGTGGACATCGACTTTGCCAACGACCCCATCCAGACCTACATAGACGGAGAATGGCTCAAGGCCAAGGGCACCACCCTCGGTGCTGACGACGGCATAGGCTGCGCCATCCAGCTGGCACTGCTCGACAGCAACGACATAGAGCACGGCCCCATAGAGTGTGTCTTCACACGCGACGAGGAGACAGGGCTTACGGGAGCGCACGGCATGAAGGCGGGGTTCATGACGGGCAAGATGCTCATCAACCTCGACTCGGAAGACGAAGGCCTCATCTTCGTATCGTGTGCAGGCGGCCAGACCACACACGCCACCTTTACCTTCCAGCGCCAGGAAGCACCTGAGGGCCATTTCTTCATGAGCATCTCCCTCAAGGGGCTTAACGGCGGCCATTCGGGCGACGACATAGACAAGAAACGCGCCAACGCCATCAAGATTCTGGCACGCTTCATGTACATGGAGATGAACCTGCCCGGAAGGGAGCTGCGCCTGGCCAGCTTCGACAGCGGCAAGATGCACAACGCCATTCCGCGCGACGGCAAGGTGGTGTTTGCCGTAAACGCTGCCGCCAAGGAGCAGGTGCGCGCCGACTGGAACGTGTTTGCCGCCGAGGTGGAAGACGAGTTCCACGTTACGGAGCACGACATGCAGTTCGGCATGGAGAGCACCGACCGCACGCCCGTCATGGAGCAGGGCGTTGCAGAACGGCTCGTCATGGCCCTGCAGGCCGTAGACAACGGTCCGCTCACCAACTGCCAGGACGAGGCCATAGCCTGGATGGTGGAGACGTCCAGCAACGTAGCAAGCATAGCCACCTCACACGACAAGGTCGAGATAGTGGCGTCGCAGCGCAGCAACGTTATGAGCAACCTTGAGAACATGACAAACACCGTTTGCGCCGCCTTCCGCCTGGCAGGTGCCGAGGTGACCGTGGGCGACAAGTATCCGGCATGGAAGATGAGGGCTGACAGTGCCCTTACCGCCATAACCGTAGAGACATACCGGAAACTCTTCGGCAAGGACCCCCGCGTGCTGGGCATACATGCCGGACTGGAATGTGGCCTGTTCTCCGAACGCTACCCCGACCTGGACATGGTGAGCTTCGGGCCTACACTGCGCGGTGTTCACACCCCCGACGAGAAACTGCTCATACCCACCGTACAAATGGTTTGGGACCACCTGAACGAGATTCTCCGCAACATACCGGAAAAGAAATAATCATTCTACTTTCGGAAGTTCTGAAAGAAGGGAAGTTAAGGGAAGTTAAGGGGAGTTAAGTGAAGTTATCGCTCTCTGCGAGAGCTTGGGAAGTTAAGGGACAATAGTCTTATTGCTGAGTAAATGCAAAGGCGTAAGAATGAAACAACTAAAACGCATAAAACAAAGCAACGAAGAAACCACAACATGAACAACTCATCCAACCGAAACAACACAGATGCTGCAGTGCAGCATAGAAAAGTTGTATTTGTTGTATAAGTTGTCGTTTGACAAGCTGCAAAAAGCTGTTGTCCCTTAACTTCTTTAACTTCCAAAATTTCCTTAACTCCTTTAACTTCCCTACATCCGAAATTTGAAAATAATCATTTAAGCAACACAAAAACGGAAACATGAGCGATTTCCTTCCCCAACTGAAGAAGCTGCAACCCCTCGCTACGGCGAAGGGCATAAAGACCATGGCGGGCAAAGACATCCTCTTCATGCTGAAAAAAGGCGAAGAGGACACCTTTGTCGTGCCCGTAGACCAGAAACTGAAGCCCGTAGAGGCCGACTTCCATTACTACCAGGGCGACACGGCACAGATGCTGCGAAGCCTCGATGCCGCCCGAGAAGACATGAACTACCAGATATCCTGGGGCGAAGCCGACAACGACGGTCATGTCAGCCTGAACAGGAACCCCCACCTGCTCTACCAGCTCATCAGATGCAAGAACATCGTGGACGAAAGCGGCACGCCCGTAAAGGTACATGCCGACAACACCACGCTGCGCCTCCTCCTCGACAAGGAAGGAAACACAATAAAGCCAAGACTTGCCGTTACGGCAGAAGAGGACTCCACCGGGAGCCATGCCGACAGCCTCTGTTTCCTCAGCGACAGCTTTGTGCTGCTGCGACCTGCCCATGGCGAAGACGGGGCAGCCATATACCCCACCCTCTATCCGGTCATGTCGGTAGGCGACAACTACAGACAACTGGACTATTTCCTCGCTCCCTTCAGCGAAAGCATGCTGGAGCAATACCTCTCAGTTTTCTTCTCGTTTGTGGAGAACGTGCAGGTGGTGTACGAAGACTACGAGGTGGAGTTCTCCGAAAACGACATCATCCCCACTCCGTCGCTCTCGTTCGAGAAGATCGATGCCGACAAGACCCTCTTCCTGCGCCTCATGGAGTCGGTAAAGGGACTGCCGCTCGACTTTGTGCAGCAGTTCGACCTGAGCATGATTGCCTCCCTTTCGCTCGAAAAGAAGATAAAGGTGAAAAGGCTCTCCCACCTGGCTATGGCCGACACGGCAGCCTCGCTGAAGAAGGAGATAGTACAGTACGCCCCCAACAAGGCGGCACAAAAAGACGTCTACGTAGAGGACAACCTCTTCATCATCCCCGAAGAGACAGCAGGTCCCTTCCTGCTCCACGCCCTGCCGTCGCTGCTCAAGACCTACCAACTGGTAGGCGCAGAGAAGTTGCGCCAGTACAAGGTGAAGCCCATGATGCCGAAGCTGAACATCAACATCACCTCGGGCATCGACTTCCTGGAGGGCGACGCAGACATCACCCTCGACGACGAACACTTCACGCTACAGCAAATCCTCTCGCAGTATGGCAGCAAGAAGTACATCCAGCTCTCCGACGGAAACCGCGCGATCATCGAAGAGGGCTACATGCGCCGCCTGGAACGCATTTTTAAGCAGAAGAAGGGCAAGGACGGCAAGGTGAAGGTGTCATTCTTCGACCTGCCCGAAATAGAAGACCTCATCAACGGACCGCTCGAGGGAGAAGCCTTCAAGCATCACCGCGACGTGTACGAGGGCTTCAACCATCTGGCTGAAGCCAAGCTCAAGACACCCAAGCTGCAAGCCAAGCTGCGCCCCTACCAGGCAGAGGGCATCAAGTGGATAAAATACCTGTACGACAACAACCTGGGCGGGTGCCTTGCCGACGACATGGGTCTGGGAAAGACCGTGCAGACCATCGGCGTGCTCACGCTCATCTACCCCAAAGAGAAGAAGCCCACACTCATCGTGATGCCCCGCAGCCTGCTCTTCAACTGGCAGAACGAGTTGCAGAAGTTTGCACCACAGCTCTCCGTCTACACCTATTATGCCGGCGAGCGCGACATGAAGGCGGCCATGAAGCACCAGGTCATCCTCACTACCTATGCCGTAGTGCGCAACGACATCAAGCTCTTCTCCAAGAAGCACTTCCACTACGCCATACTCGACGAAAGCCAGAACATCAAGAACATGACCACCCAGACCACCCAGGCCGCCCTCCTGCTCCATGCCGACCACCGCCTGGCGCTGAGCGGCACCCCTGTGGAGAACAACCTGACGGAGCTGTACTCCCTCTTCCGCTTCCTCAACCCCACCATGTTCGGCACCCTCGACGACTTCAACAGCCGCTATGCCTCGCCCATACAGCGCGACAACGACAAGGACACGCTACAGGCCCTGCGCAAGAAGATATTCCCCTTCATGCTGCGCCGCCTCAAGAAAGACGTGCTCAAAGACCTGCCCGACCGCATAGAGCAAACGCTCTATGTGGAGATGAACCCCGAGCAGCACTCCTTCTACGAAAAGCGCCGACTCTATTACTTTAACCAGGTACGGCAAACCATTGCTACAGAAGGCATTCAGAAGTCGCAGTTTGTCATGTTCCAGGCGCTCAACGAACTGCGCCGCATTGCCTCCATACCCGAGAGTCTGAGCGACGGACACATCACTTCGCCCAAGCTCGACCTCCTTACCGACACCCTTCTCGAGGCTGTGGCAAACGGACACAAGGCTGTGGTGTTCTTCAATTTCATCGCCGGCATAGAACAGCTCAGCGACCGGCTCGACCAGAACGGCATCGACTATGCCTGCATGACCGGCTCCACGCGCGACCGCAAGAGCATCGTGGAGCGGTTCCAGAACGACCCGCAGTGCCGCGTCATGCTCATGACACTGAAGACGGGCGGCGTAGGACTCAACCTCACCGCTGCCGACACCGTATTCATCTTCGAACCATGGTGGAACAAGGCTGCCGAGGAACAGGCCATCAACCGCCTCCACCGATTCGGACAAAAGGCCAAGGTGCTGAGTTATTCGCTCATCACGCAGCAGACCATCGAGGAAAAGATACAACTGCTGCAACAACAGAAGGCAGAACTCTTCGAGGGACTCATCGGCGCAGACTCCTCGTCGTCCAAACAACTGTCCGAAGAAGACATCAACTTCATCCTCGGATAATGCGGTACGCTAACGCCGAGCACACCTTTCGAGCCGAACACCTATTTATATATACACTACATCATGGCACAAGAAAAATCCCTTTGGAATATGAAAGACGAACGTCCGGACAAAGAAATATACATGCCCAACCAAGTGGAGTTGGCAGAACTCAGCAGCATGGTCAGCCAATATACGGTAGCGGAACTGGAAAAGATGATAGCCCCCTACTGCGAATATATAAAAAAACACCATCTCTATGCCGTCAACACGCAAGGAGTGAAATACTACATTCCCGCCATCGAGAAAATAACGGCAGGCAAGAACCGCTTCAAGAAGGACCTTACAGACTTCTACGCCATCATGCGGGCACCGCAAAACACACATCTGCTCCTCGACATAATGAGCGACAAAGAGCAAAAGCTCATGAAGTATGTCCTTCTCCACCGGGCAGCAAGCAACGAGGATGCCACCCGTATCCTCGGACATAGTGCTATGGACATGGACTCCACCTATTACTGGAGAGCACAGGAAGTGCTGAAAGCCAAGCTGCGACCCTTCTTCACCAGCTTCAGGGGAAAGGGGAAGCCCCTGAAGGAAGAATCAAGATTCACGATGAAGACGACAAGGACATACGTCACCACTTACCGCAGCACGTTCTGCGAACTGATGGAGCTGTTCTTCCCCGAAATGTTCAACGTGGAGCCTATGCCCCAGCTGCCCGAGGAAGAGGCTGCCTCGCTCAAGGTCTATTCCGCAGAGCAGAACATCTTCGCAAACATTCCCATCCTTAGCTCCCTTACCGAGACCGGACAGATAGAATTCGGCAAAACTAAGATTACGGCTTCCGTACAGAAAAAGATAGCCAAGTTCTTGCAGGTGGACGAGTTCTTCGCTACTGGCGACAAGACCATAGACGAGCTGGCCGTCAACTTCCTGGGAAATGCCTTCTGCCTATACGCCTCCAGACACAACACGACGCAAGAGAAGCCCGAAGTCCTGATAAAGAACATCCTCCTTGGCAACAACAGGAAAGCCGAATACCTCACACCCGTCCTGCTGCCACATATCTCCGGATTCAGACGAAACCTGCTGGACTGTTCGCGAATACCCAATCTCTTCAACGACATCCTCACCGCGCTGATCACACTCGACGGCAACGGCTGGATACGCACAGACCAGCTCATCTGCAAGGCAAGCACACTCGACAGCTCCTCTTCGCTCCATTTCCTGCTCATGTATCAGGACGATTTCGACAAAATGTCACTCTTCAACAACTTCAACCACGAAGACGTGTACATCAACCGCATCGCAAGCGACATCAGCTTTCCGCTCGTCAGGGCGTACCTTTTCATGATGGCAGTGCTCGGACTGGCAGAAGTGGCTTACAGCCCGGTAACCCATCAAGCCGACAAGGAGGCTACCAGCTGCTTTGACGGACTGAAGTATGTGCGGCTCACCGACCTGGGAAGGTATGCCCTGGGACGCACCACAACATACAAGCGCAAGGAAGCACCCAGGAAAGCCTATTTCGAACTGGCAGACAATGACCTCATCGTCAGGACGCTGGCAGACGGCAACAACCCCTATGAGTCTATCCTCGACGGCATGGCCGACCACATATCCAAGCACATGTACAAGGTGACAAACGAGTCGTTCCTGCACCAGTGCAACGACAAGAAAGACATCGAGAACAACATCTCGCTCTTCAAGGAGTATGTCTGTGCAGAACTGCCGCCCATATGGGCTGACTTCTTCGACCAGCTGAGCCGCAAGTGCAAGTTGCTTACCAAGCCCAAGAAGAAATACCAGCTGCTCCGTCTGCCCCCTGCCGACAAGGAGCTGCAGCGCATCGTGCTGGGCGACCCCACTGTGAAGCAGTACACGCTGAAAGCCGAAGACTACCACATCCTGGTAGAACAGGAAAACTTCAAGAAAGTGTGCGAGGCTATGAAGAAATACGGATACCTCATCTGAGATTCCCCCGCAAAGCTAAGATAAAAACAACTTGGTACGTTTATTGTCAAGAATAGATACAATTCGTACCAAGTTATTTTTTCGGGTATGTCAGACAACGTATACAACAAATACAACATATACAACTTTTTTCTGCTGCCGCTGCAGCATCTTTGTTGTTTATGTTGTATGAGTTGTCTGTGTTGTCTGTGCTCTTGGAGTTAAGGGGTTAAGGGAAATTAAAGGAGTTAAGACATCAGCCTTTCTGGCGAGTATTGGTAGCTGTAGGAGGTAAAGCTTTTGTGGCGTATGCCTTTTTTACCTTTTTACCCTTTTACCTTTTTACTTTTTTACCTTTAAATCGTCCTTTTACTTTTAAAATTTCCATACTTTTGTTAAAAAGCGCAAGAATCAATAAACCATCTCCCACGAAATGTATCTACATAAATACATGTCAACAAGTTACACGATACTTATATAAGATGAACAAAAAAAGAACATGGAAGGTGGCTCTGCTCAGCATGCTTGCAGCAGCCCCAGTAGCGGCCAACGCCAAAGAATGGAGTCTACAGGACTGTATCAACTACGCCCTGCAGAACAACATCTCGCTGCAGAAGACACAAATCCAGAAACTCAGTGCCGAAGAAGACTATCTTCAGTCGAAGGCTGCCCTCCTGCCCTCGCTCTCGGCCAGTACAAACCAGAACATAAACTACACCCCCTGGGTGTCCAGCGGCATCAGCGGTGACGGATACTCCAAGGCTTCCATCGACAAGGTGTACTACAACGGCACGTACAGCCTTATGGGCAACTACACCATCTGGAACGGCAACAAGAAGCAGAACCAGGTTAAGCTGAACAAGCTCGTAAGCGAAGCTGCCCAGCTCGACTCCGCCACACAGGCTGTCAAGTTGCAGGAGCAGATAGCCCAGCTCTACGTGCAGATACTCTACTCCACCGAGGCCATCAAGGTAAACCAGGAGAGTTACAAGTCGAGTCTCGAGAACGAGGAGCGCGGCAAGGAGATGGTAAACGTGGGAAAGATGAGCAAGGCCGACCTTGCACAGCTCACTGCCCAGCGCGCCCAGGACCAATACAATGTAGTGCAGGCCGAGAACAATGTCAAGAACTACAAGCGACAACTCAAGGAACTGCTGCAGATTACCTCGGAAGAGGCTTTTGACGTCGCCATACCCAACACCACCGATGCCATGGCCCTCGCCGACATCCCCGCTCTGCAGGGCGTATATGCCGCAGCCCTTGACAGCCGCCCCGAGCTGAAGACATACCAGAACCAACTGGAGCAGAACGAGCTGAGCGTGAAGATAGCCAAGGCTGGCAAAATGCCTACCATCAGTGCAAATGCCGGCGTGTCTACCAGTACCACGTCCATGAACAGCAACGGATGGGCCAACCAGATAAAGAACAACTTCAACGTGGGGGGCGGCATAGGCGTGAGCATCCCCATCTTCGACAACCGACAGACCAAGACGGCCGTAAACAAGGCATGCCTCAAGCAGCAGGAGATACTCCTCAACATCAAGAACGAGGAAACCACCCTCTACTCCACCATCGAGAACTACTGGTTGCAGGCCAACACCAACCAGAGCCAGTTCAAGGCCGCAAAGGTGAGCACCGAAAGTGCACAGACCAGCTACGACCTGCTGAGCGAACAGTTTAAGCTGGGTCTGAAGAACATCGTGGAACTGCGCACTGGCAAGGATGCCCTCCTCAAGGCTAAACAGAACGAATTGCAGTCGAAGTACCTCACCATCCTCAACATCGACATGCTGAAGTTCTACCGCGACGGAAAGGTACAGTAAAGGCATGATCCCCAAAAAGAATCAGGAAACAAATACACATTATTTATACAATGAAGAAGAAGAGACTTAGCAAAGTGTGGATTGCCATGATTGCCGTGGTAATCGTCGCCGTGGCTGCATGGGCACTCTCCGGCAACAAGAAGGAAGAGGAAATCAACTTCAAGGAGGAGAAAGCCTCACTGCAGACCCTACAGAACAGTGTTACTGCCACAGGCACCATAGAGGCCGTTACCAGCGTCACCGTGGGTACACAGGTGTCAGGTATCGTAAACAAGCTGTATGTAGACTATAACAGCGAGGTGAAGAAGGGACAGGTCATTGCCGAACTGGACAAGACCAACCTTACCAGCGAGCTGAACACTGCCAAGGCCAACCTGGAGAGCGTGCAGAGCAACCTCAACTACCAGACAGCCAACTACAACCGCTACCAGACCCTCTACAAGAAAGGACTCGTAAGTGCCAATGACTACGAGAACGCACTTCTCTCCTACCGCCAGGCCAAGGAGCAGGTAGCCACTGCTAAGGAGAGCGTACAGAAGGCACAGACCAACCTGGGCTATGCCACCATCACCTCGCCCATCGACGGTACCGTCATCTCGAAGAGCGTGGAGGAAGGCCAGACCGTGGCTGCCAGCTTCAGCACGCCTGAGCTGTTCACCATTGCCAAAGACCTCACCAACATGCAGGTTATCGCCGATGTAGACGAGGCTGACATAGGCGGCGTGAAGGTAGGCAACCGCGTAACGTTCGCCGTAGACGCCTATCCCGACGACACCTTCCAGGGCGTCGTGAAGCAGGTACGTCTGCAGGCTACCACAACCAACAACGTCGTTACCTACGAGGTGGTTATCTCTGCACCCAACGCCGACCTAAAGCTGAAGCCGGGCCTTACTGCCAATGTCACCATCTACACACAGGAGCGCACAGGCGTACTGAGCGTACCCAACAAGGCGCTGCGCTTCACACCTACCAAGGAGACCGTGGGAAAGAAGACCAAGATAATAGACTGCAAAGGCAAGAACAAGGTATGGACACTCAGCGACAACACCCTCACCGCCCACTCTGTCAACATAGGCCAGAGCGACGGCATCCACACCGAGATAACCAAGGGTCTGAAGGAAGGCGAGAAGATTGTTACCGAGATTGTGGTCAGCACGGACGATGAGGAGACTGACGACGCCGAGCAGAGCCAAGGACTCATCGGCGGTCCCGGCCCGAAGAACAAGAACAAGAAGAAGTAAACCACATGAACGAGAATACAGACAAGAAGGTTGTCATCGAGCTGGACAATGTGAAGCGTGACTTCCTGGTAGGCGACGAGACGGTGCATGCCCTCAAGGGTGTGAGCTTCAAGATCTACGAAGGCGAGTTTGTCACCATCATGGGCAAGTCTGGCTCGGGCAAGTCGACCCTGCTCAACCAGTTGGGCTGTCTCGACACTCCCTCAAGCGGCGAATACTACCTCGACGGGGTGTCTGTACGCACCATGTCGCGCTCTGAGCGCGCCGTGCTGCGCAACCGCAAGATAGGGTTCATCTTCCAGAACTACAACCTGCTGCCCAAGACAACGAGCGTGGAGAACGTGGAACTGCCGCTGATGTACAACGCCAACGTGACGGCTGTAGAGCGCAAGGAGCGGGCCATAGAGGCACTGAAGGCCGTAGGATTGGGCGAACGACTCTACCACAAGAGCAACCAGATGTCGGGTGGACAGATGCAGCGCGTGGCCATTGCCCGCGCACTGGTCAACAACCCTGCCGTCATCCTTGCCGACGAGGCTACGGGTAACCTTGACACGCGCACCAGTTTCGAGATACTCGTGCTCTTCCAGAAGCTCTATGCCGAGGGAAGAACCATCATCTTCGTAACGCACAACCCCGACATCGCCAACTACTCCAGCCGTAACATCGAGTTGCGCGACGGCCACATCATCAGCGACGAGTACAACAAGAACATTCTCTCTGCTGCCGAAGGACTCGCCGCACTCCCCGCCAATACGGACGAATAATTTTCAAAAAATTCAAAGTAGATGAATTATCAGAATCTTTTCAAGATAGCCATTCGTGCGATAGCCGCCAACAAGATGCGCTCCTTCCTCACGGCTCTGGGCATCATCATAGGTATCGCTGCCGTCATCACGATGCTCGCCATCGGACAGGGCAGCAAGGCAAGCATCAAGGCGAACATCGCCGAGATGGGCTCCAATATGATCATGATTTCGCCGGGTGCCGACATGAGGGGCGGTGTGCGACAGGATGCCTCAGCCATGGAGACGCTGAAGCAGACCGACTACCAGGCCATCAAGGACGAGTGCAACTACATCAACGCCATCTCGCCTACCGTGAACAGCAGCGGCCAGTGGATCAACGGCAACAACAATACGCAGAGTAGCATCTACGGTGTAAACCAGGACTACCTCACCATACGCCAGCTCAAGGTGGCAGACGGCGAGATGTTTACCGACTCCGACATCAAGGCGGCTGCCAAGGTGTGCATCCTCGGACAGACGGTGGTAGACTACCTCTTCCCCGACGGAAGCGACCCCATCGGCAAGGTGGTGCGTTTCAACAGCATCCCCTTCCGTGTGGTAGGCGTTCTGAAGAAGAAGGGCTACAACAGCATGGGCATGGACCAGGACGACCTGGTGCTGGCTCCCTACACCACCGTGATGAAGCGTATCATGGCGCAGACTTACCTGGGCGGCATCGTCTGCTCAGCCATTACCGAGGAGGCTTCGCAACCAGCACAGACCCAGATTACGGAGATACTGCGCCGTACACACAAGCTGAAGGACGCCACCGACACTACCGAGGCTGACGAGGACGACTTCAACATCCGTTCGCAGGAGGAGATATCGAGCATGATGAACTCTACCATGTCCACCATCACCATCCTCCTCGGTTCGGTAGCAGGTATCTCGCTGCTCGTGGGCGGTATCGGCATCATGAACATCATGTATGTGAGTGTGACGGAGCGTACACGCGAGATTGGTTTGCGCATGAGTGTGGGTGCCCGCGGTGTCGACATCCTCAACCAGTTCCTCATCGAGGCCATCCTGCTCTCCGTTACCGGTGGTGTCATCGGTGTACTGCTCGGTGTAGGACTGGCGGTAAGCCTGCAGCAGTTCTTCCATGTCACCACGCAGATAGAGGCATGGAGCATCATCATGAGCTTTGCCGTATGTACCTTTACGGGTGTGTTCTTCGGTTGGTATCCTGCCAAGAAGGCTGCCCGCCTCGACCCCATCGAGGCCATCAGGTACGAGTAACACAATTACCCGTCATCTTTTACTTTTACCATTCAGCTCGACTACAGTCAGTTGGATATATGCAAGAGGGCGTGCCTTGACTGGCACGCCCTTCTTTTTGTGTTACGCTACTATCTGTTTTTTGTTTTTGTATTCTCTACTATCTGTTTCGTTTTACTCTACTATCTGTTTCGGCGAACGGACGAGGATGGTGGCACCATGCTCTATGAGGAAGTTGCGGCTGCGCAATCCCCACAGCACACTGATGCAGGGCATACCGCTGGCACGTGCCGTCATCACGTCGACATCGCTGTCGCCGATGTACACAGCCCCGGTGCTGTCGGCACCCAACTGACGCAAGGCTTCGTTCACGGTGTCGGGAGCGGGCTTCTTGCGGATTCCCTCCTTCTCGCCTATCGCCACGTCTACCAGCGAACCGAAGAAGTGCTGGCAGAGAGCCTGTGTGGCGGCATAGAACTTGTTGCTTACCACCGCCACGGCCTTGCCGCGCGCCTTCAGCTCGGCAAGCATCTCCATGATGCCGGGATAGGGAGCGGTGGTATCAAGGTTGTGCTGCATATAGTGCTGGCGGAAGTCGGCAAAGGTTTTCTCGAACTTGGGGTTGTTTTCTCCATCGGGTATGGCGCGCACCATAAGCATCTTCACACCGTTGCCCACAAAGCGCCGCACGTCGTCTACCGAGTGTTCGGGCAGGCCGTTTGTACGCAGGGCATAGTTGCAACTGGCGGCAAGGTCGGCAAGTGTGGAAAGCAGTGTGCCGTCAAGGTCGAAGATGTAGGTATCGAAGCAGAACTGCGCAGCAGGCGGGAGCGCCTTTACACGGAAGTTGCCGCCGTGCAGCACATGCACCTCGCCCGGGAGGATGCGCACACCCTCCATCGTGCGGTTGGCTCCTTCCTCCCAGCGTTTCAGCTTCTGCGTGCGCTCGTCTATCACCACATACTTGTATTGCACAGGCTTGTCTACCGCCTGCACGTCTACCGAGAGCACCCAGCTGCCGTCACCTACTGGCGTCATCTTCAGGTAACGCTCCGCATTCCAGTTGCCCAGTGCCGGATGGTTGCCCAACAGGGCAAGTGCCTCGCCCTTATACAGGTGGGGCTCTACTACCTTGAAGATCACCGTACTGTCGTACAGCGGCAGGAAGGGTTGCAGCATCTTCAGCCAACCGCTGGCATAATCGCCCTCCAGCCAGAAGTCGGGAAAGTAGAAACTGTGCTGGTCGTCGAAGGGGAAGATGCGGGGATGCTCCGTCGACTCGCGCCGTATGACATGCCCTGCACCGTCCTTTACCTTGTAGCAATAGGCCATGGTGACAAGGTGGCGCTGGCGACTCTGGGGCGGCAGTGTCTCGGCCTCCCATAGGTACCCGTCGAGGGTATTCATGTCTACATCGCGGCTGACGGTATGGCCGTCACGGCTTTTCCAGGTAATGGCTACACTTAGGGTCTCACCCCAGTGTGCCCTGTAGGGTATCGTAAATCTTAACTTCATATGCCTTTATGGCGTGTTCTTTATGTGGAGAACAAAGGTAAATGATTTTGCAGAAATATGCTACTAATTAACCTATTTTTACCTACACCGCAAGATTACGCCTATTTTTATTTTGCCGTCTGCCATAAATGATGTACTTTTGCACTGACCTTCCGGACATAAAATCAAGCTACCCCGGACGGAAACGAACAAGACATAAAAGGATAATGAACATGAAAAAGAAATCAAGGAAGTCGAACAGCAGCCGCTATCTGTACGGCATTTTGGCATGTGCCGCCATCATAGCCGTGCTTACCTACCAATATTGTTTCTCGGCTTTCTCGCACAGCGAAAAGACAGAATATGTCTACATCGACAACGATGACAACATCGACTCCGTCTATCACAAGATGGCACCCATAGCCAACCGCATACCGCTCCATGCTTTCCATACCCTTACCCAACACTCCAGTTATGCCACACACATCAGGACGGGACGCTATGCCATCCATCCCGGTGAAGGCGCACTGAAGATATGGCGGCACTTGAAGAACGGACTCCAGGAACCTGTCAGCCTCACTGTTCCCTCGGTACGCACCATGGACAGGCTGGCCGCCGAACTGGGCAAGAAACTTATGACCGACAGTGCCACCCTGCAGCATGCCCTCACCGACGAGGCCACCTGCCGCAAATATGGTTACGACACGTGTACCATAGCCTGTATGTTCATTCCCAACACGTACGACATCTACTGGAACGTGAGCGTCGACAAGTTGCTCGACCGCATGCAGAAGGAAAGTCGGAGATTCTGGAACGCTGACCGCACGGCGAAGGCAAAGGCGCTGCACCTCTCACCCGAGCAGGTCATCACCTTAGCGAGCATTGTGGACGAGGAGACTGCCAACAATGGCGAGAAACCCATGATAGCGGGCATGTACTACAATCGCTTCGTGCTTCGCAACGCCGAATACCCCAACGGCATGCCCCTACAGGCCGACCCCACCATCAAATTTGCATGGAAAAAGTTTGAACTGAAGCGCATCTACAACAATCTGTTGCACATAGACAGTCCGTACAACACCTACAAGAATGCGGGACTTCCTCCCGGTCCTATCCGCATCCCCTCCGTTGCCGGCATCGATGCAGTGCTCAACATGGTACACCACGACTACCTCTACATGTGCGCCAAGGAGGACTTCAGCGGTACGCACAATTTCGCGCGCACCTACCAAGAGCACCTGCAGAACGCTGCCAAATATACCAAGGCGCTTAACGCAAGGGGAATCAAGTAAAGTCCCCTTGAACCATCTGCAACACATAGCAACTCGAGGGCGCTACACCTACTATGTGCTTGTCTTTTTGCTTCTCTTTTTTGCTTCTCTGAGTGGTACGGCGAGGGCGCCGTACCTCCTAAAGAACAGCTTTTCGCAAGTGTAACTATAGGAGGTACAGCGCCCTCGCTGTACCCAAAAAAAGAAAAGAAACTCCCGACAAGGAACAGCATCCTTGCCGGGAGTTTACGATATTGATAATAGGTAGTTTGTCGAAGCGTTACTTCTTCAGCACCTTGACGGTGGTGCCGTCGGTGCGCTGGATGATGTAGGCACCTGCCTTGCCCATGCTAGACACCTGCTGGCCGGAGAGGTTGTAGATAGCCTTCACGCCTGTAGGCATCACAGAGGAAGTGGCCTTGGCAATGCCGGTAGAAACACCGGTAAAGGTAATCATACGCACGTCATACTTCTTCAGGTCGTTGGATGTGACAGTGATGGTGGCATAGACGGTAGTGGGATCATCCTCTTTGGCGGTAATCTTCGTGGTGACATAAGCACCTGCGCCTTCTGCTTCTACCGTAAACTGGTCGGGAGTAATCTCACCATCATAGTTCTTTATCTCGGCTGAATTATACTCATCGAATTCTATTTCCAAACCGCCCATGCTGACCGACTTGATGGCAGCATTGTAAACCAGCTCTACATCGTCGACATAAAGAACGTCGGGGTCGTTGTTATCCGTCGAGCCACCACTGGGAACAGAACAGGTTGACATCGTGACGAGAGCAGCCTTCGGCGTTTCTTCCGTATTGGAATAGGTGAAGGGGATGCTTATCTGCTCCCACTCGTCTTTGGCTGCAATAGTAGTGGTGTTGGCCTCTGCTATGATATTCTCCTTATACTGCTCTATCTGGGGATCCTGCGCATAGTTGCCATTGGTAAGGAGGGCACTGACGGTGGCGTAGGTATTCTTGGTATTACCCTTACCTGCATGATGCTTCACCCATACTGTAAGGGAGTCTGGCTTGTTGTTGAGTACAGCATAGAAGGGGTCGCCATTGTCATCTGTACCTGTAGTTTCAAAATTCAAGAAAGAACAGTTAGACTGGTCAGTGGGAGTCGTACTTCCAGCCTGCAAACGGCCTGTAGTGATAGTTCCGTTCGCAGAAAAGATAAGCAATCCCGAAGAAATGATTTTTACGCATTTCGTATTTGTAGATTCCGCTCCTTCGCGCACGTTGGTGTCAATATAGGTATGTGCAGTACCTTTAACAAAGTCTGCCTGCTTACCAGTACAACTCATGAAAGAATGCCAGCCGTTAGGCTCGTCACTGGTAATCTTACTTGATGCTTTTGCCGTATGGAAATCCTCGAAGCCGGAATTGGGGAGCTGACTCATGTTGTTGGCATCGTCACCCAACTTGACGCCTACGATCATACTACCGGCAATAGGTATATTGAGGATAGCATTGAATTTGTTGTCCTTAAGCTGGCCTTTCAACAGTATGGTCAGGTCGCCCAAGCTAGGCCCCATCCATATCTTCGTATCGTCATCACCGGCAGCAATCTGTATGGTCTGCTGGGAAGAGAGGCAAACAGTATTGCCACAGGTAACGGCATCCACATCCTTCATCTCAATGGTACCTACAGCCGTTTGCTCGCCCAAAGAGAAGTTCTTGAGCTGCATGGTATACTTGCCGTCCTCCTGCTTGGTGACAGTGACATTAATTTCGCCTGCAGCCTGGTCACCAGAACCAGCCACGTCAAGTACGAGCGGACAGGTGTATTCCTCTGCCGATGCGCTCATCATCGCCAAAGCCATCAATACTGAAGTAAAAATTTTCTTCATTCTTTTTCCTTTCTTTTATTTTATTTGTTTATAAAATTGCCGTGTGCCGGTTCGTTACGGAACACTGTTACACACGGCACCTTGTCTTCGTGTGTATCTCTTATTTTCAGCTGTTCTCTTATTTCAACTGATAGATGACTCCGACGCTCCCGTAGATGGGGTACATGGGCTGCTCTATCACGTCGAAGCCTTTCTTGAACACCTCGGTCAGTCCCCAGGTGAGTCCTACAAAGGCACCCCATCGGTTGGTGATGTACCAGTCAGCCCCGACATCGAGTCCAACCTGCCAGTTGCGCATATCGTCAGAAAAGTCGTAGTCGCCGCGGTTGGTGTCATCGGCTCCGCCCATTTCCACCTTGCGCCCTGTAGGGTCGCCCTCGCGGAGGTAACCGTCGTAGGCATAGCCGCTGAACTTGTGCGAGAGGACGTAGGAGAAGTAAGGACCCAGCTTGACCCGCACCTTGTGCGAAATGTCGTAAGTGGCCTGCACGGGAATGGTGAGCAGACTCTGGTCTACCTTGGTCATTACCCGTCCGGTGAACATACCCTCTATGGCTTCTCCCTCCTTCTCCATACGCATGTGGTAGTTCTTGACTGTGGCATCTACCTTCATGCCCTTGTTGTCGAAATGGAGACCGAAGAGGATACCCCACCTGTCATTAAAGCCGTGGTAGGCATCCAGCCCAAGGGTGAAGTTGGGGCGCAGCGAGTAGCTGTTCATCTTGCGGATAGACGACGGCATGCCGATAGGCGCCGTGCCACCAATGTTGTATGCCGCACGGGCATAATAGTTGGTAAGGAAGGGTCCTGAAGCATAGGCGCTGCACAGGGCGAGCGCCGAGAAGAGGACGGTGGAGAATATGCGTTTCATTGTTCTTCGTTGTTCTGTTCTTGATCAGTCTTTTCGCGCACGATGGAGAAATCGTCCACAAGGAGTGTGCTGCCCACGGCACCCTCAAAACGGTCGCCGTCCTTGCTCGACGAGCAGACGATGGCGAGGCTGTAGCCCGTAGCTTTCATCTTGGCCTTGTCGAAAGGCTGCAGATAGTCGAACTTCAGGTCGAAATGTGTCCACTCGGGCGTATTGTCGATATCGGGCATCTTGGCAAGAGCCACAATGTCCTCGCTCGTAAGAACATTGTTGCCGTTGAGCATCACCGTCCCCTCATGGTTGTCGTAGAGCACGGCATAGATGGCTCCATAGTCCTGGCGGTCGGCAAGGGTGTTCTTGTTGCGGTCTATCATCGTCGCGCCACGTTCATACTTATAGTATCCACGGAAGCGGATCGGTTTGTAGTTGATGACCCATCCGAACTGGGTGGCAGACATAGGGTCATTGAATGCCGACTCTGAGACAAAACGGCCATAGAACAGGTTGCCGGCAGCGATAGGCATTTTGAAGCCTTCCGCCAACTTTCCCGTAGAACGCGTAGTGAGCTGTACGCAGTTCTCGCTCAAGTCGCCCACAATGGGGACTGAAGGGTATGCCGTAGGCTTGGCCATGGTCTGGCTGAGATAGAAACCTCCGTTGCCTGTGGCCCATCGGTACTCCTTGGTACCGTCGCCATTGAGTTCGAACCATACGTAATACTTGCCAGCGGGCTTGTTGGTATTCTTCTCGTAGTTTTCGAAATCGAAACGGATAGTGTCGCTCGGCACAGCGTGGCGCGTAAACTTCACTGTATAGGTACGGCTGTACGCCCTGTCTTCCGACGTAACGACATAATGGACATCAATCAGACTGTCGGGGTTGTCCTTGCAGAAACGCTGCACCGAACCGTTGGCAGGCGTTATGGTGGCACCGGGGGTCAGTTCGAAGAATACGGGGACGGCAGTAAGGTCGGCATCGGACTTTACTCCAAACATAATGACGTCATCCTGAGAATAGACTTGTATGGTACTGTCATTCCGTTTGTCGAACATGGCGTCAGGGTTGTCTATGGAAATGTACGCCCTCGTGATGTCGCACTCGGCGTTGAGCGGTTCTGACTTAAAGCAAGAGGTAAGTGCAGACGCGCCCAACATGGTAACCACTGCCAACTTGGTATATTTCATGTCTCTAATATTTCCTATTAATTTGCTTGCAAAGTTACGATAAAAACGCGAAAAAGCCAAATAGTTTTCCCGCATAATTCTTTTTTGTTCCTTAATAGTCTATAAAGGTAAAAGACAGATTAAAGGTAAAAAAGTAAAAAGGTAAAAAAGTAAAAAGAGGGCATACGCCAGAAAAGCTGTTATTAGGAGGTACGGCGCCCCCGCCGTACCACTCAAGCAAAGAAGCGAGCAAGAAAGCTGTTGTCCTTTAACTTCCCTAACTTCCCTTAACTTCATTAACTCCCCAAAAGAGGACGACACACTCTCATGGGGCAGAAAAGAAATCCCCGGTTCTTCATCACGAAGAACCGGGGACAGTATGCGCATTCCGCAAAATACGGAATATAATTGAACTAAGTCTATACGTTTTTAGGCCTTGCCTTCCATCTGAGCCTTGAGCTTGGCAAGAGCGTCGATGTCACCGAGAGAAGTACCGGGAGTTACGTTAGTAACAGTAGCTGTCTCGTTGCTCTTACGTGCACCGCCATTGCTGTGCTTGCGTGGAGCTGCAGGCTTGATATCGTCCTTGCCCTCCTCGAATGTACGAGAGTGAGAGAGGATGATACGCTTTGTCTCCTTAACGAACTCGATTACCTTGAAGTCAAGCTCTTCGCCCTTCTTGGCCTGTGAGCCATCCTCCTTAACGAGGTGCTTAGGAGTAGCGAAGCCCTCACCGCCCTCAGCGAGCGTGATGACAGCACCCTTGTCCATCAACTCAGTGATGGTACCCTTGTGTACAGAGCCAGGAGTATAGATGGCCTCGTACTCATCCCAAGGATTCTTCTCCAACTGCTTGTGGCCGAGGCTCAAGCGACGGTTTTCCTTGTCAATCTCGAGAACGACAACATCGATAGGTGCACCTGCTGTAGTAAACTCAGAAGGATGCTTCACCTTCTTGGTCCAAGAGAGGTCAGAGATGTGGATCAGACCGTCAACACCCTCCTCCAGTTCTACGAAGATACCGAAGTTGGTAAAGTTGCGAACCTTAGCGGTGTGCTTGCTGCCTACAGGATACTTCACCTCGATGGTCTCCCATGGGTCTTCCTTAAGCTGCTTGATACCGAGAGACATCTTGCGCTCGGCACGGTCGAGAGTCAGGATGACAGCCTCTACCTCGTCGCCCACCTTCATGAAGTCCTGAGCTGAACGCAAGTGCTGGCTCCAAGACATCTCTGAAACGTGGATAAGGCCCTCTACACCAGGAGCAATCTCTACGAATGCACCATAGTCGGCCATAACGACAACCTTACCCTTCACGTGGTCGCCCACCTTGAGCTCAGCATCGAGAGCATCCCATGGGTGTGGAGTGAGCTGCTTCAGACCGAGAGCGATACGCTTCTTCTCCTCATCGAAGTCGAGGATAACGACATTGATCTTCTGGTCGAGAGCAACAACCTCGTGAGGATCGCTTACGCGGCCCCAAGAGAGGTCTGTGATGTGGATGAGACCGTCAACACCGCCGAGGTCAACGAATACACCGTAAGAAGTGATGTTCTTAACAGTACCTTCGAGAATCTGACCCTTCTCAAGCTTGCCGATGATTTCTTTACGCTGCTGCTCCAACTCCTGCTCGATGAGGGCCTTGTGGGAAACAACAACATTGCGGAACTCTTGGTTGATCTTTACAACCTTGAACTCCATAGTCTTGCCTACGAAGATATCGTAGTCGCGTATAGGGTGAACGTCGATCTGGCTTCCTGGCAAGAAAGCTTCGATACCGAAAACGTCAACGATCATACCGCCCTTAGTGCGGCACTTGATGTAACCCTGGATAACTTCCTCGTTGTCGAGAGCTGCGTTAACACGCTCCCAAGACTTGCTCAAGCGAGCCTTCTTGTGAGAAAGAACCAACTGGCCCTTTACATCTTCCTGGTTCTCAACATAAACCTCAACCTTGTCACCTACCTTCAAGTCTGGGTTGTAACGGAACTCAGAAGCAGGGATGATACCGTCGCTCTTGTAGCCGATGTTTACGATAACCTCTTTCTTATCTACAGAGATTACTGTACCTTCTACCACCTGGTGCTCGGTAACTTTGTTAAGGGTTTCGTCATAGGCCTTCTCGAGGTCCTCTTGGCTGACGTTTGCGCTTGCGCCATTCTCAAACTCGTCCCAATTGAAGTCGTCCAATGGCTTTACGTTCTTTAAATCTGACATAAAAATTGTTAATTAAATGAATTAATAAAGTTAGACTTTATGTGATATTATATAAATCGGGCGCAAAATTACTCATTTTCCGAGAATTAGAGCAATCTTGCGCCCGACAAAAGGACAATGTTATATTTTTTTAACTAAACATATCAGTTTAGGCCGTTCAAACCACGCCTTTAGTTCTTGAAGCTATGTATCGGAGCGGGGATACGCCCGGTACGATTGACAAAGTCGGCACAACTGAACGTGTTGACCGGCATGACAGGAGCATGGCCAAGCAGACCACCGAAGTCGACAGTGTCCCCCACTCCCTTGCCAATGACAGGAATGACACGTACGGCCGTTGTCTTTTGGTTGACCATACCGATGGCAGCCTCGTCGGCAATGACACCCGCAATGGTTGTGGCAGGCGTATCACCGGGAATCGCAATCATATCGAGACCTACGGAGCAGACGCACGTCATGGCTTCAAGTTTCTCGATGGTCAAAGCGCCAGCCTCCACAGCATCAATCATACCCTGATCCTCGCTGACGGGGATGAAGGCACCGCTCAAGCCTCCCACATAAGAGGAAGCCATGATGCCGCCCTTCTTCACCTGGTCGTTGAGCAGCGCCAATGCAGCAGTAGTGCCGGGAGCACCTGCATGCTCGAGTCCTATCTCGCGCAGGATGTCAGCCACACTGTCACCGATGGCAGGCGTAGGAGCAAGCGAAAGGTCGATAATGCCGAAAGGAACACCCAAACGACGCGAAGCCTCTTTGGCAACAAGCTGTCCCACTCTTGTTATTTTGAAAGCAGTACGCTTGATGGTTTCACAGAGTACCTCGAAGCTCTCGCCACGCACATTCTCCAGTGCGTACTTCACCACACCCGGACCGCTGACACCTACACTCACCACGGCATCGGCTTCGCTCACACCATGGAAAGCACCGGCCATGAAAGGATTGTCATCGGGAGCATTGCAGAGCACCACCAGTTTGGCACAACCGATGGAGCCTTTGTCGCGTGTAGCCTCAGCCGTATCGTGTACAATCTCGCCCATCAGCCTTACCGCATCCATATTGATACCGGTCTTGGTAGAGCCTACATTGATGGAACTGCAGATGAAGTCGGTTTGTGCCAAAGCCTGCGGTATGGAGCGAATCAGCAGTTCGTCGCTGGTGCTCATGCCCTTTGATACGACAGCCGAGTAACCGCCGAGGAAGTTGACTCCCAACTCCTTGACGCAACGGTCGAGCGTCTTGGCCACCTTGACATAGTCATCGGTGGTATGGCATGCCGAACCGCCCACGAGGGCTATCGGCGTAACAGCGATGCGCTTGTTGACGATAGGTACGCCAAACTCCTTGGAGATATCCTCGCCCGTCTTTACCAGATTCTGGGCAAGCCGCATTATCTTGTTATAAATATTGTCGCAGAGCACATTCACCTCGGTTGCCGCACAGTCGAGCAGGTTGATGCCCATCGTTATGGTGCGCACATCGAAGTTTTCTTGCTCTATCATCTTGTTGGTCTCGATGACCTCGTTGATGTTGATCATGTTTTTCGCATTAATGGTTCGTCACTCTGTATGATGGCGTTTCTCAAAAAATTCCACGCCTTGTCAGAACTCTCCGCTTCGTGCCCCTCATCTAAATGCGGTGCATCATGTCGAAGATTTCCTCACGCTGGCACTTGATCTGCACCCCCATCTCCTTGCCGACAGCGACAAGTTCATCGGAGACACTGTCAAACGACTTGCTCATCTTGCCCATGTCGACAATCATCATCATGTTGAAGTAATCCTGCACAATGGTCTGGGAGATGTCAAGGATATTGATGCCGTTGTCTGCCAGATAAGAGCACACCTTGGCAATAATGCCGACGGTATCCTTTCCCACTACTGTAATAATCGTCCTGTTCATAACTGTATATTAAAATATCTGGTTATAATATAAATAAGGTGTGGTATTGTCTTACTTTTGGTTCTTGAGCTTCTCCACATAGGCATCGATAACCGCCACGGCAGTAACATTGACTATGTCCTGTACGCTGCTCTCAGAATCGGTGAAGTGGATAGGCTTGTTCAGACCCATCTGGATGGGGCCTATAAGCTCAGCCTCAGGACTGAGTGCCTGCAGGAGTTTGTAGGAACTGTTGGCGCTGCTCAGATTGGGGAACACGAGTGTATTGACATCCTTGCCCTTGAGACGTGAGAAAGGATACTTCTCATCGCGCAAGTCCTTGTTGAGCGCATAGTTCACCTGCATCTCGCCGTCGATGGCCAAATCGGGATAACGCAGCTGCATCTCCGCCACAGCCTTTCTCACCTTGACAGGCGATCCTACCGCATCGGTACCGAAGTTGGAGTAGCTGAGCATGGCGATGACCGGCTCGTCATTAAAGAACTTGACCGTACTTGCCGAGAGGCGTGCCACATCTGTAAGCACGTTCTCGTCAGGATGGCGGTTGATGAGCGTATCGGCAATGTAGTAGATGCCCTTCTGCGTATTGAGAATATGCATGGCACCGAAGGCGTTATAGCCATTGCGGATGCCTATCACGTCCTTGGCCACCTTGATGGTGTTGGAATACTTGGTATAGAGACCCGTTATGAAGGCATCGGCATCACCCACCTCTACCATCGACATACCGAAGTAGTTGCGTTCGTACATCTTGTCATAAGCCTCCTCAAAAGTATAGCCCTCACGAGAACGCTTCTCAGCCAGACGCTTGGCAAATGTGGCACGGCGGCCCTGCTCGTTGTCGGCACGCATATCCACGATATCTATACCCTCCAGGTCGAGTTTCAGACGAGAAGCGACACGCTTCAGGCGATCGGGGTTACCCAAGAGGATAGGCTGGCAGATGCCCTCGCTCTTGGCCTGTACGGCAGCCTTGAGCATGGTGGGGTTACCGCCTTCGGCAAACACTACACGCTGCGGATGGAGACGAGCGGTATCGTGCAGTTTGCGGGTAAGCTTAGACTCCTGTCCAAGCAATTGGCGCAAGCGCTGCTTGTAAGCCTCCCAGTCGGTAATGGGAGTACGTGCCACCCCACTGTCCATCGCTGCCTTGGCAATGGCTGCAGACACCTCGGTGATGAGGCGTGGGTCGACAGGTTTCGGTATGAAATACTTAGGACCGAAGGTAAGGTCGTTGACATGGTATACCTCGTTGACCACATCGGGAACAGGCTGCTTGGCAAGGTCGGCAATGGCATTGACAGCGGCCAACTTCATCTCCTCGTTGATGGCACGTGCGTGTACGTCGAGCGCACCGCGGAAGATATAGGGGAATCCGATGACGTTATTGATCTGGTTGGGATAGTCGGAACGGCCAGTAGACATCAGCACGTCAGGACGGCTCGCCATGGCATCCTCGTAACTGATCTCGGGAACGGGATTGGCGAGTGCAAAGACGATAGGATTCTCGTTCATGGAGCGCAACATGTCCTGTGACAGTACATTGCCCTTGCTCAAACCAACAAACACATCGGCACCCTTGATGGCCTCTTCGAGCGTATGCACGTCACGGCGGTCGGTAGCGAAGAGTTTCTTTTGCTCGGTAAGGTTCTCACGGTCGGAAGTAATGACACCCTTGGAGTCGAGCATCACGATGTTCTCCACCTTGGCACCAAGAGCTACATAGAGCTTGGTACAACTGATGGCTGCGGCACCGGCACCGTTCACAACAATCTTTACATCACCGATATTTTTGCCAGCCACCTCGAGAGCATTCTTGAGTCCTGCAGCCGAAATGATGGCCGTACCGTGCTGGTCGTCGTGCATTACGGGGATGTCGAGCGTGCGCTTGAGACGCTCCTCTATATAAAAGCACTCGGGAGCTTTGATATCTTCCAGGTTGATACCTCCGAAAGTAGGGGCTATCTTCTCTACAGCCTCACAGAACTTCTCGGGATCCTTCTCGGCAATCTCGATGTCAAATACGTCTATGCCACCGTAAATCTTGAAGAGCAGTCCCTTACCCTCCATAACAGGCTTGCCGCTCATGGCACCGATATCACCCAGTCCGAGCACGGCAGTACCGTTGCTGATGACAGCCACAAGGTTGCCCTTGTCCGTATACTTGTACACGTCATCGGGATTCTGCTGAATCTCAAGACACGGATAGGCTACGCCTGGTGAGTAAGCCAGACTAAGGTCGGTCTGGGTGTGATAGGGTTTGGTAGGTTTTACCTCAATCTTGCCTGGACGGACATTCTCGTGGTATGCGAGAGCCGCCTCCTTCGTAATTTTTGCCATAGTTATAGTGCGGTTTAAGTTTGATTCGTGTATGTTTGGCACATTTTTATGCACATTCGTACTTCGTTTGTGCAAAGGTACGAAAAAACTATTTAACATAGATAGGTTTTTTCGTTTTTTTTCGTAACTTTGCAAAAATATATACGACAACAACAAGCATGGAAACAACTAGCGAGTACAGACGCGAACTACGTGGCAAAATCATCGATTATGCCATGGAAGAATTTTACAAACGAGGCGTCAAGGCAGTCAAGATGGACGAGATCTCACAAGGGCTTCACGTTTCAAAACGTACCGTATACGAGATTTTCGGCGACAAGGAAGAGCTGCTTCTGGCCGGTCTGAAGGAACAGGACGCCCATTTCGGCAAGTTGCTGGAAGACTTCGCCCTGCATGGCGGCCACAACGTCATTGACACCATCTGCTACTTCTACCGCCTGCAGATGGAGGTAAACGACAAGGTGGGGGCACTCTTCTATGACGAGATACACAAGATGCCACGCATCGTGGCATACCTTCGCGAGAACCATGACCGCGACGTCGAGTCGCGCATGCAATTCTACAGAATGGGAGTCCAGGAGGGCCTTTTCCGTAGCGATGTGGACTATCCGCTCATATCCAACGTGGGGCATATCGCCATGGAGGAATTCATGCACCAACAGATGTACAAGGAGTTCTCCATGCAGAAACTCTTCGACAACTATTTTCTGGTAATGGTAAGGGGTATATGCACGCATCGCGGACTGGAACTGCTGCACAAAGGCATGGGAGAGATATAAAATATGTACAACATCAGCATCTCGGAGCGCACGCTCCATTTCAAGCAGCCAGCTGGAACGTCACGCGGTGTGTACACCACACGCCACAGCCATTATCTCACCGTTACCCACCCGTCTTATCCCGGCATAAGCGGAACGGGCGAATGCGCAACCCTGCCAGACCTTAGCTGCGACTGCAAACCGGAATATGCACAGACACTGCAGGAGGTGTGCCGTATGGTGGCCCAAATGGAGCGCATACCCTACGACATGCTGCGCGCCTACCCCAGCATCACCTTCGGACTGGAAACTGCCTTTGCAGAATTCTACAGCAAGGTAGCAGGCATGCAGACCAACCGCACCGCCCACGACATTCCCGCATGGGCAAAGCCCCTCGCCGACCTGTACAGCACACCCTTTGCCCAAGGCGAGACGGGCATCACCATCAACGGACTGGTATGGATGGGCAACTACGACGAGATGTACACCAGACTGGAAGAAAAGCTCAAGGCCGGTTACCACTGCGTGAAACTGAAGATTGGCGCCATCAACTTCACGCAAGAACTGGAGCTCATCAAGCACATACGCCAAGATTTCAGTAAGGAACAAGTGGAACTGCGCGTCGATGCCAACGGTGCTTTTGCACCAGAGCACGCCATGAGCCGACTCGAAGCATTGGCACAGTACGACATCCACTCCATAGAACAACCCATCAGACAGCACCAGTGGCCCAAGATGGCAGAACTCTGCCGTACAAGTCCGATTCCCATTGCTCTCGACGAAGAACTCATCGGTGTTAACGTTGCCTCCATGAAACAGGCACTGCTGGACACCATCCGTCCACACTACATTATCCTGAAACCATCACTGCACGGCGGCATGTACGGGTGCAGGGAATGGATATCGCTGGCCGAAGAACGCGGCATAGGCAGTTGGGTAACTTCAGCACTGGAAAGCAACATAGGACTCAACGCCGTAGCCCTCTTTTGCGCTGCGATGTACGGACCGGGAACAAATATGCCGCAAGGACTGGGCACCGGACAACTCTTCACCGACAATACCCCCATGCCACTCCAGATACGCGGTGACAAACTTTACAGGACTCCGCTCCAATAAAGCACGGTTCAAATAACACGCATTCAGAGAAAACCGAGCTTTTATTATTCGTTAACACGAAATATTTGCAGCGACAATATTAATGGTGTATATTTGCATTCGAAACGCAACAATCACGACTATTACTAACCGCAGAATAGAAGACAAGGGAGAACGCAAACCTTTACGCACGAATTTGAATACAACAAGGCTTATAGTACCCCTATTTTTTATACTTTTGCAGACGAAATAACGAAAACGAATAAACAACAAAACAAATCATGAAAGAACTTAAGGCTTTAAACAAGCGCACTGCTCCCAAGAGCGTAGCTCCTGAGAAAATCATCCAGTTCGGTGAGGGTAACTTCCTCCGTGCATTCGTAGACTGGATCGTATGGAACATGAACAAGAAGACCGACTTCAACGGATCTGTTGTTGTCGTACAGCCATTGGGCGGCGGTATGGTAGACTGGCTGAACGGTCAGGACTGCCTCTATCATGTCAACCTGCAGGGCAAGGAGAACGGCCAGACCATCAACACGCTGGAGCGTATCGACGTCATCAGCCGCGCACTCAACCCATACTCACAGAACCAGGCATTCATGGCATTGGCAGAGCAGCCCGAAATGCGCTTCATCATATCCAACACTACAGAGGCCGGCATCGCCTTCGACGACTCTTGCAAGTTCAGCGATGCTCCTGCTGCATCTTACCCCGGCAAGTTGGTTCAGCTGCTGTTCCACCGTTACAAGTTCTTCGAGGGCGACCCCACCAAGGGTATGATCCTGATGCCTTGTGAGCTTATTTTCCTCAACGGCCATCACCTGAAGGAGTGCATCTATCAGTACATAGAACTGTGGAAGGAAGACATGGGTGCTGACTATGAAGGCTTCAAGGCTTGGTTTACAAACCACTGCTACGTTTGCGCTACACTGGTAGACCGCATCGTACCGGGCTTCCCACGCGATACCATCAAAGAGATTCAGGAGAAGGTTTGCTACAAGGACAACCTCGTAGTGAAGGCCGAGAGCTTCCACCTCTGGGTTATCGAGAAGGCCGAGAACATGACAGTAGAGCAGATGAAGGAAGAGTTCCCCGCACACAAGGCTGGACTGCATGTGCTCATCACCGACAACGAAAAGCCTTACCACGAGCGCAAGGTTACACTGCTCAACGGTCCTCACACTGTGCTCAGCCCCGTTACATACCTCAGTGGTGTGAACATCGTACGCGACGCTTGCGAGCACCCCGTACTGGGCAAGTACATACACAAGGTTCAGTTCGAAGAGTTGATGCAGACACTCAACCTCCCGATGGAAGAGTTGCAGCAGTTTGCTTCCGATGTGCTTGAGCGCTTCGAGAACCCGTTCGTAGACCACCAGGTAACAAGCATCATGCTTAACTCCTTCCCCAAGTACGAGACTCGCGACCTCCCCGGCGTAAAGGTTTACCTCGAGCGCAAGGGCGAACTGCCTCAGGGCTTGGTATTTGGTCTCGCTGCCATCATCACTTACTACAAGGGTGGCAAGCGTGCTGACGGTGCAGAGATCAAGCCACAGGACGACCAGAAGATTATCGACAAGCTGACAGAGCTTTGGGCTACTGGCGACACACAAAAGGTGGCCGAGGGTGTGCTTGCTTTCGACTACATCTGGAAAGAGGACTTGAACAAGACCGTTCCCGGTTTGACCGAACTGGTTAAGAAGGACCTCGACCTCATCCAGGAAAAGGGTATGCTCGAAGCAGTAAAGACCATTTTGTAAAATCGTGACATCACGTGAATTTACATAAACATGAGGGAACTCCGCTTTGTAGTGGAGTTCCCTTTTTCTTATTCATTTTTACCTACTTCACTGATGAAGACAACACTATTTACACTCCTTGCCATACTCACAACGGCTGTATACGCACACCCCAACTATACAAGCAGTCAGGCTGCACAAAAAAATCAGCTGCAACAGAAGGGATACTACACACAATATTACGGTGACAACCCACAACTTGTAGAGGAGGCAACCAAATGGTTGGCATCTGCCGAATGGCGCAATGGGTTTGACAAAGCCAACGCACACGCCAGCGTCAACGCTGTAGACTTCTACCTGCAATACAAGAAGAACCCGCAACAATGGAAAGCCCTGTTTTCCTGGCTAGCCAACACCGACCTCACTGCTATAACAAAAGGCAAATATCCCATACCCGGCAGCAGCTTGACCGTAAGTGTGGAGGAATCGCAGAACGCACCGCTCGCCAAGCGCAGAAGCGAAAGCCACAACCACCACATCGACTTCCAATATGTTGTTAAGGGCACTGAACGCTTTGGCATCATAGACCACTATACCAGTACGCCCAACTGCCGTTACAAACCAGACGTGATACACTACGATTACGAAAAGGACAAGACGCTGTTCTACGACAGCACACCGGGAGAATTCTTTATTTTCTTCCCTCGTGACTGGCACATTGCAAAAATAGCCAACGATACAGACAACCAGCAGATAAAAGTCATCGTCATCAAGGTAGACTATGTGGAATGAACGGTGTTTATTTGTGTATATGAACATTTTTGCGTAACTTTGCAGCCAAATTTTCAACAAAAACACAAAAATGAAGTCATTCGTTATCAAGTCCAAACTGTTTTCCTGCGCCAAGAGCTACAACAGGAAAACATTCATGGCCGACCTGATGGCAGGTATCATTGTGGGTATCGTAGCCCTACCGCTTGCTATTGCTTTCGGCATCGCTTCAGGAGTAACACCCGAAAAAGGTATTATCACTGCCATCGTAGCCGGTCTGGTCATCTCACTATTCGGTGGAAGCAAAGTACAAATTGGCGGTCCCACAGGTGCATTTATCATCATCATCTACGGCATCATACAGAAGTATGGTATGGAGGGACTTACCATTGCCACCCTCATGGCAGGATTCTTCCTCGTTCTCTTCGGACTGCTACGGCTGGGAACGATCATCAAATACATTCCCTACCCCATTGTTGTAGGATTTACGAGCGGTATTGCCGTCACCATCTTTACCACCCAGATAAAGGATCTCTTCGGTCTTACACTGACATCCAATCCATCTGACTTTCTGGAGAAATGGGGCGTGTACTTCAAGTGTTTCGACACGATAGACCCATGGTGCGCCCTCATCGGTATCGTGAGCGTAGTAGTTATAGCCATTACGCCCAAGTTTAGCAAGAAGATCCCCGGTTCTCTTGTTGCCATCATCCTCATGACAGTCATCGCCTTACTGCTGAAAGAATTTGCAGGCGTGGAAAGCATAGAAACCATCGGTGACCGTTTCTCCATCAGCAACGAACTGCCCTCTGCCCAGGTGCCCGAAATGAACTGGGAGACCATCAAGAGCCTCGTGTCGCCTGCCATTACCATAGCAATTCTCGGAGCTATCGAGTCGCTACTCTCGGCTACAGTAGCCGATGGTGTCATAGGCGACCACCACGACTCCAACACCGAGCTCGTGGCACAAGGACTTGCCAACATCGCCTCGCCCCTATTTGGCGGCATTCCCGCTACAGGAGCCATCGCGCGTACCATGACCAATATCAACAACGGCGGAAAGACCCCCGTAGCCGGCATCATACACGCTGTGGTGCTTCTACTTATCTTCCTCTTTCTCATGCCACTGGCCAAATATATCCCCATGGCTTGTTTGGCCGGTGTCCTCGTTGTGGTCTCTTACGGTATGTGCGGATGGCGTAGTTTCCTGGCTCTGATGAAAAATCCAAAGAGTGATGTCACGGTACTGCTCATCACCTTCTTCCTTACCATTATCTTCGACCTTACCATTGCCATAGAAGTGGGACTTATCATTGCCTGTCTGCTCTTCATGAAACGTATGTCGGAAACAACCGACGTGAAAGCCATTACAGAAGAGATAGACCCCAACGAGGATTTTGAGTATTCTACCGGAAACCTGGAACACCTTACCATACCGCAGGGCGTGGAGGTATACGAGATAAACGGTCCCTATTTCTTCGGTGCGGGCAACAAATTTGAAGAAATCATGGCCTCTTTCGGCGACCGCCCCAAGGTACGTATCATACGCATGAGAAAGGTTCCGTTTGTAGACTCCACAGGCATACACAACCTCTCCAACCTCTGCCTGATGAGCCAGAAAGAAGGAATACAGGTGGTACTCTCTGGTGTCCGCGACAAGGTGAACAAGCAGTTGGAGCATGCAGGGTTCTATCACCTTATAGGTGAGAACAACATCTGTAGCCACATCAATCTGGCACTGGAGCGTGCCAAACAAATACTTAACCCGTAACATGAATGGGGGTGTGACGCAAGCCACACCCCCATTTATGTTTTGCTCTTTCCCTATTTCTTTTTCCTCAACCGGGCATAGAAGTTCTGAAGCTGACCGGGCTTTACACCCATAACCAGAAGACGCTCGAGATCACGATAGGCTTCTGCCTTCTTGCCCAAGGCTATGAGTACATCCAAGTGGTTGACAACATAATCCAGCGAAGCAGAGTCGAGTGCCATAGCCTTGGCATAGTCATACTCTGCCAAGGCGAGCATATTACGTTCTTGCTCCATCCCACCGCGTGCAGCATACGCCACAGCACTGTCCGGGAACTGCTCTATGAGCGAATTGATGCCGTCATACGCCTCGGTATAATGCCGGTCGCGCTGGTTGAGCAAAGCCAGTCCCAACTGCGCCTGAAAATTGCCGGGTACCAACACAAGAAGGTTCTGGTAGTCGAGTCGGGCAAAATTGTAACGGTTCAATTTCTCGTTGACAAAGGCTCGGTAAAACAGTCCGGCAATGTTCGTGCTGTTCAAGAAGAGTACCTTGTCGAGGTCGTCCTTGGCATAAGCCCACTGCTCCAGTTGGATATTCCATGCCACTTTTTTGAGCCGCAAGTCTATACTGTCCGGTGCATAGGCCAATAGCTCCGTAGCCCTTGCCAGGGAATCGCGAAGGTCTTGGTTGGTCTGTGCCTGCAAAGGCAAAAAGGAGAGCATGGCTACCCCTGTAGTAACCATGCTCTTTCTGATATTTATGCTTTGAAAAATTTTCATGCCGCAAAAATAAGGTATTTATTGCAGACAAGCAAGACACACAGCCGCATTTTAAGGCAAGTTAAGAGACTTTTTGTCCCCTTTGCGTTATCTTTCGTCCAACGGTGCGTAGTTCAACTCACCCAATATGTTCTTGTATGCTGGACGGATGATGCGGCGTCCCTCAAAATTGAGTTCCTCTATGCGGTGGGCAGTCCAGCCCACGATACGTGCCATGGCAAAGATGGGCGTATAGATTTCCTGCGGCAAACCAATCATCTCGTAAATGAAACCACTGTAGAAATCGAGATTGGCACAAGCTGGCTTGCTTCCGCCGCGATGCTTCATCAAGCACTTGATACCCTCCTGCTCTATGAGTTTCAGGAACTCGTACTCGTCTTCCCTACCCTTCTCCTTGGCCAGTTCACCGGCAAGCTTCTTCAGTTCCACAGCACGCGGGTCGCTCAAGGTATAGACGGCATGACCGATACCATAGATAAGTCCCGTCTTGTCATACGCCTCCTTGTTAAGCATACGCATGAGGTAGACATCCAGCTCTTCCACATTCTTCCAGTCCTTTATTTCCTCCTTCAGGTGGTGGAACATATTGATGACCTTTATATTGGCGCCACCATGCAACGGACCTTTCAGACTACCGATGCCTGCAGCAATGGAACTATAGGTGTCGGTACGCGAAGACGAGGTAACACGTACAGTAAAGGTAGAGTTGTTACCACCGCCGTGTTCTGCCTGAATGATGAGCAACAAGTCGAGCATACGTGCATCCAACTCGGAATAGTTCTCGTGTTTCATCATAAAGAGGAAATTTTCGGCGATTCCGAGATTCTCGCGCGGATGGCGTATGTGGAGACTGCGTCCTTGCACAGAGTGACGATAGATGTTGTAAGCATAGGCTATAATGGTAGGAAACTTGGCTATCAGTTCAATGCCCTGCCGCATGAGGTTATCGCGGCTGATGTCGTCCGGGTTCGGGTCGAAGGTGTACATCTCCAGCACGCAACGGGCCAGAATGTTCATGATGTTGCTACCTTCCAATTCGATGATGTGCGTAATGGTACGATGGTCGAGCGGCATGTTATCGATGAGCAGTTCGCGGAAAGCCTGGAGTTCCTCCTTGTCGGGCAATTGACCCGAAAGCAAGAGGAAAGCCACTTCCTCAAAGCCAAACCGCTTCTCCTTGAGCAGCGGCGACACAAGGTCGTCAAGCTCATAGCCGCGGTAGTACAGTTTACCCTCTGTAGGGGTCAACTTGCCGTCAGCGTCACGGTCGTAGCCCACAACATTGCCGATGTTGGTAAGACCGACGAGTACACCCGATCCGTCTTCATTGCGAAGCCCTCGCTTCACATTGAATTTCTTGAAGGCATCCTTGTCTATCTTGCATGAGTTTTTTACTTCATCGCTTAGCTTGTATATCAAATATTCCTTGTTCATCTTTATTCAATGTTAAATGTTAAGTGTCAATGTTAAGTTACCTCCAACACTTAACTTTTATTTTGCGCAGCATAATTGAGCGCACTTCCCGACTTGAACCATGCTATCTGTGTACCGTTGTAGGTATGTTCCACCTCGAAGCTGTCTTCCGAGCCATCCTTGTGCTTGAGCGTCACAGTGAGTTTGCTGCCAGGCGCAAAGTCCTTCAGTCCAGTGACGGAGATGCGGTCGTCCTCCTTCACCTTATTATAATCGTCCTTGTTGCAGAAAGTAAGGGCAAGCATACCCTGCTTCTTCAAGTTAGTCTCGTGAATACGGGCGAAGCTCTTGGCTAGGATTACTTTCACGTTAAGGAAGCGCGGTTCCATGGCGGCATGTTCGCGCGACGAACCTTCGCCATAGTTGTCCTCAGCGACCACGATGCTGCCAATACCCTGAGCCTTGTAGGCTTTGGCAGCAGTAGAAACCTCAACATATTCGCCCGTGAGCTGGTTCTTTGCCTTGTTGCTCTCACCATTGAAAGCATTGACTGCACCCATGAGGAGGTTGTCCGATATATTTTGGAGGTGTCCACGGAACTTGAGCCATGGTCCAGCCATGGAAATGTGATCGGTAGTACACTTGCCTTCCGTCTTGATGAGCAGGGGCATGTCTACGAGGTCCTTGCCATCCCATGGGGCAAAGGGGGCGAGTTTCTGCAAACGATTGCTGTCTGGCGAGATAACAACCTCTATGCCAGCATTCTCGTCACTGGGAGCTATAAAACCCTTGTCCTCCACGGCAAATCCCTTGGGAGGGAAGGTATGTCCTGAGGGAGCTTCGAGTTTGACACTTTCACCTTCTTTATTTAATAAGGTGTCGGTAGCCGGGTTGAAATCAAGTCGACCAGCGATCGTGAGGGCCACGGTAAGTTCAGGACTTCCGATGAAGGCAAACGTATTGGGATTGCCGTCTGCACGGCGGCGGAAGTTACGGTTGAACGAGGTGACGATGGCATTCTTGCGCGTATTGTCATCTGTGTGCCGTTTCCACTGTCCGATGCACGGTCCGCAAGCGTTAGTCATTATCAAGGCACCTATCTTCTTGAAATCGTCTAGGATACCGTCGCGTTCCGCCGTGTAGCGAATCTGCTCCGACCCAGGGTTGATAATGAGTTGTCCCTTTACCTCGATACCTTTCTCGTAAGCCTGGCGTGCAATGCTTGCCGCACGTGCCAGATCCTGATAAGAGGAGTTGGTACAACTACCTACCAGTCCCACTTCTACCGCCATGGGATAGTCATTGGCTGTCCCCTTCGCCTTCATGTGCGAAATGGGCGTGGCTGCATCGGGAGTGAACGGTCCGTTCAGGTGTGGTTCAATCTTGGAGAGGTCTATCTCAACAATCTGGTCATAAAAAGCAGACGGATTGGCAAGAACCTCGTCATCGGCACGCAGTTCGTCGGCATTCTGCTGCGCCAGTACAGCTATCTCCATGCGCCCAGTCTTGCGCAAATATTCGCCGGCATTGCTGTCAAACGGGAAGATTGAGCAAGTGGCACCCAGTTCAGCTCCCATATTGCAAATGGTAGCCTTGCCCGTAGTAGAAATGCTGTCAAGGCCATCACCGAAGTATTCGAGAATTGCATTGGTGCCGCCCTTCACGGTGAGTATGCCGAGTATTTGGAGAATAACATCCTTAGGAGTAGCCCATCCAGAGAGTTTGCCTGTAAGATGAACACCGATGAGACGCGGCATCTTGAGTTCCCAAGGCTGACCCGTAAGAACATCGACAGCATCAGCGCCACCTACACCTACAGCCACCATACCGATACCTCCGGCGTTAGGGGTGTGAGAATCGGTACCCACCATCATGCCGCCTGGAAAGGCGTAGTTTTCCAAAACCACCTGATGGATGATACCGGCACCAGGCCCCCAGAAGCCAATGTGGTACTTCTGCGATACCGACTTAAGGAAATCGTACACTTCTTTGTTGGTCTTGCAAGCCTCGGGCAAATCTTGCACAGCACCCACATCGGCACGTATCAAGTGGTCGCAATGTACAGAAGCAGGTACGGCTACCTTATCCTTGCCCGCATTCATAAACTGCAAGAGTGCCATCTGGGCTGTGGCATCCTGCATGGCAACTCGGTCGGGACGGAAGTCGACATACTCTATACCTCTTTTATAAGGATGCAACTCTGCAGGATTGAAAAGGTGCGCCAAAAGCACCTTCTCAGCATACGTAAGAGGTCGCTTCATGGTAGCCTTAGCCTGTCTTACACTTTCCGAATACGAAGCATAAAAGCTTCTTAGCATTTCAATGTCCAGTATCATCTTGTTCTTGCTTTATGCGTGCCTGCTATACACGCGGTTATATACTACTACTCTTCATTCAGGACGGACTTCGAACGTCCGCATGAATACAATCTACTGCTAATCTGCTTGCAAAAATACGATTTTTTCTCCAAATCGTAGCATTTGCAAGTCAAAAAATTACCTTTTGGAACAAAAAAGTTTGTCAACTGCTACATTATGCGCATATTTATACCTTTTATAGAGTTGCAGCGCCAAAATAACAGCAGCAGAAGCTCGCCTTCAATATTACCATGCACCATGCAAGATTTGCCCACGCATAGCCCCTACGTTTGCGTGCACAAAACGCTTAAAGAAGTTACTTTTTATAGACATATTAAGACAAGTGGAAGTTTTAACTTTTGTTAGCAATCCGTAAATACCTAATAATCTGCACTATACAAAAATGTTACAAAAATCATCAAAAAAAAGTGCCACAAAAAAGAACAACGTATTGAAAAAATACTTACCTTTGCATCGTTTTAATAAACAAACGATTGTTTTACAGATTTAAAAAGCAAAGAAAATGAAGAAATTGGTTTTGATGTTCGTAGCTATCGCAGCTATCTCTTTCGCATCTTGCGGTGGTAACACAAAGGCTAACACTGAGTCTACTGACTCTGTTGACACAACAACTGTTGACTCTGTTGACACTGTAGCTACTGACTCAGCTGCTGCTGATTCTGCAAAGTAATTTAGAATTACTCTACGAACGAAAAATGAGAGAATTACCGTCAAGCTTAGCTTGACGGTTTTTTGTTTTTACATCCTTGCGACAAACGCCATAGTACGATACTACGCCATCGATCTCCGATTAGTAACGAATGAAGAGCCATTGCATTGGGTCATTCGTACCTATCTTTTGTAGGAGTTTTTTGCCTATACTCACTTGGCGTCATGCCGACCTTTTGCCGGAACGTACGATTGAAATGGGGCACATCATTGAATCCGCTACTGTAGCAGCAAGAGGAAATGCTCTCAGTAGTAGAAGTAAGCAAGTACTTGGCAATTTCTATGCGGTGTTTTTGTAGATGTTCTATGATTGTTTCACCCATGTGTCGTTTGAACATTGTACAGAGCGAACTGCGGTTCATTCCTATATGTTGCGCCAAGTGGTCAATGCTGAAGTCACGATTGTAGTTACAACTGACGTATATCTCTATCTTCTTTATTTTTTCCTCCACAAAGCATGTTGTTGAAAAACGACCTGCTACGGTGAAGTTTCTGTCCCGATAGGTGGCGATGAGCAGTTGGATCAACGATGTGATGCGTTCCTCAGCCGATTCCTCTTCCATCCTACGAGACATTCTCATCCTCTTTCCCCTCATCGTGTCGATTGGAGCTGGCAGTTCGGTGAAGGGCGGAAAGACAGCGGCCCTCAACAAGTTTTTGGGCAAAATCTCCTACCCGCTCTATATTACCCATTTTCCTCTCATCTACATGTAGATGTCATGGGCAGCGAGCCATCAGGACGCTCCGCTCTCCACTCATGTCGCAGTGTCCGTGAGCATCTTCATACTTGCCATAGCCGTGGCATACGCCTCCTTCAAGCTCTACGACGTGCCCTTACGCGACTGGCTGAGAAAGAAACTCTTCAAGGCTGCATAAGATGTTTTCCGATGTGCGTGTTATGATAACAATTGGCATACAGATTGTTTCCACGTTAGGGAATAGCTCCATAAAATTTTGGAGCATTCACTTAATTTTACTACGTTTGCACTATGGAAAACCATGACTAAAAGTACAAGACTCAAAACCATAAACAATCAAACATATGAAAAGAAAACTATTATTGGTAACCCTTGCACTCGTAGGAATGAGTGCCATGGCACAACGTGTGCGCCCCGCCATCCCACGCGACGAGAAGATTGAGGCGAACATCGAGAAAACGCTCAAGAAGATGACGCTCGACGAGAAGATCGGACAGATGCTGGAGCTGAACCTCGACGTATTGGGAAAGGCGAACGACAAGAACCAGTGGGTGCTCAACGAAGTGACGCTCGACACTTGCATCTCCAAGTACAAGGTAGGCTCCATCCTCAACGCCCCTGCCACACGTGCCGCCACCGTAGACCAGTGGCAGAAGTGGATCAAGCTGATTCAGAAGAAGTCGATGAAGTACATCGGCATCCCCACCATCTACGGTCTCGACCACAACCACGGCGTGAC
>CAVFRG010000014.1:0-47199 GCA_963624905.1 Oscillospiraceae bacterium
GTACTTGTTTTTTAAACTGAAATCTGAAATCTGAAATGTTTTTCGCCTGTTCCCAGACGAGTTTTTTACTTTTAATCGGCCTTTTTACCTTTCAAGAGGTAGTCCGTTACTGCGTCTTTCCCCTCCAAGGCCTCCCTGGCGATGGCTTGCGGGATGTTGATGCCCTCGTCCTGATACACTTTGAGTGTGAGCTGGATGGCTCCGTCCTTGGTCTTCGACACTCTGCCGTGGGCGAGTTTAAGGATGAGTTCCGACTGTGTTCTGAGCCGTGCCCGATATTTGGAATCGGACAGACAATGTAGTAACTTTGCAGCTGTCAAGGGAAGAACTAATAAAGGTAAAAAGGTAAAAAGTAAAGAGGGTATACGCCGGTTAAAGGTAAAAAAGTAAAAAGGTAAAAAAATGAAGAGTGAAGAACGAAGAGTGAAGAGTGAAGAATCCAACGGCAAAGGTATCTGTAGGAGGTGCGGCGCCCTCGCCGTACCACTCAAGCAAGAAACAAGCAAGAAAGGCTGTTGTCCCTTAACTTCCCTAACTTCCCTTAACTTCCCAACTCCTTAACTCCAAGAGCACAGACAACCGAGACAACTTATACAACATAAACAACAAAGATGCTGCAGCGGCAGCATGAAAACGAACGAACCACGCAAAAGTGAGCGGGGGACAAAAAAAGAACGAATCCCGACAACCGTGACGGGTGCCGCGATTCGCTCTAAGTTTTTCTGAGCATTTCTAAGCCGTTACAGGACGAAAGACAAGTTCGTCGCGACTGGTATGTTTCCCTATGCTGATGGTGGCGCCAGGAGCGAGCGTCCCCTCCATAAGAAGACGGCAAAGCCCGTCCTCGACGTAGGACTGTATGGCACGCTTCAGCGGACGTGCGCCATACTGAGAATCGTAGCCCTTGGCAGCGACAAAATCCTTGGCCTTGTCGGACATCTTGACGGTATATCCCATTTCTTCCACACGCTTGAAAACAGCTTTCAGCTCTATGTCGACGATGCGTTTGAGGGATTCCCTGCCCAATTGGTCGAACGTGATGATCTCGTCCAAGCGGTTGAGGAACTCGGGCGAGAACTGCTTGCTCAGGCTCTTCTGGATTACGGCACGGGCATAATCCCTGTCGGCTTCTTCTGAAGACGTTGTACCACTGCTGAAGCCTATCCCTCTGCCGAACTCCTTGAGCTGGCGTGTGCCGGAATTGGAGGTCATGATAATGACCGTATTGCGGAAATCGACAAAGCGACCGTTGCCATCGGTAAGCCGGCCTTCGTCCAGCACCTGCAGCAAGAGGTTGAACACCTTTTCGTTGGCCTTCTCTATCTCGTCGAGAAGGACGATGGAGTAGGGGTGGCGGCGCACCTTCTCGGTCATCTGTCCTCCCTCCTGGTAACCTACATATCCCGGAGGCGCACCTACAAGCCGCGATGTGTTGAAACTCTCGGAGTATTCGCTCATGTCCACACGGATGAGTGCTTCGGCAGAACCGAACATCTCTTCGGCCAACCGCTTGGCGAGGTAGGTCTTTCCGACACCTGTCGGGCCCAGGAACATGAAGGCACCGATGGGGCGGTTGGGGTCTTTCAGTCCCACTCTGCTGCGCTGTATGGCCCTTACCATGGTGTCGATGGCGTTATCCTGCCCGATGATGCTGGCCTTCAAGACCTCGGGCATTTTCTTGAGACGGACGTTCTCCGACTCCTCCATGCGGTGTACCGGGATACCGCTCATGCGGCTCACTACAGCCGCGACATCGGACTCGGTGACAGGTATGCGGCTGTCGTGCGACTGTACTATCCAGCCGGACCTGAGGCTTTCGAGTTGTGCCTCGCAGAATTTCTGACGGTCGCGGCAGGTGGCAGCCAACTCGAAGTTTTGGGCATTGACGGCTTCCTGCTTCTGCTGCTTGATTTGGTCTATCTGTTGCTGCATGTCAATGATGTTCTGCGGCACCTTCGTGTTTCTCTGGCGGATATAGGAACCCAACTCGTCGATGATATCAATGGCCTTGTCGGGGAAATATCGGTCGGTAACGTAGCGTTCTGCCAGTTTGACACATGCTGCCAATGCCTCGTCGGAGTATGACACACCATGAAACTCCTCGTAGCGGTCCTTGACATTGCGTAGTATCTGGAGCGTCTCCTCGGGCGTGGTGGGGTTGACCATTACCTTCTGGAACCTGCGCTCCAAAGCCCCGTCTTTCTCTATGCTGTTACGGTATTCCTTGAGGGTGGTGGCACCGATGCACTGTATCCTTCCACGGGCAAGGGCTGGCTTGAGGATGTTGGCGGCATCCATGGAGCCTTCGGCGTTGCCTGCACCCACGATGCCGTGAATCTCGTCGATAAAGGCTATGATGTCGGGGTTGTCTTCCAGCTCCTTGACCAGTCCCTTGAGGCGGTCCTCGAACTGGCCGCGGTACTTGGTGCCTGCCACAATGGCCGTCATGTCGAGCTCGACAATGCGTTTGCCCAGCAGAGACTGTGCCGTCTGCTGGCTGTTTATCATCTGTGCAAGGCCCTCGACGATGGCACTCTTGCCTACGCCCGGCTCACCTATCAGGATGGGGTTGTTCTTCTTGCGGCGGCCCAGTATCTCGAGCACGCGCAGCACCTCCTTCTCGCGCCCCACTACGGGGTCGAGCTTGCCTTCTGCCGCAGCCTTCGTGATGTCGTGGCTATAGCGGTCGAGAACGGGGGTGTTCGTCTTTCTGGACGTCTGCGGGCCCTGCGGGCGCAACGGCTGCCCCGAGCGGTCGTCGACAGCGAAAATGTCGTCATCGTCATCATGTCTGGACATTCCGCTGGCTACAGGCTCCTGCGCCTGGCTCTCTTCGGTACGGGACACGCAGGCCACCTGGTAGTCGAGATGATAACCGGTGAGCAGCCTCTTTACCTCGTTGGTCTGTTCGGGGTTGAGGAGGGCCAGCAGCAGGTTGCGCTCGTTTACCTCCGGCTGATGGTTTCTGGCTGCGGAGGCAATGGCATCGGAAATGATGCCGGAGGCACTGGCGTCATATGTGATGTACGAGAGAGCCAGTCTCTTCATGCCGTCGGCAGGGATGTTGTCTTCCGGAATGTCTACCTTCTGTTTGCCCGTCAGGCTGTATAGGTCGTCCTTGAGGCTGGCGGTATCGACTTGTGCCGTTTCCAGCAATGACTTGATCCACGGAGAGGGCACACTCAGCATGGCCAGCATCAGGTGGGCAGTAGTAACCTGACCGCAGTTCTGGGCTTCTGCCAGCATCTTGCTCTTGGTAAGAATCTGCATTACGATATAGGAGAATTGTCCTGTCATATTTTTTGTCGTGTTTGTTTTTTGTTTTTGTCGTGTTCTTTACCCTTTAATCCACATCGTGCCATTGCAAAAGGCGTGCCACAAGCGTAGAATAGACGATGGGCAGGGGCTATTTTCCTGTCTCACCGAAAATCTTGTCTATGATTTTATCGAGTGTTGAGGAATCTGTCAGCTGGTCCAATTTGCTGTTTATTTTCTCTTCTACCTTGTGGCTGATTCTTTCTCCCACCTTGTTCATTACCTGGCTGGCCTTCTCTTCCATCCGTTTTTCCACAGGGTTGGTGTCCGAGCCGTAGTCTTGGTCTGCATCATTCTCCTGAACGGTATTGCCGTCGCCCGTGTTCTCGGAAGCAGACTCATCTCCACCCTCTATAGCCCTAATGACATCGTCAGCGTTGAAGGTATATACCTTGCCGAGGATACCGAAACTTACATTGTGTTCTTGTCCTTCAAAGCTGACAGTGCCTTTTGAGAAAAGAACGTAGTTGTGGTATTCGAAAAACTGGTCGAATGCCACGTCCATCATGCTGCCCGAAATCATCTGCGCAATGGAGCGCAGGCCCATGGCGAGTATATTGTCCTCCAGGATGTCTTCACCCGATTTGTCGACGATGGTATGGAGCTGCTTTTTGACAGCGGTACGGTGGGCTTCCCGGTCCGGATTGGTAAAGGCCAGCACTGCCAGGGCGGCAATCAAGACGCCCAGTACCACTTTCGGAAGCAGATGGTGGTTTTCTTTCTTATGGCTGTCCGGTTGCTGAGGATGACTAACGGGAGGTACTGGCGGAACACCTGCTGACGGGCCCTGTGTACCGGCATGGGCGTAGAACAGAGGTTTTAGTGCCTCTATCTGCCATGCGGGAGTCCAGGCAGCCATACTCTCACACCATACAAGCGTTTCCTGGGTAATGTGTTTTTGCGCCAACTGGTCAAGGCTGAAGGGGCCTGCCTGTTGGGCATTTTCTATAATGAAGTATTCCATAATCTTTGAGCGTTGCCTTAGTGTGTTGCTTTCCACCAGGAGGTAGATTCCTTGCCCTTGAGGACGGCGCTGTGCTTGCTGGGGTCG
This sequence comes from Oscillospiraceae bacterium, assembly GCA_963624905.1. Classification (GTDB taxonomy): domain Bacteria; phylum Bacteroidota; class Bacteroidia; order Bacteroidales; family Bacteroidaceae; genus Prevotella. The sequence continues at coordinate 4,367 of CAVFRG010000014.1, forward strand.
GAAATGGTGAGACCGGAGTTGGCGAAAACCGGTATGAGTACCGTATAGCCACTGTTGTCATCGTCCATGACTTGCTCCGTGTAGGCTACGGTCTTAACGGTGGCCGACATTTGGGTATTAAACTTGCTTTTCAGACTCGTGCTGACATGAAGGCTGTCCACATAGTTGCCAAGGTCATAGAACAGGGGTGGGGTCAATGCCGAGAAGTATTGTACACCTGCCAACCGTTCGTCGGTGATGGTGTATTGCTGGTTGATTTCCTTCATTACCGCTGCCAGCTTCTCCATTTGACGGCAGTCTATTGCCGACAGGCTGACATATGGATATGCTGTACTGTTGTAGTAAGAATGGTAGGTGGAAACGAGGCTCGTATAGTTTGGCGTAGCCGTATTGAGGTAGCTCCACACCTTGGCGTACGGCATGCCATCGCTCATAATGGTGTAGGATGAAGCGACAAGAAAATTGGTGGCTTCACGCAGTTCGTACGCGGTCTCTGCATTTGCCATGAAGCAGGCGTCGAAAAGGATGTACTGCATCTTGATGCCGTTCTCCTTTATGGCATCGGCAAGGGTTGTGACGTCAAAGGAGAAGTCGCTGGTGCTGGTGCTGGTGCTGCCAAACTGCCTGTATTTTGGCTCACGTTCTATTGTTGCCTTTGCCTTTGCCCCTGCGGCACTGGAGGTGTCCAACCAGTCGGAAGCCCTTATCCAGCCGAGTCCGTGGCCTCCTATAATCATGGCGTAATTGAGGGCTTCGGCCTTTTCCTTCACCGTGCGTATAATGGATGCCAACCCTTCCGTTGTGGCATAGTCATGCCCTTCGTAAGTGGCGACGGGCAAATGGTCTATGGCAAAGGTGGAAGTGTTGTAACTCAGTTCGAAAAGCTCGCTCGCCTTGGGCGACCTGCTGAAAAAGACGAACACGCGGGTATTGTTGAGCCCCTTGTTTGCCTTGATGGCATACTCTATGCTGTCCAGATTGCTCTGCAGATAAGAATACAGTCCTGCACTTGTATACGACCCCGTCCAGGGGAACATGACAAGTACGGTCTGCTTGTTGACACTTTTGACATCTATCGCTTCGTCGCTGCAGCTTGTCAATGTTACGGTGAGCGACACAATACCTAAGAAGAATATAAAGAGTTTTTTCATTGTCATATGAACTTTCCGGCGCTGAATCTTGTTCAACAGGGTTTTCGTTTACCTTAAATATACGATTAAAGCATTAAACGATAAATATTTGACTTTCAGCTCGTAAAGCAAAGTCATCAATACTTAACGTTTAATGCTGTCGTAATCATCTCTGTTTACTTCTTGCGAAGCTCTTCGATGGTAGCCTTGAGGGCTGCTATCTTCTCTACAGAGTCGCTTTCCTTCTTGCGCTCCATAGCAACTACCTTCTCGGGGGCATGAGCCACGAAGTTCTCGTTGCCGAGCTTCTTGCGTATGCCGGCGAGGAAGCCTTCGAGGTGCTTGAGCTGTGCCTCAGCCTTCTCTATCTCGGCAGCTACGTCGATGAGGTCGCCCAACGGCACGGCAAACTCGTCGGTGCCTACCATGAAGCTGGAGGCATCGGCGCTCTTCTCGGCGACGACCTCTATCTTGTCGAGGTTGGCCATCTTGAGGATAACGTCGTTGTATGCCTCGAAGTCGTTCTTGCCTACTACATGGAGCGTCAACTGCTCCTTCTGGGTGATGTTCTTCTGGTTGCGCACGGTGCGCACGCCAGCGATAATCTGCTTCACGCTCTCGATGTCGGCGGCGAGCTTCTGCTCCTCGGCTGTAGGGGCTGGAATCTCCAGCTTCTCGCGCATGATGCTCTCGCCTTCCTGGCGGTCGTAGATGTGCTGCCACAACTCCTCGGTGATGAACGGCATGAAGGGGTGGAGCATCTTCAGCAGGGCGTCGAAGAAACGCAGCGTGGCGTCGTAGCTCTTCTGGTCGATGGGCTGGCCGTAGGCGGGCTTCACCATCTCCAGGTACCAGGACGAGAACTCGTCCCAGAACAGCTTGTAGACGGTCATCAGTGCCTCGGAGATGCGGTAGTCCTTGAACTGCTTCTCCATCTCGGCGTTCACCTCCCGGAGCTTGGCGTCAAACCACCTTACGGCAATCTCGGCGCTCTTGGGCTGTGCAATGTCGGCGCTCTCCCAACCCTTCACGAGGCGGAAGGCGTTCCATATCTTGTTATTGAAGTTGCGTCCCTGCTCGCAGAGGCTCTCGTCGAAGAGGATGTCGTTGCCGGCTGGGGCAGAGAGCATCATGCCCATACGCACGCCGTCGGCACCAAACTTGTCGATGAGGTCGATAGGGTCGGGCGAGTTGCCGAGACTCTTGCTCATCTTGCGGCCGAGCTTGTCGCGTACGATACCGGTGAAGTATACGTGCTTGAACGGCATCTTGCCACGATATTCGTAGCCTGCCATGATCATGCGCGCCACCCAGAAGAAGATGATGTCCGGACCGGTAACGAGGTCGCTTGTGGGATAATAATAGTTGATTTCCTCATTGTCGGGATGCTCGATGCCGTCGAAGAGGGAGATAGGCCACAACCAGGAAGAGAACCATGTGTCGAGGCAGTCGCTCTCCTGTGTCAGGTCTTCAGCCTTCACGCCGGAGTTCTTAGCCTGGGCGAGATTCAGAGCCTCCTCGGCGGTCTCGGCAACGACATAGTCCTGCTTGCCGTTGTTGTCGAAGTAGTAGGCAGGGATGCGGTGGCCCCACCAGAGCTGGCGGCTGATGCACCAGTCCTTGATGTTCTCAAGCCAGTGGCGGTAGGTGTTCTTGTACTTCTTGGGGTAGAACTCGATGTCATCGTCCATCACGGGGGCGAGGGCGATGTCGGCAAAGTGCTGCATCTTGAGGAACCACTGCGTGGAGAGCTTGGGCTCGATGGGCACATTGGTACGCTCGGAGAATCCCACCTTATTATTATAGTCCTCGACCTTCTCCATCAAGCCTGCGTTCTGCAGGTCGACGGCTATCTGCTTGCGCACGTCCATACGGTCCTGGCCTATGTACATGCCGGCGGCCTCGCTGATGGTACCGTTGTCGTTGAAGATATCGATGGTCTGGAGTCCGTGCTTCAAGCCGAGCGCGTGGTCGTTGATGTCGTGGGCGGGGGTAACCTTCAGACATCCTGTACCAAACTCGATGTCTACGTATGAATCCTCAATGACGGGAATCTCACGGTTTACGAGCGGCACGATGACGTGCTTGCCCTTCAGCCACGTGTTCTTCTTGTCCTCGGGGTTGATGCACATGGCGGAGTCGCCCATGATGGTCTCGGGGCGTGTGGTGGCCACCACGGCGTAGTAGCCCTTGTCGTCCTTGTGCATCACGTTGCCTTCGTCTACCTGCTTGCAGTCCTGTTCTACGACATAGTACTTGAGGTAGTAGAGCTTGGAGTGCTCGTCCTTATAGATCACCTCCTCGTCGCTGAGGGCGGTCTGTGCCTTCGGGTCCCAGTTCACCATACGTACGCCACGGTAGATGAGCCCCTTGTTGTAGAGGTCGCAGAACACGTGGATCACGGCCTTGGAGCGTGTCTCGTCCATCGTGAACGAGGTGCGGTCCCAGTCGCAGCTGGCCCCCAGGCGGCGCAACTGCTTGAGGATGATGCCGCCGTGCTCGTGTGTCCAGTCCCATGCGTGCTTGAGGAACTCGTCGCGTGTGAGGTCGGTCTTTTTGATGCCCTGCTGGGCAAGACGGTTCACCACCTTGGCCTCGGTAGCAATGCTGGCGTGGTCGGTGCCCGGCACCCAGCAGGCGTTCTTGCCCTCCATGCGGGCACGGCGAACAAGGATGTCCTGTATCGTATTGTTGAGCATGTGTCCCATGTGGAGCACACCTGTAACGTTGGGCGGGGGGATAACTACCGTATAAGGTTCGCGACCGTCTGGCTTGGAGCTGAAGAGCTTGTTGTCAAGCCAGTACTGATACCATTTGCTTTCCACAGCTTGCGGATCGTACTTCGTTGCTAATTCCATTGTAAATATCTGTTTTTATTCTTTCTTCTCAATTAATAAATAAAAATCGCAGCAAAGGTACTACTTTTTGGGCGAAAATCACTATCTTTGCAGCATAAATTACGTATTTTTCATAAACTATGGTTAGTAGCGCAGTAAAAGAAGTGACCGTGCAAGACGGGAGGAAGCTCCTTGCCGGGTTCCTCTACGACATGGCGAAGCTGATGTTCGGCAGTGTCGCCGTGGCCGGTGTGTCTCCCCTGTTCACTGACGGTTACATAGGGCCCGTCAATGTTGTGTGCATTGTTTTTGGCTCGATAGTAGGTCTATTGTTGGCCTATAGTGCCAATAACTTGTTGAAATTTAAAGAAACATAAATTATTATGGAAGTATATTTGTTTTTTAACATATTTATGTTTGTACTGGCTCTTTCTTTTGCCATTTTCCTTAACACGAAAGCTGGCGAGAGATGGAAAAGGAATCTCTAACTGAAGATATGATGCATACAAAAGAAGAGAAACTGGCAGCGTTTAGCCGACTGCTGGACGTGCAGGACCGCTTGCGCCTGCAATGTCCTTGGGACAGGAAACAGACTTTCGAGAGTCTTCGCCCGAATACCATCGAGGAGACTTTCGAACTTTGTGATGCGCTCATGAAGCGCGACTATAAGGATATCAAGAAGGAACTGGGCGACGTGCTGGAACATGTGATGTTCTATAGCATCATCGGCAGGGAAGACGGCAAATTCGACATCTGTGACGTCTGCAACCAGGAGGCCGACAAACTCATGTTCCGACATCCGTTCATCAATTGGAAAGAGGAAGGCAACTGGACGGTGTCCAACCCCGACATGTACATCAATGAGAAGGGGCAAGTGGTGTATAAGGAAGCTTCGGAAGTGAAGAAGGAAGAGGGAAGAGTGAAGAATTCAAGTGCTTCGACGGAAGCGGAGAAAGGCGATTCTAATGCCTCGACGGCCGATTCTTCACAACCTCAGGCCGATAAGCAAGAAGATTCTCCACTCTTCACTCTTTCCTCTTCACTCCCCTCCACCGCCTCTGCTGTGGAGAAGACGTGGGAACAGATAAAACAGCAGGAGAAAGACGGCAATGAACGCGTACTCAGCGGTGTCCCCAATGCACTGCCATCGCTCATCAAGGCTTACCGCATCCAGGACAAAGCCAGAAATGTAGGGTTCGACTGGAAAGAAAAGGACGACGTATGGGACAAGGTGTACGAGGAACTGGAGGAATTGAAAATCGAACTGGGCAAGGGAGACAAGGAGAACTCTACCGCAGAACTGGGCGATTTCCTCTTCTCCGTCATCAATGCGGCACGCCTGTACAAGCTCAATCCTGACAATGCGCTGGAGATGACCAACCAGAAGTTTATTCGAAGATTCAACTACGTAGAAGACCATACCCTTAAGCTTGGTAAGAATCTGAAAGACATGAGTTTGCAGGAAATGGATAAACTATGGGATGAAGCTAAGGCTCAGGAGCGTCTGGGCACGGATAAAAACGACAACGAACCTATCTGACAAACAATACGGAAATTATGAAGAAGATATTATTGGCAGCTACTGTCCTTGTCATGGCTTGCATGGTTGCAGGGTGCAAGGACAAAAAAACGGCTCCGGCAGAAAGTGGGGCCGACAGTTTGATGATTGGTGAAGACGAAGACTCTACCATATATGGTACGTGTGGGGACGGCACCTCCATGAACGTGCTTCAACTTGTTGCCGACAGCGGTGACACGCTCAGCGTGTTTGTCGGTAACGAAGGCGACAATGTGGTACAGGGCGGACTGCTTTCGGGAGACCGCATCGCCATGACTGCCTGCAAAGACAACAACGGCGAGTGGGTGGCACAGAGAGTCATAAACCTTACCACGCTTCTGGGAAAATGGACCAGCATCGACAAGAATTTCGAAATCGTAGAGGGCGGTGAGGTAAAAAACAATGTCAAGGCTGAACAAAACCCTTGGACATCATGGAAAATCCTGAACGGGAACCTGCTTTTGGGACGCGACACGTTCCTGATAGACAACCTTGGCCCCGATAGTCTGCTGCTGGAGAACGACCATGGCATCTATGCCTTCAAACGACAGGGAGAGGAGAATAGCGAGAAACAGAACCGATGATACCCAAAACGATACACTACTGCTGGTTTGGACACGGTCCGCTGCCGGAGCTCGCACAAAAATGCATCGCCTCATGGCGCAAATATCTGCCCGACTATGAGATCAAGGAATGGAACGAAAGTAATTTCGACGTGAATGTCATTCCCTATACATCAGAGGCTTACAGCAAAGGCAAATATGCCTTCGTATCTGACTATGCCCGGTTCTGGGTGCTGTTCCGCTACGGAGGTATCTATTTTGATACGGACGTGGAGGTAATTCGCCCTATGGATGACATCATAGAGCGGGGCAACTTCATGGGGTTTGAGACTGACCCCGCAAGGGTGCGCAAGGCTCACCCCGAAAAGGAGCGCAAGACTGAGAACGCGAGCGAAGCGAGCGTGAACCCCGGCCTCGGCCTGGGGGTAGCCCCCGGCCTCGGCCTGGTAAAAAGAATGCTCGACTTTTACGAGGGCAAACATTTTGTTTACGAGGCAAATATGCGCAACCAGATAACCGTGGTACACATTGCTACTGAGATTCTTTTACAATGCGGGCTGAAGCATACGTCCGGCATACAAAAAGTAGAGGACAACTGCTACATCTATCCTGCGGAATACTTCTGCCCCATAAACGTCACCACCGGACGGTTGCACATAACTCCGAACACGCGCACCATCCATCATTACGCCGGTACATGGACCAACCGCCGGTTCTCCGTAGCAGAGCTTCTCAAGCGCATTTTGCCGGAACAGCTCGTACTGGCTCTGATGAAAATTAAAGGGAAAATCAAATTGTTAAATTATATGATAGACAAAATATGATAGACAAAATACTTGGGAAATTGGGCATAAAACCCAACGACATGCAGAAAGAGTCGCTCTATGCCATTTTGCACGGCAATAAAGACGTTGTAATCCTCTCGCCTACAGGAAGTGGAAAGACGTTGGCTTATCTGCTGCCGCTGACGCAGATGATTTCTGCAGACAACGACAATGTACAGGCGCTCGTCATTGCGCCCGGAAGGGAACTCGCCTTACAGTCGGCGGAAGTGTTGAAGGGCATGGGTAGCGGACTGAGGGTCATGGCATGCTACGGCGGACGCCCCACTATGGACGAGCACAAGGTGATGAGACAGGTACAACCGCAAGTGGTGTTCGGTACTCCTGGCCGTCTGAACGACCATATTGACAAAGGTAACCTGGCTGTAGACAACATCAAGTATCTCGTGATAGACGAATTTGACAAATGTCTGGAGATGGGGTTCCAAGATGAGATGGAACGACTCATCGGCTCGTTGTCGGCACTGGAACGGCGTTTCCTCCTGTCGGCCACAGAACCCGAAAGCATTCCGCGTTTTGTCAATATGAAACGGACTGACACGCTCGACTACAGAATGCCGGAAGAGCAGGTGCCGGAACGTGTACATATATATAAGGTGGCAAGTCCTGAAAAAGACAAGCTCGACACGTTGGCACATCTGCTGCGCAGCCTGGGAGATGCCAGCACCATCGTTTTCCTCAACTACAGGGACAGTGTTGAACGTACCGGTAATTTTCTCATCGAACAGGGCTTTGCCGTATCCGTCTTTCATGGCGGACTGGAACAGCAGCAACGCGAGCGCATACTCTACAAGTTCAGCAACGGCAGCGCCAACATCTTGGTGAGCACCGACCTTGCTTCACGCGGACTCGACATCCCGGACATTGACAATATCGTACATTATCACCTGCCCGAAACGGAAGACGCTTACATTCATCGCGTGGGACGAACAGCCCGATGGGAAGCGGAAGGACGCACTTTCTTTCTCCTGGGACCTACCGAGAGCATGCCCGAATATGTGGATGCCGCTATCGATGACTATGCTTTGCCGGATATAGAGAAACTCCCTCTGCCTGCCGAAGCACGTATGGCCACACTCTACATAGGAAAGGGCAAGAAAGACAAAATCAGCAAAGGTGACATTGTAGGCTTTCTCTGCAAAAAAGGCGGACTCACCACTGCTGACGTGGGGAAAATCGACGTAAAGGAACGCTATGCCTATGTTGCCGTGACAAGAAAGAAAGTAAAAGCGGTATTGAGGCAGGTAAACGGAGAGAAGATAAAAGGTATGAAAACCATCATCGAAGAAGTGAGATAGGTTATAACAAGAGGTACGGAATGCGGATAAATATACAAACGTTTTGCCAAACCGCTATCAAATCCTTACATTTTTGCTCAAAAATACAAAAATGTGCAGAATTATTTGGTGGTTCCAAATAAAAATTGTAATTTCGCATTTGTTCTTTCCGAAAAAGGAGAGCACTGACTTAAAACTTAAATAATAATCAGATGAAGAAGTACAATTTTAACGCTGGTCCTTCAATGCTTCCCCGCGAAGTTATTGAAAACACAGCCAAACAGATTTTGGATTTCAACGGTTCGGGTCTCTCACTCATGGAAATCAGCCATCGCGCAAAGGATTTCCAGCCTGTTGTGGACGAAGCGGTTTCCCTCTTTAAAGAGCTGCTCGACATTCCCGAAGGCTATTCCGTGATCTTCCTTGGAGGCGGTGCATCGCTGCAGTTTATGCAGATTCCGGCCAACTTCCTCATCAAGAAGGCTGCCTACGTCAACTCTGGCACATGGGCCAAAAAGGCACTGAAGGAGGCAAAGCATTTTGGTGAGGTCGTGGAGATCGCATCATCCTCCGAAGCCAACTACACCTTCTACCCGCAGTTTGAGGGAAAGGAGCCGGCAGATGCCGACTACTTGCACATCACGTCCAACAACACAATCTACGGCACAGAGTTGCGCCGCGATCCGGATGTGAAGGTTCCTCTCATTGCAGACATGAGCTCTGACATTATGAGCCGCCCTGTAGATGTGTCTAAGTACACAGCTATCTATGCTGGTGCACAAAAGAACCTGTCGATGGCGGGAGTAACTGTAGTCATCGTCAAGGACGACATGCTGGGAAAAGCTCCGCGCGAATTGCCCACCATGATAGATTACCGTACACATGTGGACAAGGGCAGTATGTTCAATACGCCTCCCGTTGTGCCTATTTATAGCCTGATGGAGAATCTGCGCTGGCTGAAGAAGAACGGTGGTGTGGAGGCTGCAGACAAACGTGCACACGAACGTGCCGAGATACTCTACAACGAGATTGACCGCAACAAATTGTTCAAGGGTACCGTTGAGGAGGCTTCACGCTCGCTCATGAACATCTGTTTCGTGATGAACGACGAATATGCGGATTTGGAAAAACCATTCCTGGAATTTGCCACAGAACGGGGAATGGTGGGCATCAAGGGACACCGCTCGGTAGGCGGATTCCGTGCCAGCTGCTACAACGCACAGACCATCGAGGGGGTAAATGCCCTTGTTAAGGCCATGCAGGATTTTGAGGCCCAGCATTAAGTTGGGCATCGCTTCGCATGGTGATGTTTTTTCTATAAGGCGGGTTCTAAAAATTACCTTTGATGGATTTTTGCATTTTAGCCGGATAAAATCAAAAAGACACAAAGAGCAATCCGTCTAAAGAAGTAATTTAACAATGCGTGGAATTTTTAGAACACGCCATAAAATACTTGTATCTATGAAAGTATTAGTTGCAACCGAAAAGCCTTTCGCAGCAGCTGCCGTCGAGGGTATCAAAAAAGAGATAGAGGGAGCGGGAAACGAACTTGTTCTGCTCGAGAAATATACAGAGAAGGCACAACTCCTTGAGGCTGTCAAGGACGTGGATGCCATGATTGTTCGCTCGGACAAGGTTACCGCCGAGGTGCTCGATGCTGCCACAAACCTGAAAATAGTGGTACGCGCTGGAGCGGGATACGACAATATTGACCTTACTGCAGCTACTGCACACAATGTTGTGGCTGAAAACACACCGGGGCAAAACAGCAATGCGGTAGCCGAACTCGTGTTCGGACTACTGGTGTATGCCGTGCGCAATTTCTACAACGGCAAGTCGGGCAAGGAACTGAAGGGCAAGAAACTCGGTATACTCGCCTTTGGTAATGTAGGGCGCAATGTGGCACGCATTGCTGCCGGATTCGGCATGGATGTCTATGCGTACGATGCCTTCTGCCCGGCTGAAGCTATACAGGCTGCAGGGGTGCATGCTGTAGAAAGCCAGGATGACCTGTTCAAGACTTGTGACATTGTGTCGCTACACATTCCCGCTACACCAGAGACCGTGAAGAGCATCAACTATGCCACGGTAGGACTACTGCCCAAAGACGCCATACTCATCAACACTGCACGCAAGGAGGTGATAGACGAGCCAGGACTCTTGAAGTTGATGGCTGAACGCGAAGACTTGAAGTTCATTACGGACATCAAGCCCGATGCTGACGAAGACTTCGCCAAGTTTGAAGGCCGTTATTTCTCCACACCCAAGAAGATGGGGGCACAGACTGCAGAGGCCAATATCAATGCCGGCATTGCTGCGGCACGACAGATAAATGCATTCTTCAAAGACGGATGCACCAAGTTCAAGGTGAACAAATAATATCTGAACGATCATTTATCATGGCTACAGTGAAACCTTTTAGAGGACTCCGTCCACCACGTGAACTGGTGGAACGTATAGAGTCGCGCCCATACGATGTACTCGATTCGAAAGAGGCACGTGACGAAGCGGGTGACAACGAGATGAGTCTTTACCATATCATCAAGCCCGAAATCAACTTCGAGCCGGGAACGTCGGAATATGACTCCCGCGTATATGAGAGCGCCGCTGAAAATTTTCAAAAGTTCCAGGACAAGGGATGGTTCGTACAGGACGACAAGGAGCTGTATTACATCTATGCACAGACCATGAATGGCAAGACGCAGTATGGTCTCGTAGTGGGCGCATATGTCAACGATTACCTCACAGGGCGCATCAAAAAGCACGAACTGACCCGACGGGACAAAGAGGAAGACCGAATGAAGCATGTACGCGTTTGCAATGCGAACATGGAGCCTGTATTCTTCGCTTATCCCGACAATGCTGTGCTCGATGAGATGCTGAGGCGTTATGCCGCTACTCCTGCAGAATACGACTTTATTGCTCCTGGCGACGGATTCCGGCATCAGTTCTGGGTCGTAAGCGACGATAATGACATTGCCACAATCACTACCGAGTTTGACAAGATGCCCGCACTCTACATTGCAGACGGTCATCACCGCTCTGCTGCTGCAGCACTTGTGGGGGCTGAAAAAGCAAAGCAGAATCCTGCACATACAGGCAAAGAGGAATACAACTATTTCATGGCTGTATGCTTTCAGGCAAGCCAGCTGACCATTCTCGACTATAACCGTGTTGTTAAAGACCTGAACGGCCTGACATCCGAACAGTTCCTTGAAGCCTTGGCGGAAAACTTTGATGTCATGGAGATAACTTCTGTGAATGTTAACATTACAGAACCTGACGGTGGAATACCATGTTACGAGAAAATGCCGGTTGACGAGGCTGTCAAAGAGTTGGGTATCGACATACTGAAACCTTCGGCACTCCATTCCTTCCTCATTTATCTTGACAGCAAATGGTACGGACTTTTTGCCAAGCCAGGAACCAATGATGACAATGATCCTATCGGTGTACTTGACGTAGACATATCTTCCCGGCTTATACTTGACAAGATTCTTGGCATCAAAGACCTGCGGTCGGACAACCGCATCGACTTTGTAGGCGGACTACGCGGACTCGGTGAGCTAAAGCGGCGCGTAGACAGCGGCGAGATGCGTATGGCTTTGGCTTTGCATCCGGTCACGATGCAGCAGATTATGGACATTGCCGACAGCGGCAAGATCATGCCTCCCAAGGCGACATGGTTCGAGCCAAAACTGCGCAGCGGCTTGGTAGTGCACAAGCTCGACTAAAAGCATAGGAGTTATACAGCAGCAGAATGCCTGGAACAGAAATAATGACAGACGAATACAAGACAATAACAAATTGCATTAGCGAGGGATTTTACTCTGAGAAACGGAGTAAATTCCTCGCTTTTGCCCATCATGTAGAGACGATAGAAGAGGTGAAGGACATTGTAGCTGGCTATCGCAAGAAATATTACGATGCACGCCATGTTTGCTATGCGTACATGTTGGGAGCGGAACGTACCGATTTCCGTGCAAACGATGACGGGGAGCCTAGCAGCACCGCCGGAAAGCCGATACTGGGACAGATAAACAGTCTCGAACTTACCAACGTGCTGGTCGTGGTAGTACGCTATTACGGTGGTGTAAACTTGGGGACGGGAGGTCTCATCGTGGCGTACCGCGAAGCTGCATCGGATGCATTGGCCCATGCGGAGGTTATGAGCCGCCAGGTGGAGGAACTGGTCAAATTCGACTTTCCCTACGTGATGATGAACGATGTAATGCGTGTAGTAAAGGATATGCAACCACGCATTGTCTCGCAGCAATACGACAACACCTGTTCCATTACGCTCTCCATCCGCAAGTCGGAAGCCGAAGCACTACGTGGTCGGTTGGCCAAGTTGGCTTTTACCTAAAAAGCGAGAAATTGACACTGCCGTAACTGCGGTGTTCCAAAAAGCGAGGATGAGAAGTGAAATCGTTATCCTTGCCATGCTCAAAGACAAATATGCCCTCCTCTTTAAGCAGTCCGCCTTCCAGCACCATGTCGGGTATTTGCGCAAGCTCCTTGAGAGCATAGGGTGGGTCTGCAAAGATGAAATCAAATTTTTGTTTGCACGTTTTCAAAAATTTGAAAACATCACCTTTTATCAGTATATCGCGCTCTTCGCCCAACTTCTTGAAACACTCGCGTATGAAGCGTGCATGATCGCGGTCGGCCTCAACGCTTACTACCTTAGTACAGCCTCGGGATACAAGCTCGAGCGAGATGCTTCCCGTACCGGAAAAGAGGTCGAGAGCCTCTGAGCCATCAAAATCCAAATAGCCTTGCAGTACGTTAAAGATGTTTTCCTTGGCAAAATCGGTGGTGGGACGCGCTTTGAAGGTACGCGGTATATCAAAATGACGACCTTTATATTGTCCTGTAATGATTCTCATAATTTTCTTTTTTATTTGGTTTATTCCACTTCTTTCTTGCTGCTCGTTACTTACTTGCTCAGATACAAAGTGAGCAGGTCGAACGGCATGTTTTTTATTTCTGTAACCGGAGCGCGGTTAAACTCTGCAGCAGGACTCAGGTAGAAAGACCTTAGCACATATTTTCTGATGCTGTCCATGAACACATCCTTTTCCGGTATGTTTCCCATGGCGAAGAACTCGTCCTTGCGTTGGTCCATGGCAAGCGTTTTCCATACGTAAAGGATGAAATAAATGGCATCCTTGATATGCGGTGCAGTATAGGTATTAAGAAATTTTGTTCTATTTTTCTCAAAAGCCATGATGTCCACCTTCCCTTCATGGAAATAGGCATACAGTTTACGATTGGACCCCACGAAACTACGTTGGTGCAGATGGTTCCATACGGGTTGCAGAAGCGGCGTAAAACTTACATCGCTGAAATTGTCCTCCATGACAAGTTTTAAATCTTTGTTGACCGGGAAAATGGCAACATTCTCCATAGACGGTTGCACACGGTGTAGAATGGCATCACTCTTCACAGCTTCGAACGTATAGTGGTAAAGCTCATCCTTCTGCCGTTCGTCAAACTGTTGTAAAGGCACAAGCATTACAGGTGAGTCTATGAGAAGCCGTGCTTTCCGGTAGCCCCGTTGTAACAGTTCGCTCTCGTGGAAAGCCTGCCTCAGATTGGCAGCCGCCGACACACCGCTCTTGACGTTGTATGGTTCGAAGATCACCTGATGCTCAGCTTCACTGTCTATGACTGAGAAACTGAGCGAATTTTTACTGACGCGTACTGTTACGCGAGGCTGTGGTGTATGGTTTGTCATTCTGATTCTTTAGTATTTGTTATCTATTGGCTTTGTCGTTGTTACCTTTAGAGATATCGCCAGACTTCTGACCTGGATATTCCCCTGCATAGGTAGCCTGCTCCGTCAGTTGGCTGACAGCATCGGTATCCAGACCATACAGGTAGTCTTCGAATGTAGCTCCGCACTCCACGAGAGAGGTCTGTTGACCGTTCCTTTCTACATTTATAGTAGCTGCAAGATGGAATTTCTTCTTGTCGGAATAGGGAATGTACTGCAGCGAGTCGGCTATCCATTGTCCTTGCACAAGAGAGTCCAGACTTCCGGTATATACGCCGTGCTGCTTTCTGTAACGCTCTTCGGCTGACATTATTTGGGCAATTCTTTGCCGTACAGTCTTTTCCCTTTCCGCGCGCACACGGTCAAAAGACATGGGTTGCCACACACACAGCAGGCAGAGTACGAGCATGACGATTACACAGCTACCCAATATATAATTAATGTTTATTTTTGGTTTCATATCGAAAAGTATTGTTACTTTTGCAGTGACAATGCTGACGAATCGCTCGCTGCGTATGCCGGATTGCCGCTTAACGTTTTGCAAAATTACAAAAAGTTTTTCGATTTATGCCAGTAGACACTCTAAAAAGTCGCATTCTTCATGAGTTCGCTTTTCCGCCCACCACTGAACAGGAAAAAGCCATTGATGCCTTCACCCGTTTCTTGGCTTGCCCAAATAGTATGTCTGCCATGATTATGAGAGGCTGTGCCGGTACCGGAAAGACGACGCTTTCTGGAGCTATTGTCCGTACGTTGTTGGCCTTACGGCAAAAAGTAATACTGCTTGCTCCTACAGGCAGAGCGGCCAAGGTGTTCTCATTGGGAAGTGGCCATCCTGCCTTTACTATTCACCGCCGTATCTACCGAGAACGTAAAATGGCCGGTATAGATAGTGCATTCAGCCTTAATGACAACCTCTGCACAAATACGCTATTCATGGTGGACGAGGCATCCATGGTTTCCAATCTCGGACTTGGCAATGTACATTTCGGCAGCGGATGCCTTCTCGACGACTTGGTACGCTTCGTCTATCAGGGAGCGGGATGCCGCCTTATGCTCATTGGCGACAAGGCACAACTTCCTCCGGTAGGCGAGCAGGAATCGCCTGCACTTAGTGCCTCTGTACTCCATGGGTACGGACTGGATGTATACGAATGTGACCTCAACGAAGTGCTGCGCCAAAGCAGCCAATCGGGCATCTTATACAACGCCACCGTCATACGCCGCATGATAACGCTTGACGGGGTTACAGGCCTGCCACTGGTTCGGTTCTCCGGCTTTGCGGATATTGTATACATGCCCGGCAATGAACTGGTAGAGAGTTTGTCCGACAGTTATCGGCGAGTAGGCATAGACGATACCATGGTAGTGACTCGCAGCAACAAGAGGGCGGTCATCTACAACAACGGCATCCGCAACATGGTACTCGACCGCGAAGAGGAACTCTCTCGCGGTGACATGCTTATGATCGTGAAGAACAGTTATTATTGGACTGACCAAGAGAAAGCCAATGGTATAAAACATTTGCAAGATGCCCAAAATGCTGCAAGCAACACTCCTGAATCTTTCAAGTCCGTTCAGACCGCAAAGGAAGAACTTGATGCCATTCCTACTTTTCTGGCCAATGGAGACAGGGCGAAGGTGCTTCGAGTAAGTCACAACAGGAACCTGTACGATTTCCATTTTGCCACCCTTCTGCTTCAGTTCCCCGATTACGACAACTACGAAATCTCTGTTACAGCTCTGATAGACACGCTGCAGAGCGAGGCGGCATCACTTAGTGCAGACCAGCAGGAACAACTATTCACGCAAGTGGAATCGGACTATTCGGAAATTCCGCACAAGGCTGATCGGCTTAAGGCTATCCGACAAGACCCCTACTACAATGCCTTACAGGTGAAGTATGCCTATGCCGTCACTTGCCACAAAGCCCAAGGAGGGCAGTGGGCACATGTTTACGTGGATCAAGGGTACATGACAGACGACATGCTCACGCCCGACTATATCCATTGGCTTTATACTGCTTTTACCCGAGCTACGGAAAAGTTGTTCCTCGTTAACTGGCCCAAGACGCAGACTGATACCGGTATCCATTGACCGAGAAAATCCCGGCAGGATTCTCAGCTACCCTTGACCTCCATACTTTCGGACGCACTGCCGGTAGTGAATTTTACAGGTATTGGCTTTGCCACCCTGTCATCCTGCCACGTACCGTTCTTTTTGGCCAGAGTTATGGCCTTGTATTTCTCTTGATGCGCAGCAGCACGCCCGGCAGCGCGCTCTGCTGCTGCCTGGGCTTCAGAATTGCACTTCATGTCCTCAGGTGTAATGCGCCAAGTGCCGGCCATCCTTACAAGGTCTTTTACCACTTCACCGCCACAGATGAGTCCGGCTGCTGCAGGTACAAAGGCATTGCTGGCGGGAATATCGCGACGGTCGGTACACTTGCGCATGTCCTTGTTAGGACAGATGCAATGGAAACGGCAACTGATGTTGGGGTCGTCTATGGGGCGCAGAGGTTCTTCCTCACTATATACTACTTTAAGATGACGGATGTTCAGCTTGCGAAGTTTCTTGCGTATCACCTTAGCCAAAGGATCCATCTTTGTCTTATTGATATCGGTAACACGGAAGGCTGTGGCATCCATCTTGTTGGCTGCTCCCATACACGAGATTACGGGAATGTGCAGTTCGTGACAACGCCTAATAAGTTCGAGCTTGGCCGACACGGTGTCTATACAGTCCACTACATAGTCAAAGTGCGAAAGGTCTATTTCGTCTGCATTCTGGGGTACGTAGAACATCTGGTATTTGTGCACGATGCAACGTTTGTTGATGTCATGCACGCGCTCTTCGCATACATCGACTTTGTACTTGCCCACACTGCTCAGGGTGGCAATTACCTGACGGTTGACATTGGTAAGGCACACACGGTCATCGTCGAAAATGTCCAGTTCGCCAACACCACTACGTGCCAACACCTCCACTACGTATCCACCGACACCACCGACACCGAAAACAGCCACTCTACTACCTGTAAGGGTGTCGATGGCCGCTTTCCCCATGAGCAACTGGGTACGGGAAAATTGGTTTTGCATACTTTTGTTATCTTTTTATATGGTGCAAAGGTACTGCCTTTTTTGTTCAAACAGCCCATAATACATATATTTAACTAATATTTGTATAGAATACGGCAAAAAAACACCCTTCATCCTTGTGTGCTAAATAAAAAAGCGTAACTTTGCAAAAGTTTTCGCATATATTCAAAAAAATGGAGGGTGTCGCGAGACTGTACTCCATTTTTCTTTTCTACTTTTAACATGAATTAGGTACAAAGCCAAGTCTTTGTGTAAGACATAAGATAAATCACTCAAGCAGCAATGAAAATTCTACCCGAGGAACAATACAAATATGTAAAGGTCGGATTGCCCGACGACAGTACACCCAACCAACATTCCGTACTACTTCATGCCTGTTGCGCACCCTGCTCTGCAGCTATCGTGGAATGTTTGTTACGCAACGGCATCAAGCCAACAGTCTTTTTTTCGAACTCCAACATCTTCCCCCTACAAGAATATGAAATACGCAAGCAGGAACTCATACGTTTCCTCTCGGAGCAGGGAGTATCCTATGTAGAGGACAAATACGACCATGCACAATGGCTTGATACTGTTAGGGGACTAGAGCAAGAACCAGAACGCGGCAATCGCTGTTCGGCATGCTTCCACTTTAGGTTGAAGAGAGCGGCACTCTTTGCCCAAACACACGGATACCGATGGCTTACCACCACATTAGCATCATCGAGGTGGAAGAACATTGCCCAAATAGACCAAGCCGGGCATGCGGCCGTAGCCGACTTTCCCGACGTGGAATGGTGGGAGCAAAATTGGCGCAAGGGAGGGCTGCAGATGCGAAGAGGCGAACTGCTTCGCCTCAACGGTTTCTATAACCAGCAGTACTGCGGTTGCGAGTTCAGTTTCAGAACGGGAACAGCAACGGCAATACAAACGTCATCACAAGACCAATGATAATCTGAAGAGGAAGGCCCACCTTTACATAGTCCATGAAAGAATAGCCTCCAGCCTTCATTACCAATGCATTTGGCGGTGTTGAAAAAGGCGAAGCAAAGCACATGCTGGCTCCCAAGGTGACGGCAAACAGATACGCATAGGGGCTTACACCCACTTGTTGGGCTGCAGCAAGGGCTATCGGAGCCATCAGGACCGCCGTGGCTGTATTGCTTATAAACATGGTAAGCAACGAGGTTGTAAAGTAGATCCCAGCCAACAGAACGACAGGTCCCATACTGCCCAAGCTGTCAACGAGTGTCTGCGATACTAGAGCCGACACTCCGGTCTTTTCCAGTGCTGTGGACATGGGCATCATGGCCGCTATCAATACGATACTCTCCCAGTTAATGGTCTTATAGGCTGCCTCCACATTGCGGAAGCATCCGGTAAATACAGTAAGGAGTCCAGCGATAATGACAGCCGTGACTGGGGCCACGGGTATGAAGTCGAATACCATCAGTGCCACCATCAGCAACATAATGGCCGCAGCCATAGGAGCCTTGTAATCGAGTAACACCTTGGCCTTTGAGTTCTCCGGTTGCTCCAGCAAAACCCAGTTGGTCGTGTCATCAGAAAGGTGAGCCAAGTCAGTCCATTCTCCCTGCACCAACAATACGTCACCCACCTTAAGTTTGCTGTCTATAATGCCATCAGTGATGTAATCATCACCACGCCTTATACCCAGCACATTGATACCAAAACGCTTACGCAAATTAGCTTCTCGTATTCGTAGTCCGATGAAGGTCGAAGTGGGCATCACTACAATCTCTGTAAGTCCGAGATCATAGAAGTCTATATTCACCTTCTTCATCTTTTTCAAGCCATAGTCGGAAGCGAAGTTGGCAATGCGCTCTTCGGCACCTATAATATATAGGATGTCCTGTTCGCCTATCACACTGTTGCTGCGCGCCATGTTCTGGTTTACGTCTTTTACCAGTCCGAGGCGCGATTTCTTTTCGTTTCTTATCTCAATCACGCTCACACCGTAACGCTGCTGCACATCCAGTTCTTTCAGACTTTTTCCTATGATGGTTGTGCCCGTTTTTTTCTCTCCGCCTACAGAAGAAGGGACGATGTAACGCTGCAGATTGCTGAGTAGGCCGTATTCGTTCACAAGGTCATCGAGCGACTTTCCTTTTTTCTTTTTCCTTCCGGCACCCTTCTTGTTCAGGAAGATGCGGCTCAAGGGCATGAGCACTACAATACCAATGGCGATACATATGATGCCGACGGGGAAGAACGAGAAAAAGGAGAGCGACTCGTATCCGCCTTCAACGAGAGTTTCATCGATAACAAGGTTGGGAGGAGTACCGATTAGCGTAAGCATACCACCCAAACTTCCGGCAAAGGCCAACGGCATAAGAAAACGCGAAGACTGCAATCCGGAAGAGGCAGCAATGCTCATGATGATGGGCATCATGAGTGCCACAGTACCCGTGTTGCTGACGAAGGCTCCTATGAACGAGGTAACAAGCATCACAAGCAGGAAAGTAACGGTTTCGTTGCCGTGCGAAAGAGCCATGAGTTTATTGCCGGTAAGTTTGGCAAGACCAGTCTGCATGATGGCTCCTCCTACCACAAACAGACCTATCATCATGATAACGATAGATGAGGAGAAACCGGCCAGAGCTTCGGCAGGTGTAAGGATACCAAATACCAGCAAGGCGGCAAGTGCTGTCAGGGCTACGATATCGGCCCTGACCTTGCCCCAGATGAACATGGCAACGGTAAGGATAAGTATAATCAGTGTTATTGTCATGTATGTAAAGGGTATAACTTGTCGGATGAATAGTGCTTGTCTTGAATGAATGGTAAAATCAGGAGAGTCCCGTTATTTCACCGTCAACCACGTCTATACGCTCGGCCTGCGGTGACTTGGGAAGTCCGGGCATGCGCATGATGGGACCAGCAATGACCACAATCATCTCGGCACCCATATTTAGCGTGATGTCACGTACATGCAACTCGAAACCGTCGGTAGGACCATAAGCCTTAGCGTCGGTAGAGAAACTGTACTGCGTCTTGGCAATACAAACAGGGAAGTGACCGACCCCCAGTTTCTTAATTTCTTCGAGCATGGCATTTGCACTCTCGCTCAGTGTTACACTTCCGGCACCGTAAAGGTTCTTGGCCACCTTCTCAATCTTTTCCACTACGGAATCACTGTCTTCATAAGCAAAGCGGAGTGGGGCAGAGGGCTTTTCATCAATAGTCTTCACCACAAGACGGGCCAGGTCTACCGCACCATTGCCTCCTTCTGCAAAAGCACTGTTTACAGCAAAACCGCAGCCCAGTTCCTCGCAGTGCTTGTGCAGTACGTCTATCTCCTCGTCAGTGTCCGTAGCGAAGCGGTTGAAGGCAATGACTACCGTCTGACCGAAACTCTGGAGGTTCTTCACGTGCTTGTCCAAGTTCCAATATCCGTTCTGCATCCCTGTAACGTTCGGTGTCTTAATGTCTTCCTGAGCCACACCGCCATGCATCTTCAAGGCCTGCAGGGTAACGACGAGTACAGTAAGATCGGGTTGCATCCCTGTCTTGCGGCACTTGATATCGTAAAACTTCTCTGCTCCGAGGTCGGCACCGAATCCTGCTTCTGTAATAGCATAGTCACCATACTGCAGTGCTGCAGCGGTAGCCATTACTGAGTTGCAGCCATGGGCAATGTTGGCAAACGGGCCGCAGTGAACGAATGCCGGAGTGCCCTCCGTGGTCTGTACCAAATTAGGATGCAGAGCATCAAGCAGCAGAGCCACAATGCTGCCGCCCACGCCCATATCCTTGACATAGAAGGGTTTGTCATCATCGGTAATACCCAGTAATATGTTGTCTATGCGACGACGTAAATCTTCTATACTGGTAGCGAAACACATGATGGCCATGATTTCCGAAGCTGGAGTAATGTCGAAGCCCGACTCGGTCTCTATGCCGTCCTTGGGACCCAATCCTGTGATGATACGGCGTAAGCCGCGGTCATTCACATCCATGACGCGTCTCCACAGTATTTTTTTGAGTTTAAAACCATCGGCTTCATGCTGAAAACGATAGTTGTCAAGCAGCGCAGAAATCATATTGTTGGCCTCTGTAATGGCATGGAAATCGCCCGTGAAGTGAAGGTTTATCTTCTCCATGGGAAGCACTTGAGCATAGCCGCCACCTGCAGCTCCTCCTTTCATGCCAAAGCATGGACCCAACGAGGGTTCGCGCAAGGCGACAACTGCATTCTTTCCAATCTTATGCATACCGAGAGCCAAGCCCACCGATACTGTAGTTTTTCCGTTGCCGGCTTTAGTGGGACTAATGGCCGTCACGAGGATAAGATGATGCCCCTGAAAACGGCTGCGGTCTATACTGCGGATACCTATTTTGGCAATATACTTGCCATAGTTCTCCACTTGTCCTTCCTCAAGTTCCATTTCGGCAGCTATTTCTTTGATGGGGCGCAATTTTGTCTGTTTTGCTATTTCTATGTCTGTCAGCATAATTAAATATGGATGTAATGATTTTTATAAGTTTATTGTATGTGGTTATAATTCACCTATAACAAATTCTCCCGGCAGGGGCAATGTGTATTTACCGCCGTCGGGAGAGAATGTATACATTGTACTATTTGGCCGATTCAAACTCGCGCAGGAACCGCATGTCGTTTTCAGAGAAGAGACGCAAGTCGCTCACACGGTACTTGAGGTTGGTAATGCGTTCTACACCCATACCGAAGGCATATCCAGTGTAGACGTTACTGTCGATGCCGCAAGCCTCGAGGTCATGTGGGTCTACCATACCGCATCCGAGAATCTCCACCCACCCCGTATGTTTACAGAAGTTACAGCCCTTTCCGCCACAGATGTTGCAGGAGATGTCCATCTCCGCACTCGGTTCGGTAAACGGGAAATAGCTTGGGCGAAGTCGTATCTTGGTGTCTGCTCCGAACATTTCGCGCGCAAAAGTAAGGAGAACCTGCTTGAGGTCAGTAAAGCTCACATTTTTGTCCACATAGAGACCTTCCACCTGATGGAAGAAACAATGGGCACGCGCACTGATGGCCTCATTACGGTAGACACGTCCGGGGCAAAGCACCCGGATGGGCGGCTCATGGGTTTCCATATAGTGAGCCTCGTCGCCTGAGGTATGACTGCGCAGCAAGATATTTTTGGTAACGTCATCGGGGTCGCTCTGTTCTATAAAAAATGTGTCCTGCATGTCGCGGGCGGGATGGTCTGCCGCAAAATTGAGCATGGTGAACACATGCTTGTCATCATCCACCTCAGGGCCATTGTACAGGGTGAATCCCATACGCGAGAAGATGTCTATAATCTGATTCTTCACAACGGTGAGCGGATGGCGGGTACCCAATGCCACCGGGTAAGGTGTACGCGTCAGGTCAATGTCATCACTTGACATTTCGGCACTGGCCATTTGTTCCTTCAAACTGCAGATTTTATCTTGGGCAACCTGCTTCAACTCGTTGATTTTAATGCCAACCGCCTTCTTCTGGTCGGCTGCCACCATGCGGAAATCATTCATTAGGGCATTGATTTCGCCCTTCTTACTCAGATACTTGAGTCGCAGCTGTTCCACCTCTTCTGCATTCTTTGCCGTGAGCGTGCTGACCTCCTTGAGGAGGTTTTCTATTTTCTCTAACAACATATTTTATATTATTTTTATTCTGCTTGCCTATGGCGGGAAGATACAAGCTGCACTCCATGAGCTTTTCGTTATTCCCGTCTTGCTTACTTTTGCGTGCAAAGGTAACATTTTTCGTCCAAAAAAGGAAATATCTCAAAAGAAATATGTACTTTTGCAATCAAAAACAAAGAAATAGAGGTAGGGATTATGAAAAATCTTTCCTTTGCGCCTTACGTTATGGTGCTATCGGCCATGGCCGGGATATTTGCCACCGGATGTACCGACAAAAAAAGTACGGCAAGCCAAGATTCTACGGTCGTTGATTCCGTAGTGACAGACACGCTTGCTGCCGATTCGACGGACGCTCTTATAGCCGAGGCTCCTATGCCCAAGGCTGCCGACGAGCTTTTCGATGACTTTGTGTTCAACTTTGCCGCCAACCGCAAGTTACAGTTCAAGCGCATCATGTTTCCACTGCCCGTTTACCGTGGCAACAAAATCGTGAAACAGATAGAGAAGGGACGGTGGCACATGGAACGCTTCTTCATGCGGCAAGATTATTATACACTTATCTTCGACAATCAGAAGCAGATGAACCTGGTGAAAGACACCACTATCAGCCATGTAGTAGTGGAGAAGGTGTTTTTCAAGACCAAAACTGTACAGCAGTTTGTATTCGACCGCATGAATGGCCTGTGGATGATGACATCCATACAGTACAAACCCATGTATGCCAACCAGAATGCCAGTTTCCTGAAATTCTATGACAAATTTGCCACAGACTCCACTTTCCAGTCGGAGCATCTCAACAACCCAGTCAAGTTTGTTGGACCTGACCCGGACGACGACTTCAGCACAATGACGGGCGACATAGAACCCGAGACATGGCCGGCATTTGCCCCCAAGTTGCCTCACGGCATGATCTACAACATTTTGTACGGGCAAAAATATACGGAAAGCAACCTCAAAGTGTTCGTCATACGCGGCATTGCCAACGGACTGGAAACAGAATTGACCTTCCGCAAGAAGAATGGCAAATGGATGCTTACCAAACTGAACATGTAAATCAGTACATTTCATCATAGCCAAAAACATGAAAGACTTTACTGACTATAGCCTTCTGGCACACAATACTTTCGGCATTGAAGCCAAGTGTTGCCGCTTTCTAGAATATGCCAATATAGAGGAAGCGCAACAGGTCGCCAACATACTGTCTGGCAAAGGGGAACCGTACATCGTAATAGGCAGCGGAAGCAACCTGTTGCTGACAGCCGACTTCCACGGCATTGTAGTACACAGCGGCATTCAAGGTATCGAGCCCGAGGACACTCGCGACGGCCATGTATTGTTGTCGTGTGGTAGCGGAGAGGTATTCGACGATGTGGTAGACTATGCGATAAAGCATGGATGGTATGGAGCGGAAAACCTCTCGCTTATCCCCGGTGAGGTAGGAGCAAGTGCGGTTCAAAACATCGGTGCTTATGGAATAGAGGCCAAGGACATTATATATAAGGTGGAGGCCGTGGAAATAGCCACTGGCAAAATATGGTGTTTTGACAACGCTGACTGTGCGTATGGTTATCGGCAGAGTATTTTCAAGCGGGAATGGAAGGACAGGTTCCTCATCACGCACGTAACCTATAAGTTCACACGCCACTTCAGCCCTCGTCTCGACTATGGCAACATACGGGCATGGCTCGAAAAAGACGGCACTTCCAGTCTTACAGCACGCCAGTTGCGCGACACAATTATTCGTATCCGAGAATCCAAGTTGCCCGACCCCAAGAAGGAAGGCAATGCAGGAAGTTTCTTCATGAACCCCATCGTTACTCGCAGCAAGTATGAGGCGTTGTCCCGCCTGTATCCACAAATGCCCCACTACAAGGTAGACGATAGCCATGAAAAGATACCTGCCGGATGGATGATCGAGCAGTGCGGCTGGAAAGGCAAAAGTCTGGGACGGGCAGGCATATATGAAAAACAGGCTCTCGTATTGGTAAATCATGGCGGCGCCACGGGCAGCGACATTGTACGTTTGTACCAAGCTATACAAAAGGATGTTTATGGCAAATTCGGCATTGAAATAATACCCGAGGTAAACATTAGGTAACGAACACGATGACGAACAGATATGACGAGGATGAAAGTTACACTTTTGGGTACAGGAACATCAAGCGGAGTGCCGGTGCTGGGTTGCCAGTGTGAAGTCTGCCGCAGCAAAGACCCGCACGACAACCGCCTGCGCTGTGCCGCCATGGTAGAGACGGAGAGCACATGTCTGTTGATAGATGCCGGCCCAGATATCCGCATGCAACTGCTGCGGAAGCCTTTCCGACGCATAGACGGCGTACTGCTTACACACATACACTACGACCACGTGGGTGGAATAGACGATTTGCGCGGATTTTGTGTATTCGGTGACATCAACATCTATGGTGACAAGACTGTAACCAAGTCGCTTCCGAAGACCATGCCCTACTGTTTCCCTTCTACGCCCGAGCAGCTCTATCCCGGTGCCCCCAAGCTGAGCCTGCATCTCGTAGAGCCTCACGAAAAATACACGACAGGAGATATAGAATGGATGCCCATACGTGTGATGCACGACAAGATGCCCATTCTCGGTTACCGATTCGGCAATTTTGCCTACATTACGGACATGAAATATATAGCCGAGGAAGAATATTTCTACCTATACGGTGTGGAAACACTGGTAGTCAACGCCCTACGCTTTGAGAGGCCACACCACAGCCATCAGTTGGTGGACGATGCCATACACTTTGCCCGTAGGGTAGGGGCAAAGCGGGTATACTTCACGCATGTTACGCACGATATCGGATTGCACAACGCCGCAGAACGCCGTCTGCCCCAAGGATTCCACTTTGGCTACGACGGAATGCAGATAGAGACGGAATAGGCTTGGCCGTTTTAAAAAATGTGGAATTTGCCGACACTCACCTTAAATATGTTTAATCCATTTTGATGTTTGGCGAAAAATGCATAATTTTGAAAATTGATAGCTAAAGAAGACTATAATGAATCATAAGACAAAAGTTTACATATTTCTCTTGCTTTGGATGCCGTTCTCTGTACAGGCACAGAAAATATCGCTAGGATCATGCAATACGCGCGACGGAGGACAATACAAGGGCGAGATGGTAAGTGGAAAGCCCAACGGAAAGGGAGCCACTGTCTTCCCCAACGGTGATACTTACGAAGGCAATTACCTAAAAGGAAAACGAGAGGGCTATGGTGTGTATACGTTTGCCGACGGCGAGAAGTACGAGGGGCAATGGATGCAGGACCAACAGCACGGAAAGGGTACCTATTATTTCCAGAACAACAACAAGTATGTCGGACTTTGGTTCAGAGACTATCAGCACGGTCACGGCATCATGTTCTACTACAACGGAGACAAATATGACGGTGACTGGTATAAGGACAAGCGTCAGGGCAGAGGGACCTACACCTATGCTGGCGGGGCTTTCTACCGCGGCCAGTGGATGAACGACATGAAGAATGGAAACGGTTTCTTCAACTGGGGTGACGGTACAACCTATGACGGCAACTGGAAGGACAACCAGCGTTCGGGCAAAGGAACTTTCAAGTATGCCGATGGAGACACTTATGTGGGCGATTGGAAGGACGATATACAGGACGGAAAAGGCATCTACCGTTTTCACAACGGCGACTCGTATGAGGGCGACTACATACAAGGAGAAAGAACCGGAGAAGGTATCTTCCGCTCAGCATCGGGCAGCAAATACACAGGACAATTCCGTGAAGGACAACGTGAAGGACAGGGAACCTTCGTTTGGAAGAATGGCGACATCTATGTGGGCAACTGGAAAGATGACCTGCAGAATGGTAGGGGAAAACTTACCAAGAAGAACGGTGACGTGTACGAGGGCGAGTTCAAGAACGGGGTCGTCGACGGTGAAGTCATCATCCACTATGCCAACGGAAACCGCTTCAAGGGCTCTTACCACAAAGGGAAACGTGAAGGAGCCTGCATCGAGGAGACAAAAGAGGGCAAACGCTTTGAGGGCACTTACGTCTCGGACATACGCGACGGAAAATTCGTAGAGAAAGACCGTAATGGACAGGTTACCGCCAAAGGGTACTACGAGCGGGGAAAGCGCTTCGAAGACTAACTTGAACAAGGGCGCAAAACGCAGAACAAACAGTTTGCAAAATTACAAAAACAATCTATATTACAAGAAGTTATGATAGTAGACACATTAGACAATCTTGAGAAATACGTTTCTCTCAACCCTCTCTTTGCAGAGGTAGTCGAGTTCTTGAAAGCGAACAACCTGGAAGAACTGGAAGACGGCAAGCACACCATTAAAGGCAGCGACTTGTTCGTGAACATCACCACTGCTCACGGAAAGACCGCCGATGAGGCTGTATTTGAGACGCACAAAAACATGCTCGACATACAGATTCCTCTTGACAACGAAGAGACTTATGGTTATCTGCCCTTGGAAAAGCTACCCGATGCAGAATACAACGAAGTTAAGGACGTAACAAAATACCCTGGCGCCGTAGCTTCTGCCTATGTCACTTGCCTTCCGGGCGAATTTGCCATTTTCTTCCCGCAGGACGGTCACCAGCCCTGCATCGGGCAAGGTGATATTCACAAGGCCATTTTTAAGGTAAAGGCATAGACTTCCCGCATATTCGTCTTCACCCGACCACACAGTCTGGGCGAAGACGAAAGACAATGGCCATAGAAAGGAGGCAACTACCACCTAATCTCAACCAGTCTAAAATCATGAACCTATGGCAACGAAGAAAACAACCAGCGGCAAAACCTCAGCAAAGAAGGTTGCCGCACAAAAACATATAGGAATAGTAAAGAACGACGCTTATCTGCAGCCCTATGAGGCCGCAATTCGCGGCAGGCACGAGCACGCCTTATGGAAACTCGGCCAACTGACACATAACGGCAAGCAGAAGCTTAGCGACTTTGCAAACGGATACAATTACTTTGGTCTGCACAAGACAGCCAAAGGGTGGGTATTTAGGGAGTGGGCACCCAATGCCACAGCCATCTATCTCATAGGAGACTTCAACAATTGGCAGGAGTCGCCCAAGTACCAGGCCAAGCGTGTTGGCGACATGGGCAACTGGGAACTGAAATTGTCCGAGAAAGCGATGAAGCACGGTGACCTCTACAAGATGAAGGTACACTGGGAAGGCGGAGAAGGTGAGCGTATCCCGGCATGGGCGCAGCGCGTGGTACAGGATGACGTGACAAAGATATTCTCAGCCCAAGTATGGAATCCCGAACCCTACAAATGGAAGAAAAAGACTTTCAAGGCCAACACATCTCCTTTGCTTATCTACGAATGCCATATCGGCATGGGGCAGGATGCAGAGAAGGTAGGTTCCTACAGCGAGTTTAAGGACAATGTATTGCCACGCGTCATCAAGGACGGATACAACTGCATCCAAATCATGGCAATACAGGAGCATCCCTATTACGGTTCCTTCGGATACCACGTGAGCAGTTTCTTTGCAGCAAGCAGCCGTTTCGGAACCCCCGAGGA
Source organism: Oscillospiraceae bacterium (assembly GCA_963624905.1). Classification (GTDB taxonomy): domain Bacteria; phylum Bacteroidota; class Bacteroidia; order Bacteroidales; family Bacteroidaceae; genus Prevotella. Next base: position 32,601 of record CAVFRG010000014.1, read on the forward strand.
ATTGAAAGAACTAATAGACACGGCACACCAGAACGGTATAGCCGTCATTATGGATATTGTCCACTCGCACGCTGTGAAAAACGAAGTGGAAGGATTGGGCAACCTTGCTGGTGACCCCAACCAATATTTCTATCCCGGTGACAGACATGAACATCCGGCTTGGGACAGTCTTTGCTTCGACTATGGAAAGGACGAAGTGATTCACTTTTTGTTGAGCAACTGTAAGTTCTGGCTAAGTGAATTCCACTTCGACGGTTTCCGCTTCGACGGTGTTACCTCAATGCTGTATTATTCGCACGGCCTGGGCGAGGCATTCGGCGGTTATGGCGATTATTTCAACGGTCATGAAGACGACAATGCCATCTGCTACCTTACACTGGCCAACTGCCTTATACACGAGGTGAACAAAAATGCAATTACTATTGCGGAAGAGGTGAGCGGAATGCCGGGACTGGCCGCCAAGTTTGAGAACGGAGGATACGGATTTGACTATCGCATGGCCATGAACATTCCCGACTACTGGATTAAAACCATCAAGGAACTGCCAGACGAGGCATGGAAGCCGAGCAGCATTTTCTGGGAGATTAAGAACCGCCGTGCTGACGAGAAAACCATCTCATACTGCGAGAGCCATGACCAGGCATTGGTAGGTGATAAAACCATTATCTTCAGACTTATCGATGCAGACATGTACTGGCATTTTAAGAAGGGCGACGAGAACGACATGGCTCACAGGGGTATTGCCCTGCACAAGATGATAAGACTTGCCACCTTGTCAACCATCAACGGCGGTTACCTTAACTTTATGGGCAACGAGTTTGGCCATCCAGAGTGGATAGACTTCCCGCGCGAAGGAAACGGATGGAGCTACAAATACGCTCGCAGACAATGGAATCTTGTAGATAATAAAGATTTGTGCTACTGTTATTTGGGAGACTTTGACAAAGCAATGCTTGAAGTAGTGAAGAGCGAGAAGAACTTTAACAAGACTCCCGTGCAGGAGATATGGCACAATGACGGAGACCAAGTACTAGCCTTCATGAGAGGTGACTTGTTGTTCGTGTTCAACTTCTCGCCTACGAAGTCGTTTACAGACTACGGATTCCTCGTTCCCACAGGAGCATACAGTATAGTGCTCGACTCCGACAACAAGGAGTTTGGGGGCAACGGATTCAATGATGACAGCATGACACACGTAACCAACTATGACCCCGTCTATGTTGCCGACCGCAAAGAATGGCTCAAACTTTACCTTCCGGCAAGGACAGCCTTGGTGCTCAAGAAGAATTAAGATGAGAAAGAAAAAAGATGGCATGGTGGGGATGCGCTCCACTGTTGACATAATATTCATAGTATTTACCTATCTCTATCTGGACAAGTTTCAGGCAGATTTACTGGCGGTGGCGCAACACGTTTTGTCGGGTGGCGTCACCACCTATCATTATGTGGTATCACCACTGCTACTTACGTTGCTTTTCTTTCTGTTGCAGCGCGGTGTATTTTCGCTCTTTCACGTCAAACGCTATTTTTATGCCATCAACTATTTGCCGTCTTTTCTGCTGATGACGATACTTACGTCTATACCTGCCGACTTCGGACAGCATCACGCATGGTCTTGGCGTTGGCTACTGGTTCCCGTGGCACTGACTTTATGGGGCGGATTGTCATGGGTATCGACACAGATGGAGACGCTTGAACCGCCATTGAGGCACGAAGGCAAGCTTTCGCGCGAATTATGGCAGAACGTACTCATGCTGACCTTGATGATGATGGGGGTAGTGGGACTGGCCAACCATGACAGGACATTCCACGAACGTTTGCGGATGGAACACCTTATGCTGCAAGGCAAATATGCAGAGGCTTTGGAGGTAGGCAAACGCTCGGAGAAGACCGACTCTTCACTCACGATGCTTCGAATAGCCTGCCTACACCGATGTGGCAAGATGGGACAGGAGTTGTTCACCTATCCGTTAGCAGGCGGTAGCAGGGCTATGGTTCCTGACGGAGTAACCGTCAGGGCCATGATGTGGAAGGCACCCCGCTGGATGGAGTCGGCACGCTTGTCCGATGGAACGACCCAAAAACAAACGGTCAGAAAAAAGAGATACCGCATACCGAAAGACTATATGCTGTGTGCGCTGCTCCTAGACAAAAAACTCGACCGTTTTGTAGCAGAAGTAAAACGCACCTATGCCAATGACAGTGTAAAGATGCCGCGCCACTACAAGGAAGCACTTGTACTATACGCACACAGACGCACCAGTCCGGTGATGGTATACAAGGACGGAGTGATGGAAGCTGACTTTCAAGACTTTCAGGCTTTGGAGCACAAGTATACCAATGCTGCTGAGAAACAGACTGCATTACGCGACACCTATGGCAACACCTATTGGTATTACTACCAGTACGGCGTAGAAAGCATCACCAACGGAAACGATAATCAGGGCAAGAAACAATGACAAGGATAAAAGATTATATTCACATAACAAAAAACACCCACCGCATCTTCGTAAGGCTTATGCTCTGCACGATTGCATTCTCTACCCCCTGCCATGCGCAGAAAAAAGATATCCAGACAGCCAAAGACCAGGTCAAGGCCGGCAAGGATCTCGACAAGGCGCAGAAAAGTATGGAGAAACTGCTCGGCGACTCTGCCAACAGGAGCAACAAGAAGATCTGGGCGGTGCTCTACGATGCCGTGCGCAAACAGTACGAACAAGGCAATGAACAGCTTTATCTCAAGCAGAAATACGACACAGCCAAACTCTTCAACGTAACACGGCGGTTGTTCGAGATAGCCGGCGAACTAGACTCCGTAGAGATGTGTCCGGACAAGAAGGGTAGGGTGGAGCTGGAATACCGCAAGCCGCACGCAGAATTTCTTGGCCAGATACGCCCCAACCTGTACAACGGAGGCGCATGGTTCATTCGCAAGAAAGACTACGCAGAGGCTTACCGCTTCTTTGACCGTTACATAAAGTGTGCCAGCATGCCCATGTTCCGCGATTTCCATTATCAGCAGCAAGACAAGCGGTTGCCTGTGGCTGCCTATTGGGCCGTCTACTGCGGCTACAAGATGAAGGATGCCCAAGCAACGCTCCACCATTCCTACGAAGCACTGAAAGACACTGCGCACTACGACTACATGTTGCAGTATCTTGCCGAGACATATAAGTTGGAAAAGGATACTGCACGTTATGTGCAGACCCTGCGTGACGGTTTCGACCATTCACCCAAGTTTCCTTTCTTCTTTCCTCGGCTGGTAGAGTACTACGCCGAAGAGTCCATGCTCGACTCTGCCATGAACATAGTAAACCATGCCCTGGCCAACGATCCGGATAGCGAGCTTTACCTCTACACCAAAAGTACACTGCTGCTGTCACAAGGCAAGAATAGGGAGAGCCTGTCTATCAGTGAAGCACTTCTCCAGCGCAATGACACTCTGACCGAGTCGTACTACAATGCCGGCCTGGCGAATTTCAATATGGCTGTAGTGCTAGACAAGAGCAACCAGCTCTCACGCAAACAACATTCCGAAGTAACGGCATATTACCAGAAGGCATTGCCCTATCTGGAACGCTACCGCAAAATGGCACCACAGGAGAAAGCCAAATGGGCCTTTCCGCTTTATACCATTTACCTCAACCTCAACAAGGGTACAGAGTTCGATGAAATCGATGCCATTGTGAGAGAAATCAACAAGAGCAGAAAACAATAACACCATTTACCCCAACCCCTTATACATTTTTATTAATATGACTCCATTTCTCAGACTCGTAGCAGAAGACATCCTTGCCAAATACGGCACAAACTTGAGCGACATTGCTGTAGTGTTCCCCAACAAACGCGCCTCGTTGTTCCTCAATGAAGAACTGGCACGTCTGGCCGGCAAGCCCATATGGAGCCCGGCATACATTACCATCAGCGACCTCTTCAGGCATCACAGCAACCTGAAGGTGGGCGACCCCATCAAACTGGTATGCGACATGCATCGCAGTTTCGTAAAATGTACAGGCATCAGCGAAACGCTCGACCATTTCTACGGTTGGGGGCAGTTGCTCATTGCCGACTTTGACGATGTGGACAAGAATATGGCTGATGCCGACAAGCTATTCGCCAATCTGCGCGACATCCACGAATTGGACGACATCTCGTATCTCTCTGAAGAGCAAAAGGCTATCATCAAGAAGTTCTTCAGCAATTTCTCCGACGAGCACAACACCGAACTGAAACAGCGGTTCTTGCAGTTGTGGAGCCACTTTTTAGACATCTATCACGACTACGAGGAACGGCTTTCCTCACAGGGACTTGCTTATGAGGGGATGCTCTACCGAAGAGTAGTAGAAAACAAAGACATCTGTTTTTCCTTCAAAAAGTACCTCTTCGTGGGCTTCAATATGATGCAGAAGGTTGAAAGCCTACTGTGTCAAAGACTTATGCAGGAAGGAAAGGCCGCATTCTACTGGGATTACGACAACTATTATATGGGCGCCGACCACGAGGCGGGGCACTACATACGACAGTATCTCAGTGCATTCCCCAACGAACTGCCCGAAAGTATGCATTCTGAGGCTTACGGCAACATGAAGCGACCTAAGGACGTTACCTTTGCCGCGGCAACTACCGAACACATCCAGGCATGCTACGTACATACGTGGCTCATGGACAAAGAACGGTACAAGGCAGGAAGACGCACCGCCATTGTGCTGGCAGACGAGAGTCTGCTCCCTTCCGTTATCCATTCGCTGCCAGAAGGAACAGGCAGCGTCAATATCACGCTGGGTTACCCTTTGGCTTTGACCCCATTCTACAGTCTCGTACAACAGCTCGTTGCCTTGCAAACTCTTGGCATCAGAAACAACGGAAAAACATTTCGGCTCAAATTCGTCAACAAGATACTTAGACACCCCTATGCACCATACATATCTCCAAACTGTTCCGACCTGTCAGAGCGTCTGGCGGCCGAGAAAGTTCTCTTTCCTACACACCAGTTATTGACAAACGATGCCGATGAAGGCATACAACTACTTTTTACGCAATTACAGGCTGATAAAGAGTCGTTTAACAAAGCTCTTGCCTCCTATCTGCTACATGTGCTGCGACTTTTGGGAACAAATGCGGTGAGAGAGGGCGATGCACTCTTCCATGAGGCATTGTTCAGAACTTACACGCTTGTCAACCGACTTGCCGAACTGATGGATTCAGGCGACCTTACCGTAGACACAGTAACCTTCGAACGGCTGCTCCAACAGCTCTTCACTACTACATCCATTCCGTTCCATGGCGAACCGGCAGAGGGAATACAAGTAATGGGTATACTCGAGACCCGTAATCTCGATTTTGACCACATGCTCGTTCTTTCATGCAATGAAGGCAACCTGCCCAAAGGGGTAAACGACGCTTCTTTCATTCCATATTCACTGCGCAAGGCTTATGGCCTTACCACGATAGACCATAAAGTGGCGATCTATGCGTATTACTTCCATCGTATGCTGCAGCGGGCAGGTGACATTACGTTGGCATACAACAATGCCACACGCGATGGACATACAGGAGAAATGAGCCGATTTATGCTGCAGTTGGCTGTAGAGAGCAATTATACCATTCAGCGCATCAGTATGGAAACAGGGCAGACCCCACTTGCAAAGGCCATAGAACCGAAAGAAAAGACATTACAGATGGTGGATGCCCTGATGAACGGCAGAGTTGTTGCGCCCACATCACTCAGCACCTACCTGAGATGCCCCTTGCGCTATTACTACCGCTACATCATGGGACTGAAGGAACCGGAAGAAATTAATGACGAAATAGACAACCGCCATTTCGGACTCATTTTCCATAGGGCTGCGCAACTGTTTTACCTGCGATTTGCCGCCCCGTCAGACATAATACTCAACAAGAAAGGACAGGAAGAACTCTGCCGTCCCATAGTCATCAGCCATGAAGCATTGAAGGCACAGGCCGGCAACCAAAAACTACTTGAAAAGCTTGTAGACCAAGCCTTTGCAGAGCAAATGAACCAAGCTGCTGACCGAACACCAGACTATAACGGACTACAGCGTATCAACCGGCAAGTGATTATTCGCTATCTGCACAAAATGCTCGAAGTGGACCTGCGTTTTACACCATTGACTATTATCGGTCTGGAAAAGTACGTGTCAGCCAAATACACCATCAAAACTCCGTCGGGAATGCGCACGATTACGGTTGGCGGAATCATAGACAGGCTTGATGCCGTAACGGCAAGTGCCCGTGGAGAAGCCGGAATCACCCCCCAGCGTATACGCGTAATAGATTATAAAACTGGGCGTGACAGGAATAAACATCCAGGGAATGTGGACGCTATATTTGACCCTAAAATGCTGGAATCCCATTCAGACTATTACTTGCAAACGATGCTTTATTCACTCATAGTGGCACAAGACTCCCTTTTGAATCCCGCACACAGCCCGGTAAGCCCGGGACTGATGTTTGTCCAGCAGACCGGATCCGATGATTACGACCCGACTATCACCTTCGGCAAGAACCCCATTCTTGACGCGTCAGTTTACGCTACAGAATTCACTGACGGACTTCAGACTCTCATTGCCGAAATATGTGACACATCTGTGCCTTTTTCTCCGACAGAAGACACATCACGCTGCAGCACATGTCCATTTGCCACACTCTGCATGGGATAAGTAAAAGCGATGACATGCAAGCACCACATGGCGACAGACATCAAAAAACTGCACGCCACCAGTAACTTACGTTATTGATGGCGTGCGCATGTAATGGCAGATGCCGTTTACTTTACAAAGACTCTTGCATATTTGCCTTGAGCATTCTTCATGATGTATACACCGGAAGCAAGCCCTTTGGTAGCCTCGGAGACAGGCACATCGGTACGGACGAGATAGCCACACAGGTTGTATACATTGGTCAACCCGTTCGATGCGCCAGTGGCGATTTTTCTTATGCCAGTGGCTTTCTTGCCAAGGTAAGCGAACGACGTTGTGATGTTGTCGGCATCGCTTTTCTCGAAAGAGTTGAACTCTTGCGACTCGGTATCCGCCAGGTCTGCGTTGTCGTTCATGGAGAGGTCGTAGGGCAGACAATCCATACCCGACTTGCCCATGGTGGCTACGAGCATGATGCCAAGACCGCGAGACTCAATCTGCGAAGCGGAAGTGCCAAGCGTAGACAATGGAATGGTCATGTAGTAGTGGAAGTCAAGTTTGCTCGAGTTGTGCCCCTTGGTGTTGAAGTCAACCCATGCTGCACAGCTCTCGTTGTCGCGCTTTATGTCGCCTACGGCGCGTCCATTGTTGCTTCCATAGCCTTTATCAATGCCATATACGGTAGCCGACTTGATACCAAGCCCGAAGTTGCTGACACTGAAATTAATGCCGCTTGTTGTGGCGTTGTAGATTTCTGTAGGATTGATGAAGGTGCCGTTGTTTTCGTATACATATGGACCGTTAGAAGCGTTGGTAGAACACATTATCACACGGTTGACGATAGAAGGATACGTGATGCCTGAGTTCCAGATGGTACCGTCCGAAGCGTCAGTAGTTCCATTGCTGCCACCTTCCTGTGTATCAAAAAGCAACATGAAGGGCACGTTCATCGTCTGATAAAGAATGCCTTGGCTCAAAGGATAATCATCGTTTGGCGCTACAACATCCTGCACGTTGGTCATGTCCCAGCCGAGGTAGAGGTTGGTATCATCGTATGCTGCGTAGAGAGCATACAGGTCGATTGGCACCTCATACATGGAGTTAGGACGATAGACACGAGGGTCATCGTTTGCCGCACCTTGTGCTATAATGTCGGAAAGAGTAAAGTCTTCATACGAACTCACGGTCTTCTTCTTGCCATAGCCGTTGGGGTTGGTCTTATAGTAAGAGGCGAGATTGCCCGTTTCAGGAGTTGGGGTAGGAGTGACGCAATAGGTGTAAGTGGCCGACTTCTCCGTGTTGCCAGCCGTATTGGTAGCTGATACCTTGATGGTAGATGTCTCGGATATGGACACCGTAGTGGTGCTAGAGAACGACACTTGCGAGCCACCGTTGACGGTATAGTAGGCTGACGTGGCATTGCCCACGGAAAGGCTTACAGAGAAAGGCTTCGTGTTGAATGTCTGTGAAGCGGGCATCGTGACAATAGGCTTCTCCACAACAGGAGTAGGAGAGTACTCGGTCCAGGATTTTGTACTATTGTTGAAGAGCTTTGAAGTGCCACCGGTGTCAAGTCCTTTCTCCATATCGCCAGGATAACGTCCTGACGCACTATAGAATATGCAGTACGCGTCTTCCAAACCGTAGTTTGAAAGGTCAAGTGTATAATAGCCGATAGCGGAGTCAAGTGTCATCTTCACACCTGGCCAAGCGGCATTATTCGTTTTTTCATCCTTACTATAAGCATAGCAGTAGATAGGCTCTGCCCAGCTAGCTGCGTTCTTCAGGTAAACACTTACGGTAGTCGATGGGGATTGCTTGGTAAATGTGACGGTATTCTCGCTGATAGCTTCACCATCGGTGTTAATACCGCCATAGGTGATACTAACATTTTCGCCATACGCCATATCGTCACCGATGGTAAAGGATATGGTAGAGTTAGTAGTAGTCTGCTTTGCACTGCTTCCTATCGTGTAGTAAATGCTCTTGGTATCAGTACCTGTGAGGGTGATGGTCTGGGTTTCCGAGGTGAAAGAGCCACCCGCTGGCGATATGGCGATGCTGCCTTTCGAGATTGTTCCGCTGTAGACAACGGCAATACCCGACTTGGAAATCTGACCAGTAATCGTTGACGCTGTCACGGTGAAGGTACCACCGCCAACCCTGTCGGCGTAAGCCCCAGGAGTTAGCCAACTGCCGCTACCGTTGGGAATATTTACCGAACCGCTTTGTCCGCTGCCTAGCACGAAGATTGCACCGTTCTTGCGGAGCTGCGCACCCACGCCGTTTTGATGCACATAGTAGTTGGCCTCGCCAGCACAGAGGTTATGCATGTGATTTACCTCTGCCACCTCTGGACAAGTATAGTGCGTGCTGCCCTTGGTACCCATCTTGATAGCGTCCTTGGCTGTAGCTGAAGGACGGGAGAAATAAAGGGCGGTAGCCTTGTTGTTACCCGCGGCTATGGCGTATGCCTTGTCGATGTTGTTCTGTGAGATATATTTTGAAGAACCACCGTCATTGCTGTAGGTATCATGCGATTCACCCCAGTAGACCAGTCGGCTGTTGTCTACGCCTTTCTGGTTGAAGTTGCCTATGGATGAGGGCACGTTGCCGCTGTTGAAACTGCCTGCCATGCCATCGCCATAACCATTGTCGGTAAAGCAGATGTACTTGGCATACTCTTTCAAGAGCGTGCCGTCGTCACCGGTATAGGGGGAGTCGAGGATTTCACCGTAGTTGTACATACTTGCATCCGGCACATTGGCCCAAAACTGGTCGCCTTCAGAAGGCAAGCCGATATGCTTTGCAGCATCCCAACGTATACCGTCCACGCCACATGCCTTGAGTTCAGCTATGTAAGTCTTGATGATGTTCTGTACGTTTGTATCCTCCGTCTTGAGGTCCCACATGCCTATTTTGCCATGTGTGACCTGCCAACGGTTGCTATAGTCGATACCACCACCATAATCGTGGTAGAGGTTTGTGCTCTTGAGTCGGTCTGCCACATACGTCAGATTGCCGTTAGTGTGGTTGGCCACAACGTCGACGATGACTTTCACGCCATACTCGTGAGCCTTAGTGCAGAGGGAGGTCAGGGATTCCGTAGTGGCAATAGAGTTGCCGATATGGTAGTCGTAGGGCTGATAAGCCATATACCAAGAACTTGCGCCCTCTTTTTGGTGTACCGGAGAAAGCTGGACAGCGCTGAAGCCAGCTTGCGCAATGCTTGGGATTTCCTCTTGTATCTGAGCGGCTGTCCAGTCAAAACAGTGTAGTATGACACCGTCTTGAATCTTATCTTTCAGCCCATAGGGATTGTCTGCAAAGGCAAAGGCATTTATGCTGAGTACTAACGCCAATGCCCATGCGCGAAGTTGAAGCAAGGAAATTTTCATAAAGTTTAGGTTTAGAAATTAAAATAATGTCATGTAACAAATATAAGATTGAATACCTTTGTTTTTGATGAAGGTGTGTTACCTTCATCATATTTTCAGGTTGATCTTTTGTTGTTTGGTTTCTGATAGCAAAAGTAGCAACTAAAATGATAGGACAGGATATATAGATTGCAAAAAATGGATTTTTGAAGGCGCAATCGTTTACACGAACACGCTGATTAGGGACTTTCATGTGTCCTATTTATCATAATGGTCGTTAGAATAAAATAGGATGTAAGCAAAAACACGGAGGAACTATGCGTCCCTATAAAGGAAGCACTTTTGCCACCTGTACGGTTGGATTTTCAAGGCGCACTTAGGAAAAATCACTTAAGTGATAAAATTCTCGCTTGAGTGGTACAGCGAGGGCGCTGTACCTCCTACATTACCCATACTTGCCGGAAATGGCAATTATAGGAGGTACGGCGAGGGCGCCGTACCACTCAAGCAGAAATGTTCCGAGTGAATCCGCGCTTTCTGTGTCCGAAAAAATCGTACAGGTCGCACTTTTGCGGTGTTCTGTCTTGCGGTGTTCTATCTACGGTTTTTCGGTCTTTACCTGAACCTCGCCATAACCAAGCAGACGGTCGGTACGGTCGGCAGTGCCTCGGAAATAGACAAGCGCCTGGTACTTGTTCTGTGTTTCGCAGAAAGAGCCCTCGGTTGAGACAGGTACTGCCTGCCCTTCAGTTCCTACCGTAAGATACTGATAGCTATAATAGCCCTCCTTGAGCAGAACCGATGCACGGTAAGCATGCGCTGCAGCATCGTACGACATGCGGTATTTGGGCAGGAACTGTCCGCAAGTCCAGTTGCCGTTCAAGTACACTTCTCCCTGCTGCGGTGGAGCCTGCAGAAAGAAATGTACTTGCGCATAGTCGGAAGTAAAGTCGTTGTCGGTATTGTCGCTGTTGCGCAGATAGAAAGCACCCCTCCCCGACTCGTCGTACACGTAGTTGGGACGGGGCAAGTCGGGCATAACAAAAGCATGCGCCTCCCTGCCGTCCCACATGATGCTGTCCAGTCCCATGGTAGTATGGTCGAGGTCGAGCATCTCAAACTTCCTGTATTCGTTGCCTGCGGGGAATATAAGATTTCTGACGTGCCTCCACTGTAAGGCATCGCTGCTCACATAGTCGGGCGAGGCATTTCTCACGGCATTGTCCCACCTGCCGTTCTGCAGCACCACCGTCTTGATTTGCTTGCGCGGGTCGTTAACCCTTACATCACCGAGAACTGCCGTCATAGACACCTGCTGATGGCTCTTGTATATGTCGATGTCTGTATTTCCCGTTACTGCCAGTGCCACCGTTATCTGCGGGTCAACGAGCATGAAGCAGGCCGTGAACATAGGCTGCGACTCGTCATCATCGGCAAAGACGGTAAGCCGGTAGTTGCCGCTCATAGTGAGTTGGCAATGCTCGTTGGGTATGCTAAGACTATAGTGCGTATAGAGATGGTTGGTATTGACAGACTGCTCGTTGTCATCGATGGTAAGCTCCCCGTTAAAGCCTTTCAGATAGTCACTCACAAAGAGGTCGGACGAAGGCTTCCAGGCGGCATCACAATGCTCTATCTTGTAATTATAGCGCCGGTATTCGTGCGTCATGTCGTCGAAGTCGATGCGTACAGACTCGCCCATCTCTGCCACCGGCATGGCCTGCCAACGCTGCGCGGCCACCACCTGCAGACTCATGATGCGCTGGTTGTATATGGTGTGGCGCTGGGCAGACGCCTGCAGCGGCAATGCAGCCAACAAGAGCGTATAGCAAAAGCACAACAAAACAATGTTGTATGATAATCGGTAATTTGTCATAATACAAAGATACATCTATTTCGCGACATTTATAGGGGTATATGCATAAAAATGAGCGGCAGTCGAGTCTTTTAACACTTCATGTAACGATAAATCACAAAAAAATACTTAATTTTGCATACACGGCAGCCATCAATCCCAAGATTTCGAACCAGATTTAAAGATGGAGAATGCCGCATAAACATGATCCCAATGAAAAATATGATAAACCTGCCGAGGATATACGATCCGCGCGGAAGTCTTACCGTCGTAGAGAACCTTAAAAGCCTTCCCTTTAAGATAGGAAGGGTAAAGCTGCTGAGCGGTATGACACCAGAGCACGTTGTGGAAGAGAACAGTACTGCACACGCCATTTTTGCCGTGCCCTTGAGCGGTTCTTTCTGTATAGAAACAGAACAGAACAACGAAAAAGAAACGTCCTTTCTCAACCGTCCCTATCAAGGCATCCTCATCGAAGCTTCCACACCATACAGGTTGTATGACTTTACATACGGAGCCGTCTGCCTGCTTATAGAAGCACTTTAAGACATCGTTATAATACATTAAACAACAAATATTTATTTTGAAAGACTAAAGTTATACATGAACATAAACTACCTCAACCTAAAGGAAATCAACGCACCCTGGCAAGAAGAGTTGGAAGAGGCCATAAACCGCACCATAGACAGCGGATGGTACCTGCAGGGAGAAGCCAACAGGCGCTTCTCCACAGCTTATGCCAGATATGTTGGCACGAAGCACTGCATTACGTGCGGCAACGGCCTAGATGCGCTGCGCCTGATGCTCCTTGCCGCCATAGAGACGGGAAAGCTACATGAAGGTGACGAGATAATGGTACCTGCCAACACCTACATCGCCACCATACTCGCCATTACAGAATGCCGTCTCTCTCCCATACTTGTCGAACCCAACTGGCAAACCATGCAGATGGACGACACGCTGCTCGACCAAGCGCTCACACCCAGAACCCGCGCCATAATGCTGGTACATCTATACGGATGCTGCGCCATGACACCAAGGATAGAAGATTTCTGCCGGCAACACGGACTGTTGCTCTTCGAAGACAACGCCCAGGCACACGGATGCCTGTACAGGGAAAAAAAGACAGGAAGTCTCGGAACGGCAGCAGCACACAGCTTCTACCCGGGCAAGAACCTCGGTGCACTGGGTGATGCCGGAGCGGTAACGACCGACGATGATGAGATGAGCGAGGCGATAAGTGCACTCGGCAACTACGGTAGCAGCCGCAAATACGTATTCCCCTACAGAGGCTACAACTCGCGCATGGACGAGATACAGGCAGCCGTGCTGGAGGTGAAACTAAGGCATCTGGACAGCGTCAATGCCCGCAGACGCCAGTGCGCCGAGAGGCTCCTTGCCGCCATTAGCACGCCCAAAGTCTATGTTCCGGTCGACATGTACCGTGAACAAGACAGCAACGTTGTACACATTTTTCCCATATTCTGCAATGAGCGCGACCACCTGCAGGAATATCTGGGGCAGAACGGTATAGGAACCATGATACACTACCCCATCCCACCCCACCTCCAGCAATGCTACAGCCAATGGAACACTATGTCCTTTCCCGTGACGGAACGCATCAGCCGCGAGGAACTGAGCATCCCGTGCCACCAAATGCTGACAACCGAACAGGCTGAATACATCGCCGACACCGTGAATCGCTTCTGAAGTAAGGATATTTTAACACGGAAACGGTTGCATAAACCAGATTTTGTAACTACCTTTGTAACTTGACAAACTAAAAAATACCAATATGATAACATTCCCTTGTGCGAAAATAAATCTCGGACTGAACATCGTCGGAAAACGCGAAGACGGCTATCACAATCTGGAGACAGTATTCTACCCCGTCCCGCTTACCGATGCACTCGAGATAAAACGTATGGACGACGATTTCCCGAGTGACGTGGCATGCGACCTGAAAATTACAGGCAACGCATTGGACTGCAATGAAGAGGACAACCTCGTTACAAAAGCCTACAACATGCTGGCCGCCGACTACCAGTTGCCAAGGGTGCATGCGCACCTCTTCAAGCGCATCCCGTCGCAGGCAGGACTTGGCGGCGGGTCGTCCGATGCCGCCTATATGATACGCTTGCTGGACGAACGCTTCAGACTGAACATCGGTATACCCGAAATGGAACGCTATGCTGCAAGACTGGGAGCCGATTGCGCCTTCTTCATCACGGCCGAACCATCCTACGCAGAGGGTATAGGCAACGAACTTATGCCTGTAGACTCAGAAGGGGGAAGCCTGGCGGGCTATTACCTCACTATAGTAAAGCCGCCCGTGGCGATAAGCACACGCGATGCGTACGCTGCCATCACACCGGCACGCCCGGCGAAATGTTGCCGTAATATCATCAGACAACCCATAGACACATGGCGCAACGAACTGGTGAACGACTTCGAAGTCCCCATTTTCGCCACACACCCTGTACTGGCCAATATCAAGCAGAAACTGTATGCCGCCGGTGCCGTATATGCAGCAATGAGCGGCAGCGGGAGCGCCCTCTACGGCATTTTCCGGAGCAAGCCGACAAACATAGAACAAATGTTCGACGGAATGTTCTGCACCACCGTAAAACTGTAAGTGACGATAAAAAATAACTTGGTACAGCGAGGGCGCTGTACCTCCTACAGTTACCCATACTTGCCAGAAAAGG